>NZ_CP118574.1:6405625-6740000 GCF_028898845.1 Streptomyces sp. WZ-12 | reverse complement strand
GGCGTCGGTGACGGAGCTGCCGGCCGGGGCCGGCAGCGGTGACCTGAAGGGGCTTCCCGCGGGGGCCGTGCACGCCCGCAACGACTACGGGACGCGGGACTTCGGTGGCGCCGCGCCGCCGCCCGGGGACGGGCCGCACCGCTATGTGTTCACCGTGTACGCCGTCGACCAGGAGAAGTTGGGGCCGGACGCGGACGCCTCGCCCGCGGTGGTCGGCTTCAACCTACGGTTCCACACGCTCGGGCGGGCCCAGTTGATCGGCGAGTACGAGGTGCCGGCCGCCGGCTGACCCGCGGGCCGGCTCTCCGGCCCGCGGGAAATGCGTTGCGCCCCGGCGCTTCCGCCGCGCACAGTGGTACGCGTACCGCCGCCTCCACGAGGTGGCGGGCGGCTGGTACCGCAGTGGCGGAGCGCCGGGGCGCCGGTGTGTGTGCGCCCCTCCCCCCGTGGCCCCTGGGCCACGGGAGGCGTCCCGTCCGGACGTCCGTACGCTCAGGGGCGTCCGTGCGGCTGCCGTTCGCTCCGGGTTCCTTTACGGGGGTCGGAACCCGGAGCGCACTCTTCTTCCCGGTGTGCCGCGTGCGGCGGCGCGCCGGCTCCGCCCCCGTCGCGGAACACCTCTTCTTCATGCTCCCGCAACCCCCCATTTCCCTTGTGGCACACGGAAATTGCGTTGTCCGGGGAATACCTGCCCTTGCAGAGTGGAGCCACTTCGCCAGGGCGGCGATCAGGGTCCGGGAGGTGGACGGGATGCGCGAGACGCTGGTGCTGAATGCGAGCTTCGAGCCGCTGGCGACGGTGTCGCTGCGGCGTGCGGTGGTGCTGGTGATGCAGGACAAGGCGGTCGTCGAGCACGCCCACCCGGGGTTGCGGGTCCGGGCGGCCTCGGTGGACGTGCCGGTGCCGCAGGTGATCAGGCTCAGCAGATACGTACGGGTGCCGTTCCGAAGACGGGCGCCCTGGTCCCGGCGGGGTGTGCTGGCGCGTGACCAGCATCGTTGCGCGTACTGCGGGCGGCGGGCGACGACCGTGGACCACGTGGTGCCGCGGTCGCACGGCGGCGGGGACACCTGGCTGAATACCGTCGCCTCGTGCAGGGAGGACAACCACCGCAAGGCGGACCGGACGCCGGAGCAGGCGGGGATGCGGCTGCTGCGGAAGCCCTTCGAGCCGACGCCGGCGGATGCGCTGGTGGCGGCCCTGGGGGTGTCCGTACGGGACGAACTGCCGGACTGGCTGCGGGCGCTGCCGGCGTAGTGGCGCGGGCGGGCGGTGACCTTCGCTCGACTCACCGGTGCGGAACTCCCGCTATTTCGTGAGGAGTTGGACGATGGCCACCAGCCCCACCGTGACGATCACGGCGCGCAGCGCGGTGGGCGGCAGTCGGCGGCCGATCCTGGCGCCGAGCTGGCCGCCGAGCGCGGAGCCGACGGCGATGAGGAGCACCGCGGTCCAGTCGAAGCGGGCGACGAAGAGGAAGAAGACCGCGGCGACTGCGTTGACGAGAGCGGTGAGGACGTTCTTGAGGGCGTTGCTGCGCTGGAGGTCGTCGCTGAGTAGGACGCCCATCAGGGAGAGGTAGATGATGCCCTGGGCGGCGCCGAAGTAGCCGCCGTAGACGCTGGCCAGCAGCAGGCCGGTGAACAGGGCGGGGCCGCCGTCCCGGTGGGCGGTGGTGCCGTTGCGGGCGTGGCGGGCGCGGACCGCGGCGGCCAGTCGGGGCTGGGCGACGACGAGCACCAGCGCGAGCGCGATCAGGGCGGGGACCACCGCGTCGAAGGCGCTGGAGGGCAGGGCGAGCAGCAGGAGCGCGCCGCCCAGGCCCCCGATGACGGCGCCGGTCCCGAGGCGCAGCACCCGGCTGCGCTGACCTCGTAGTTCGCGCCGGTACCCGAGGGCGCCGCTGACCGAACCGGGCACCAGGCCAAGGGAGTTGGAGACGTTGGCGGTCACCGGCGGGAGGCCGACGGCGAGCAGGACGGGGAAAGTGATCAGGGTGCCGGAGCCGACGACGGTGTTGATGGTGCCGGCGCCCAGTCCGGCGGCGAAGACTGCGACTGCTTCCCAGGGGGACACGCACGGCTCCTCACGCGATCAGGGTTGCCTCCCCGCCACAGAAGGTCGGGGGGCAACCCTGATCATGCACGAGGGATGCGGCCGCGTCAGTCGATCGGGGGTGCCTGCCGCTCGGGGCTGGCGGGCCGGGGGATCGAGGCGCCGCCGCCAGCGGGGTTGAAGTTGCCGAGGGCGCCGCCGAGGCCCTTGAGCGCGTCGCCGATCTCGCTGGGGACGATCCAGAGCTTGTTGGCGTCGCCCTCGGCGATCTTCGGGAGCATCTGGAGGTACTGGTACGACAGCAGCTTCTGGTCCGGGTCGCCGGCGTGGATGGACTCGAAGACCACCCGGATCGCCTGGGCCTCGCCCTCGGCGCGCAGGGCCGCGGCCTTGGCCTCACCCTCGGCGCGGAGGATCGCGGACTGCTTCTGGCCCTCGGCGGTGAGGATCTCGGACTGCCGGACGCCCTCGGCCTGGAGGATCGCGGCGCGCTTGTCACGGTCGGCGCGCATCTGCTTCTCCATCGAGTCCTGGATGGAGGTGGGCGGCTCGATCGCCTTGAGCTCGACGCGGTTGACGCGGATGCCCCACTTGCCGGTGGCCTCGTCGAGGACACCGCGGAGCGCCGCGTTGATCTCCTCGCGGGAGGTCAGGGTCCGTTCGAGGTCCATGCCGCCGATGATGTTGCGGAGGGTGGTGACGGTGAGCTGCTCGATCGCCTGGATGTAGCTGGCGACTTCGTAGGTGGCGGCGCGGGCGTCGGTCACCTGGTAGTAGATGACGGTGTCGATGTTGACGACGAGGTTGTCCTGGGTGATCACCGGCTGCGGCGGGAACGGCACGACCTGCTCGCGGAGGTCGACGCGGTTGCGGACCGTGTCGATGAACGGGACGACGATGTTCAGGCCGGCGTTGAGCGTGCGGGTGTAGCGGCCGAAACGTTCGACGATGGCCGCACTGGCCTGGGGGATGACCTGGATCGTCTTGAGGAGTGCGATGAAGACGAGCACCACCAGGATGATCAGGACGATGATGATATCCAAAGCGGCTCCCGTTGCCCTTCGTTGCTGTCCCATCCGGCCGCGGCCGGCTTGTTGTTGATCAGTCTTCCAGAGGTGCGGGGCGTCGCGCACCGGGTTCGGTTCAGATGACGAGGGCGGTGGCGCCCTCGATGTCCACCACGTCCACCTGTTGTCCCGGTTCGTAGACCCGGTCGCCGTCGAGGGCGCGGGCCGACCAGATCTCGCCGGCGAGTTTGATGCGGCCGCCGGCCCCGCCGTCGACCCGCTCCAGGACCGTGGCGGTCCGGCCCTTCAGGGCCTCGATGCCGGAGGCGAGGTGCGGGCCCTGGCCCCGGTGGCGGTTGGCGATCGGTCGCACGACGGCGACCAGCGCGACGGACACCACGATGAACACCAGGAATTGCACGACGGTGCCGCCACCGAGCGCTGCGGTGACGGCACCGGCGACGGCACCGACCGCGAACATCCCGAATTCGGGCAGCGCGGTCACGACGAGCGGTATGCCCAGTCCCACGGCGGCGAACAGCCACCACACCCATGGATCCACGGGGTCATGGTAGATCGGTCGGGCGGCTCCCGGACAGGGCGCGATCGGTCAGCGGCCGGTCACCGTCGACCGTGCAACGGTCAATGGTGGCCGGCCACTTGGGATCGTGGGGTTACTTCAGGGGCAGGCCCTGGGCGGTCCAGCGGTCGGCGCCGTTGCGCTCGACGACGAGCGGGAGGCCGAAGCAGTGGGAGAGGTTGCTGGAGGTGAGCTCCAGGTCGAGCGGGCCGGCAGCCAGCACCTTGCCCTGATTGATCATCAGGACGTGGGTGAAGCCCGGCGGGATCTCCTCGACGTGGTGGGTGACCATGATCATCGAGGGCGCGTAGGGGTCGCGGGCGAGCCGGCCGAGGCGGCGCACCAGGTCCTCGCGGCCACCGAGGTCGAGGCCGGCGGCGGGCTCGTCCAGGAGGAGCAGCTCGGGGTCGGTCATCATCGCGCGGGCGATCAGGGTGCGCTTGCGCTCGCCCTCGGAGAGGGTGCCGAACTTCCGGTCGAGGTGGGCGTTCATCCCCAGTCGGTCGAGGAAGGCGCGGGCGCGCTGCTCGTCGATCTCGTCGTAGTCCTCGCGCCAGGTGGCGGTCATGCCGTAGGCGGCGGTGAGGACGGTCTGCAGGACCGTCTGACGGCGCGGCAGCTTGTCGGCGAGCGCGATGCCGGCGACGCCGATGCGCGGGCGCAGGTCGAAGACGTCGACGCGGCCCAACTGCTCGCCGAGGATCCGGGCGGTGCCGGTGCTCGGGAAGAGGTAACTGGAGGCGACGTTCAGCAGGGTGGTCTTGCCGGCTCCGTTGGGGCCGAGGATCACCCAGCGCTCCCCCTCCTTCACCGACCAGGAGACCTGGTCCACCAGAGCCCGTCCTTCGCGGACCACGGATACGTCCACCAGCTCCAGTACATCGCTCATGAGCGCACTGTCTCCCATTGCCATCTCGCGTCGTCGTGTGCGCCGGTAGGCGCAGCCCCCCTGCAAACCTACGCCACTCGTTGTCAGTGCCGTTCCCTAGGCTGGGGACCATGCTCGATGAACCTCGCTCGGGACGACTGGCGTCGTGGGGAAATGCCCTTTTGGCCGGACTAGTCTCACCTGATGACGCCGCGCACCAGATCGCGGACGACGACGCGGTGCACCGCGTCCTGGGCCTGCCCGGGGAGGACGCCCCGGTCGGCCTGACGCTGGCGCTGGGGCGGCTGCGGGCGCTGGGGGCGGTCGGTCTGCGGGTGGCGCTGCCGGTGCCGGGGCATCCACTGGGGCTGAGCGGCCCGCCGGAGTTCAACGCGCGGGCGCTGGAGGCCGGCGAGGCGGTGCTGGCGCACGGCGTCGCGCTGGGGCTCGTCCCGGAGGTGTACGAGGCGGGCCCGGAGGGCGCGGCCGGCCCCGATGTGCACGTCGAGGTGGTCTGGCACTGCCTGCCGGCCCGCGAGGCGCCGCCGGCCGACGTGCCGTCGCTGGGCGAGGCCGAGCGGGAGCTGGCGGAGGCGCTGCGGGAGGCGACGGAGGTGCTCGCGCGGCTCGACGTGGCCGGCTCCGGCCCGGTGGCGGACGCGGCGCTGGCGGCCTACCGGGCGCGGGCGGAGGCCGGCCGGCAGGTGCTGGCGCCGGGCTATCCGCCGCGCGCCGTACGGGTGTTGGAGCTGGCGCAGCGGGTCGGCGCGCTGATCGACATCGCCCGGGGAGCGGGCGGGGACGGGCGGGAGCACGGCGCGGCGGTCAGCTCGTCCCAGATCGCGGCCCGTGCCGAGGCGTTGCGCCCGGTGGAGCGCACGGCCCGGCGGGCGCAGGTGGCGGCGTACAACTCCGCGGTGGAGGAGCGGGAGCGGGGCCGGGGGTGAGCGGGAAGGTCCCGCCGGCCATGGCGCGGCCGGCGGGACCTTCGAGGAGAGTTCGAGGACCAACGTCCTCCGTCGGCCCGGGCGTTGGGGGCCGGGCCGGTGGCGTCAGCCGTTGGCGCCCAGGTTTCCGAAGGCGGGGTTCAGCACGCCGCCGACGTTCACGCTGTTGCCGGTGATGTTGACCGGCACGTGCACCGGGGCCTGAACGAGGTTGCCGGAGAGGACACCCGGGGAGTTCAGGGCCTTGCCGTCGGCCTGCGCGCCGTCCTGGGCGAACGCCGAACCGGCGGCGGCGCCGACGGCGAGACCGGTGGTGGCAAGGACAAGGGCGGCCTTTTTGACGGTGTTCATGGTGGCGTGTTCCTCACGTGGTGGCACAGGGCCGAAAACGACGGTGGATATGGAGGGCGGACCGGCCACACGGCCAGGGCTGGGCGGGGCCGGCCCGAAGTGACCTACGCGGGGCCGGAGTTCGGCCCGGCACGCGGGTCAGGTGGTCGGAGCGGCTGCTCCCACGGTCAGTTGTTGTGGCAGACGTTGCCGAAGGCCGGGTTGAGCAGGCCGACCACGGAGACGGTGTTGCCGCAGATGTTCGCGGGGACGTGGATCGGCGCCTGGACGGCGTTGCCCGCGGCGACGCCGGGCGACTGCACCGCGGCACCCTGGGCCTGCGGACCCTCGTGGGCCGAGGCGACACCCGCGCCCGCCAGCGCGAGACCGACCCCCGCGATCGTGACGGCCGCAACTCGCTTGATGTTCTTCACTTCTCTTGCTCCTCGTTGCCGATGCCGTGGCCAGCCGCCACGACTGCACTGGGAAACGGCCCGGCACGGAGCTGGGATACGCCAAACAGGCTACGTCTACACGACAGTATGAATCTCCGACTCATGGGGCGACGTTCGGCTAATAACTTTGATAGGGCCGCAACCCGCCCCGCCCACCTGGTGTTTCAGGCCCCGATGCCGTGCCGCACGGCCCACAGCGCGGCCTGGGTGCGGTCGGCGAGGTCCAACTTCATCAGGATGTTGGAGACATGGGTCTTGACGGTCTTCTCCGAGAGCACCAGCGTCCGGGCGATCTCGCGGTTGGAACGGCCGTCCGCGATCAGCCCCAGCACCTCCCGCTCCCGCTCGGTGAGCGAACCGCCGCGCCCCTGACCGCCGTTGTTGTCCTCCTGCGACAGCAGCGCGCCGGCCACCTCGGGCTGGAGCAGCACATGACCGGCGTGCACCGAGCGGATGGCTCCGGCCAGCGCGTCCGGGTCGATGTCCTTGTAGACGTAGCCGGACGCGCCCGCGCGCAGCGCCGGGACGACGGTGCGCTGCTCGGTGAAGCTGGTGACGACCAGCACCTTGGCCGGGTTGTCGAGCGCGCGGAGCTGGCGGAGCGCCTCGACGCCGTCCATGCCGGGCATCTTGATGTCCATGAGGACGACGTCCGGGCGCAGTTGCTCGGTGGCGGCGACGCCCTCGGCTCCGTCGGACGCCTCCCCCACCACCTCGATGTCGTCCTGGACCTCCAGGAACGTGCGCAGGCCGCGGCGGACGACCTGGTGGTCGTCGACGAGCAGCACGCGGATCGCGTGGCCCTCGCCGGTGGCCCGTTCGGTACCGCCCTGCGGGTGTTCAGCCACCGGGCACCTCCATCTCGACAGTGGTGCCCTTGCCGGGCTCCGATTCCACGGTGAGCGTGCCGCCGACGCCGCCGGCGCGGTCGTGCATCGACACCAGGCCCAGGTGCCGTCCGGCCCGGCGGACGACGCCGGTGTCGAAGCCCCGCCCGTCGTCGGCGACCCGCAGCAGGGCGCCCTGGCCGGACCGGGTGAGGCTCACCTCGACGTGCGCGGCGCCGGAGTGGCGCAGCGCGTTGTGCAGCGCCTCCTGGGCGACCCGGAGCAGCGCCTCCTCCTGGGCGGAGGGCAGCGCCCGCACGCCCTGGGCGGCGAAGCTGACCCGGGCGGTGTGCGCCCGGTCCAGGACCTGGACCTGGGAGCGGAGGGTGGCGACCAGCCCGTCCTCGTCCAGGGCCGCCGGGCGCAGCTCGACGACGGCGGCGCGGAGCTCGTCGGCGGCCTCCGCGGCCAGGGCGGCGACCTGGTGGAGCTCGTCCTTGGCGCGGGCCGGGTCACGGTCGACCAGGGCGGTCGCGGCCTGGGCGGTGAGCCGGAGCGAGAACAGCTTCTGGGAGACCGCGTCGTGCAGCTCGTGGGCGAGCCGGGCGCGCTCGCCGGCGATGGTCAGCTCGCGGCTGCGCTCGTAGAGGCGGGCGTTGGTGAGGGCGATGGCGGCGTGCTGGGCGAGTATCCCGAGCAGCCGCTCGTCCTCCTCGGTGAAGCCGCACCCGCCGGCGGGCTTGGGGCAGCGCTTGTTGGCCAGGAAGAGCGCGCCGAGGATCTCGTCGCCGTCGGCGACCGGGAGGCCGAGGAAGTCGGACATGTCCGGGTGGGCGGCGGGCCAGCCGCCGAAGCGGGGGTCCTCGCGGACGTCGGCGAGCCGCTCGGGGGTGGCGTTGTGCAGCATCGCGGCGAGGATGCCGTGTTGGCGGGGCAGCGGGCCGATGGCCTTCCACTGCTCGGCGCTGACGCCGTCCACGACGAACTGGGCGAAGCCTCCGTGGTCGTCCGGCACGCCGAGCGCGGCGTACTCGGCGTCCAGGAGTTCGCGGGCCGAGGCGACGATCGTCTTGAGGACGTCGCGCACCTCCAAATGCCTGCTCATGGCCAGGATCGCGGTGCTCACCGCGGGGATCCCGGCACCCGGTCCGGTGCTCATGGCTTCACCGTACCGGCGCGTCGATCACCCCGTATCGGTCCGCCGACGCTCCGCGCCTACGCCCGCTGACCTAGGCCGAACGCCCCCTGGAGCGCGGAGCCGATCGGCCTTGGCCAGGAACGTGACCGGAGCGCTCCGGTTTAGCTGGATATGCGCTATACGCGGCTCCTTATATAGAGGGCCCCATAAGAAGGGGTCTGGTGGCGAGGTGCTGAGAAGGGCTGTGTTCGCCTGTAAATCAGCCCTTGTCTCCTTATATAGGGACAGAGAGTGCGATGGGTGCGGGCCGGGAGCGCGGTGGCGCGGCGATCGAGCCGCGCACGCGGAGGGAATCGGCACGAATTCGGTGATCCGCGGCGCGAGCCGGCGGCCCGGACCCAGACTCGTGGGCATGTCCTCTTCATCACAGGCGCACAGCGCGCCGACACCCCCGACGAAGCGTTGGACGCCCACTCACGGCGAGCCCTACCGGTCGGTGCCGTACCGGCCGGAGCGGATGCCCGCGGACGAATCGCTGGCCCGCGCCGCCGAGCTGCGGGAGCGGATGGACCGGCGGCGGACGGTGCGGCAGTTCGCCGCCGACCCGGTGCCGGAGCAGGTGGTCCGGGACGCGATCGCCTGCGCCGCCACCGCGCCGTCCGGCGCGCACCAGCAGCCGTGGACGTTCGTCCTGGTCAAGGACGCCGAGGTGCGCCGCCGGATCCGGGCGGCGGCGGAGGCCGAGGAACAGCGCTCCTACGCGGGGCGGCTGGGCGAGGAGTGGCTGGCGGCGCTGCGGCCGCTGGGCACGGACGAGGTCAAGCCGCATCTGACCGACGCCCCGCAACTGATCGTGATCTTCCAGCAGCGGCACTGGCTGGGCCCGGACGGCACCAAGCACAAGCACTACTACGTGGACGAGTCGGTGGGCATCGCGGTCGGGATGCTGCTGTCGGCGCTGCACCTGTCCGGGCTGGCGGCGCTGGTGCACACCCCGAGCCCGATGCGGTTCCTCCAGGAGGTACTGGGCCGGCCGGCCAACGAGAAGGCGTTCGCGGTGATTCCCGTCGGCTACCCGGCCCCGGACTGCCGGGTGCCGGATTTGGTACGAAAGTCCCTTGACCAGGTCTTGGTCGAGGTCTGACCCGGGCCACCCCGCCCGCATCCCGCACACGACCTGTGCGATCGCAACTACTAAACGCGAGATAAACCTCTGCCCGCTGTGACCCCGCGCATAGGGCGCAGGTCACTTACGAACCTGGTTAGTGGATCGGGAAATCCGCCGTGAGCTGGGAATATTCCCGCTCGGACGCGATCTGGACCGGCCCGTTCCCACTAACCGGGATCGTACGTCACATCGTTGCTCGGCGAATTTTCGGCCGCTAAGAATGGCTCCCGTCGCTCGGCGCCGGATCGGAACTCGGCGTTCTGCCGCCGCTCTTGGCCCGTGCGATGTCCCCCATCGGAAGAGGTCGTCCGCCATGCCGAAGCACGCCAGTCTGAACCTGACCCGGGCCCACAAGCTCACCGCCGCCGGTGTCGCCGCGGCCGGTGCCGCCGCACTGGTCTTCACCGTCGTCCCGGGGGCCGACGCCAGCCAGGGCAAGGCCGAGGCGCCCTCCGCCAACCTGAACATCAAGCCGGTGGCCTTCAGCGCCGTCGACACCGCCGCCCGCGCCCAGCAGGCCACCATCGCCCAGCAGGCCGACGCCTCCGCCGCCCAGGGCAAGGCCGAGGCCGCGCTCGCCAAGCAGAAGGCCGAGCAAGCCGCCAAGGCCAAGGTCGAGCAGGAGCGCCAGGGCAAGGAGGCCGCGAGCCGCTCCGCCGTCCGCGAGGCCGTCCCGGCCGCCGCCCCGAAGCCGGCGAAGATATACCCGAACACCCTGGACGGCTGGATCCGCGAGTCGCTGGACATCATGGCGAGGCACAACATCCCGGGCAGCTACGACGGGATCTTCCGCAACCTGATGCGCGAGTCCTCCGGCAACCCCAACGCGATCAACCTCTGGGACTCCAACGCCCAGATGGGCATCCCGTCCAAGGGGCTGCTCCAGGTCATCGACCCGACGTTCCGCGAGTTCCACGTCCCCGGCACGTCCTGGAACATCTACGACCCGGTCGCCAACATCACCGCCGCCTGCAAGTACGCGGCCAACCGCTACGGCTCGATGGACAACGTCAACTCGGCCTACTGAGCCGGGCGTTCACCACGCACCGCACCGGCGCGCAACGGCACGTCAAGGGGCGGCACCCGAACTCGGGTGCCGCCCCTTGACGTTGGCGCGTGCCGGCGCTACTTGCGCATGACCTCCGGCTCGTGGCGGCGCAGCAGCCGCGCGACGACGAAGGCGAGCCCGACGCCCAGGGCGAGCAGGATGACCACGTCCATCACGTAGACGCCGGTCTGGTGCTTCCACAGCGGGTCGGGGTGGCCGACCTCCCAGGGCAGCAGCGTGTTCATGTCGGCGGTCGCGCCCATCGCGGAGACGCCCCAGCGTGAGGGCATCAGCCAGGAGAGCTGGGAGACGCCGACGGTGTTGAAGAGTTGGAAGAGCACGCCGGTGAAGACGACCTGGACGATGGCGAACATGACCAGCAGCGGCATGGTCTTCTCGGCGGTCTTGACCAGCGCGGAGATGATCAGGCCGACCATCATCGAGGTGAAGCCGAGGGCGATGATCGCGACGGTCATCTCGATCGCCGGCATCTTCGGCACGATCAGGCCCTGGGACGGCATGGTCCGCACGGAGAAGCCGATGGCCGCGAGGATCACGCCCTGGATGGCGGTGACCACACCGAGCACGATGACCTTGGACATCAGGTACGCCGACCGCGACAGGCCGGTGGCCCGTTCGCGCTCGTAGATGACCCGCTCCTTGATCAGTTCGCGGACCGAGTTGGCGGCGCCGGAGAAGCACATGCCGACCGCGAGGATCAGCATGATGGTGCTGGCATCGCGGTTGGGGCGCATGCCGAGCTGCTTCTCGGGGCCGTAGCCGAGGCCGTAGTCGCTGGGGATCAGCAGCGAGACCACGCCGAGGACGGCCGGCAGCAGCACCATCAGGGCGAGGAAGCCCCGGTCGGAGGCGAGCACGGAGACGTAGCGCCGCATCAGGGTCCACAGTTGGGAGCCCCAGCTCTGGGACTTCTGTATGCGGGCCGGCGGGGCCTGGACGCTGACCGCCTGCGGCGGGGCGGCGTCGAGGTCGGCGGCGTACATCTGGTAGTGCGGGGAGCCGCGCCAGCGGCCGGCCCAGTCGTAGTCGCGGTAGTTCTCGAACGCCGAGAAGACGTCGGCCCAGGATCCGTACTGGAAGAAGTTCAGCGCCTCCTGGGGCGGGCCGAAGTAGGCCACCGAACCGCCCGGAGCCATCACCAACAGCCGGTCGCACAGCGCGAGTTCGGCCACCGAGTGGGTGACGACCAGGACGGTGCGGCCGTCGTCGGCCAGGCCGCGCAGCAACTGCATGACGTCGCGGTCCATGCCCGGGTCGAGGCCGGAGGTCGGCTCGTCGAGGAAGATCAGCGACGGCTTGGTCAGCAGCTCCAGGGCGACCGAGACGCGCTTGCGCTGGCCGCCGGAGAGCGAGGTGACCTTCTTGTCCTTGTGGATGTCCAGCTTGAGCTCGCGCAGCACCTCGTCGATCCGGGCCTCGCGCTCGGACTCCGCGGTGTCGCCGGGGAAGCGCAGCTTGGCGGCGTAGCGCAGGGCCTTCTGGACGGTCAACTCCTTGTGGAGGATGTCGTCCTGCGGGACCAGGCCGATGCGCTGGCGCAGCTCGGCGAAGTGCGTGTAGAGGTTGCGGTGGTCGTAGAGGACCTCGCCCTCGTTGGCGGGGCGGTAGCCGGTCAGCGCCTTGAGCAGCGTCGACTTGCCGGAGCCGGACGGGCCGATGACGGCGACCAGGGACTTCTCGGGGACGCCGAAGGAGACGTCCTTGAGGATCTGCTTGCCGCCGTCGACGGTGACGGTGAGGTGGCGGGCCGAGAAGGAGACCTCACCGGTGTCGACGAACTCCTCCAGCCGGTCCCCGACCAGCCGGAAGGTGGAGTGGCCGACGCCGACGGTGTCGTTCGGGCCGATCAGCGCGGTGCCGGACTTGGGGACCGGCTGGCCGTTGACGTAGGTGCCGTTGTGGCTGCCGAGGTCGCGGATCTCGAACCGGCCCTCGGGCGTGGCCCGGAACTCCGCGTGGTGGCGGGAGACCTGGAGGTCGGAGACGACCAACTCGTTGTCGAGCGCACGACCGATCCGCATCACCCGGCCGGTGTCCAGGCGGTGGAAGGTGGTCGGGCTGCGGTCGCCGCCCTGGGCCTGCGGGGCCTGCTGCTGCGGCGCGGACGCCCCGGCGGACGCGGCCTGTTGGGGCGCGCCCTGCTGCGGCTGCTGGGCCTGCTGCGGCGGGACGTACGGCTGCTGGTGGCCCTGCGGCGGCGCCTGCCAGCCCTGTTGGGCGGGCGGCTGCTGCGCGGGCGGGACCGGCCAGCCCTGGTGCGGCGTGGTCGTCATGGCCTGCGTCTGGAGGGCGTCGTTCGACACCCCGGCGGCGGACAGGGTCAACCGGGGGCCGTCGGTGGCGTTGCCCAGGTGGACGGCGGCGCCCGGGCCGATCTCCAGTTGCTGGATGCGCTGGCCCCGAACGTAGGTGCCGTTGGTGCTGTCGTGGTCTTCGATCAGCCAGCTACGGCCGGACCATCGGAGGCTGGCGTGCCGCCAGGAGACCCTGGCGTCGTCGAGCACCATGTCGCCCTGCGGATCACGGCCCACGCTGTAGGACCTGGACGGGTCGAGCGTCCAGGTCCTTCCGTTCAATTCCAGTACGAGTTCAGGCACTCCATGCCCCATTACATAGTCCCCCGAGTGACGCCCTGTGCGGGAAGTCTAGGGATGGCGAAACATCGTGAGGAACTATTTCAGGCTCGGCCGGCGGACGGGAAACCGGGACGGGAGCGGGGGCGGAGCACTTCTGCCGGCATCCGGCGAACCCTCCCGGAGAGCCGGAATAGCCCGCTGGAGCCCACAATGCCGGGAATTCGGGGCATTCGATGCACCGGGGCGGCCCCGGACGGCTCCCCTGGCCGCGAAAACGCCATACCAAAAGGGGAGTTGGAGTGCCAGCGCGGTCCCTCGGACCGGTGCAACCGGGCGGGCGCGGACACGAGTCCATAACGATCGCCCCGGCCCCCGCGGACCGGGCGCCCGACCGCTTCGGTGGCGGGTCGGTGACCCTGTGACGCCGCGGGTCCGAACCCCGGACACCCGTACGGCCCCGGCCGGCCGCCGGATACCGTAAGGGCACCATGAGCGCATCGCAGACCCCGCCTGCCGCCGCCGGACCAGGCGAAGACGTACCGACACTCCTCGTCAAGATCTTCGGGAAGGACCGGCCCGGTATCACCGCGGGCCTCTTCGACACCCTGGCCGCCTACTCCGTCGACGTCGTGGACATCGAACAGGTGGTGACCCGAGGGCGCATCACCCTGTGCGTGCTGGTCACCGCCCCCTCCCCCGACCGGGGCGGCAGCGGCGCCTCCGAGGGCGACCTCCGGGCCACCGTCCACAGCTGGGCCGAGTCCCTGAACCTCCAGGCCGAGATCATCTCCGGCCGCGGCGACAACCGCCCGCGCGGCCTGGGCCGCTCCCACGTCACCGTGCTGGGCCACCCGCTCACCGCGGAGTCGACGGCCGCCATCGCCTCCGCCATAACGGCCACCGGGGGCAACATCGACCGCATCTTCCGACTCGCCAAGTACCCGGTGACGGCCGTCGAGTTCGCGGTCTCGGGCGCGGAGACCGAGGCGCTGCGCAGCGTGCTGGCGCCGGAGGCGGCGCAGTTGGGGGTGGACGTCGCGGTGGTCGCGGCCGGGCTCCAGCGGCGGGCGCAGCGGCTGGTGGTCATGGACGTCGACTCCACCCTCATCCAGGACGAGGTGATCGAGCTCTTCGCGGCGCACGCCGGGTGCGAGGCCGAGGTCGCCGAGGTGACCGCCGCCGCGATGCGCGGGGAGCTGGACTTCGAGCGGTCGCTGCACGCCCGGGTCGAGCTGCTGGGCGGGCTGGACGCGTCCGTGGTGGACCTCGTCCGCAAGGAGGTGCGGCTGACGCCGGGCGCGCGCACCCTGGTCCGCACGCTGAAGCGGCTCGGCTACCAAGTCGGCGTGGTCTCGGGCGGTTTCACCCAGGTCACCGACGCGCTCCAGGAGGAGCTGGGGCTGGACTTCGCCGCCGCCAACACCCTGGAGATCGTCGACGGCAAGCTGACCGGGCGGGTCGTCGGGGACATCGTGGACCGGGCCGGCAAGGCGCGGCTGCTGCGGCGGTTCGCGCACGAGGCCGGGGTGCCGCTGATGCAGACCGTCGCGATCGGCGACGGCGCCAACGACCTGGACATGCTCAACACGGCGGGGCTGGGCGTCGCCTTCAACGCCAAGCCGGTGGTCCGCGAGGCCGCGCACACCGCGGTGAACGTGCCGTTCCTGGACACCGTGCTCTATCTGTTGGGGATCACCCGCGAAGAGGTGGAGGCGGCGAACACCCACGCGGAGTGAGGGATCGGGCCCGGACCCGGCCCGGACGCGGAAGAGGCCCCGAGGCGCATCGTGCGCTTCGGGGCCGTTACGTCTCGACGCTCAACTGGGCCGCCGTGGGCCGCTGGTCGTGCGGGAACGGGGCCGTCGCGCCGGGCGGTGGGGGTCGGGCGGGACGTCGTCCCGGGGGCGCGGGGCGGCCTCAGGCGTGCGGCGACCAGAACGCGACCAGCCGGCCGATGCCGTGCTCGACCGCCTTCCAACTGCCGTTGAAGGTCAGTACCGCCATCGCCGACGTCGGGAAGCCGCTGCGGTTCATCCGGGCCAGCAGATCCCCCTCGGCCTCGCCGGCCAGCGCGTCGGCGAGGGCGTGCACCCCGGGGTTGTGCCCGACGACCAGCAGGTCGTCCACCTCGTCGGAGGTCTCGTTCAGGATCGCGATGAGCTCGCCGAGGGACGCCTCGTACAGCCGCTCGTCGTAGACGGTCTTGGGGCGGTGCGGAAGCTCGGAGACGACCAGCTTCCAGGTCTCTCGGGTGCGGGCGGCCGTCGAGCAGAGAGTCAGGGCGGGGGCGACTCCGGCGCCGGCCAGCCAGCGGCCGGCGACCGGGGCGTCCTTGCGGCCGCGTTCGGCGAGCGGACGCTCGTGGTCACTGTCGTTCGACCATTCGGCCTTGGCGTGTCGGAGCAGGACAATCCGGCGGGGTGTATCGACGCTCATGCGTCCCAGCTTCGCATGAAACCCGCCACCCGGCGCGGGGTGTTGGGGCGCTCCGCTCGGGCGGGTGATGTGCCCCGGGCGTCGTCGTCGGCACCCCGGAGGGAGCCCCGCTCACCCCCCGAGCCGCAGCACCCTGGCGACGAATTCCAGCAGCGGCCCGAGGGTCTGCGAGGCCCGCTCCGCGCCGGCCGCGCTCGCCGCACCGGGATTGGCGACGAGCAGCAGCAGGGCTATGAACGAGAGCACCGGCAGCGCCACTCCCCACCACGGCAGCGCCTTCCGCAGGCGGGTGCCCTGCGCTGCGGACGGACGGCTGAACGCGGTGGACATGGCAGGCTCCGGAAGGTCACTCAAGGGCTCGTGCGCCCGCGGGGCCGCGGGGCACCCACCGCCGTTCCGCGGTGTGACGGTGACGCTACGGACTCCCGGCGGCCGTTCCTATCCGGGAAGCCACCCATTCACCCCTGACACCGGCCCCCTAGGGGATGGGGGGACAACCCCACCCCGGGGACCGGGTCACCCCTCATCGCGCGGCGATGCTGGCGATGATGGCGACGACGGCGGTCACCCCGAGCATCAGGCCCAGGACTTGCAGCAGCTTCTTCTGGCTGCCCTGCGGATTCGGTTCGAGGACTGGCATGCGCCCAGTGTCGCACCCGCCCCCGGCACCGCTCCGCCCAGGGCTCGCGTCGGGGTGCGCGGGGCGCCGGAACGACGCCGCGGGCGGCGGCCGATGGCCATCCGCCCGCCCCCGTCAGCGGTCCTCAGCGCTCGTCCTCGATGCGGCGGTTGCGGCCCGCCAGCACGCCCACCGCGATCTGCGGCACCATCAGCCCGATCATCAGCGCGATCGGCAACCCCCAACCACCGCTGTGCTGGTAGAGCGTGCCGACCAGCAACGGCCCGGGGATGGAGATCAGATACCCCACGCTCTGCGCGAAGGCGGACAGCTTGACCACCCCGGCCGGGCTGGCGGAGCGCATCCCGATCATCGTCAGGGCCAGCGGGAAGGCGCAGTTGGAGATGCCCATCAGCAGGGCCCAGCCCCAGGCACCGGCGGCCGGCGCCAGCCACAGCCCCGTGTACCCGGCCAGTCCGCAGACGCCGAGGACGACCACCAGCGGCCCCTGGTGCCGCATCCGGGACGCCAGCCGCGGCAGGACGAAGGAGAGCGGGACGCCGACCGCCATGGTGACGGCCAGCAACACCCCCGCGGTGCCCGCCGAGACCCCGGCGTCGCGGAAGATCTGCGGCATCCACCCCATGGTGATGTAGGCGGCCGTCGCCTGGAGGCCGAAGAAGACGGCCAGCGCCCAGGCGGTCGGCGACGCGGTGATGCGTATGGGGGTTTCCGCAGCCGCCGGCGCGCCGCTTCCCGGTGTGGGCGCGGCGGCGGCCGGACGCCACCGGAGCACCACCAGCCACGGCAGCACCGCGAGCACGGCGAGCAGCGCCCACACCGTCAGGCCGGAGCGCCAACTACCGCCCAGCGCGGCCGTCATGGGGACGGTGAGCGCAGCGGCGAGCGAGGTCCCCAGGGCCAGTGCCATGGAGTAGACCCCGGTCATCGGGCCGACCCGGTCGGGGAACCAGGTCTTGATGATCACCGGCAGCAGGACGTTGCTGACCGCGATGCCGGCCAGGGCCAGCGCGCTGCCGGCCAGGAACCCGGGCGTACCGCCGGCATACGGGCGCGCCACGACGCCCACCGTGATCGCGACCATGCCGGCGCAGACCACCGCGCCCGGCCCCCACCGCCGGGCCAACCGGGGCGCGGCGAAGCCGAAGACGGCGAAGCACAGCGCCGGTACGGACGTCAGCAGGCCGGCGACCGTACCGCTCATGCCGAGCCCCTCGCGGACCTCCTTCAGCAGCGCACCGAGGCTGGTGATGGCCGGGCGGAGGTTGAGCGCGGCGAGCACCAGTCCGGCGACCACGATCCGCGGCAGCCAACGGGCGGCCGGCCCCGGCTCCGGCACGGGCTCGGGGGCGGCGCCCGTGGTGGGCCCTGCCCCGGACGGGGCGGGGGAGGTCGTGGGTCCGGCGGCCGGGCCGAGGATCGCGAGGTCGTCGTCTGACATAGCGGCCATCATAGAATCATGGGATGAATAGTTGTCCAGTCATTGTCGGTAGCCTCGGCTCACCTCCACGGCGCCGCGGACCCCGCCGGCCGGCCCGTGTCCGCGCCGCCGCCGTCCGCCCGGCCGACCGGCCCCAGCCCCCCGGAGCCCAGCCATGCCCCTGACCTCGCCCCGCCGGTCCGCGCTGGCGGACCAGGTGATCGCGCAACTGCGCGCCCAGATCACGTCCGGCGACTGGCCCGTGGGGTCCCGCATCCCGACCGAGCCGGAACTGGTCGAGCAGCTCGGGGTGGCCCGCAACACCGTCCGCGAGGCCGTCCGGGCACTGGCGCACAACGGCCTGCTCGACATCCGGCAGGGTTCGGGCACCTACGTCGTCGCGACCAGTGAGCTGGCCGGGGTGATGCACCGCAGGTTCGCCGACGCCGACCCCCGGCACGTCGCCGAACTGCGCTCCGCCCTGGAGACCGAGGCCGCCCGGCTCGCCGCGCACCGCCGCACCGAGCAGGACCTGCGCCAGCTCGACGCGCTGCTGGAACGCCGCGAGCGGGCCTGGGAGTCGGGCGCCGCCGCGGCGTTCGTGGAGGCCGACGCGACGCTGCACATGGCGGTGGTGGCGGCCTCCCACAACGACGTGCTGGCCGAGATCTACGCCGATCTCGGCGGTGTGCTGCGGGAGTTCCTGCGCGCCGACGTCGGCGAGGAGCTGCGCCCCGAGGCGCGGATGGACCACGCGCGACTGGTGGCGGCGATCCGCGCGGGCGACGGCGAGCGGGCCGCGGCCGAGGCGGGCGCCCACTCCTACGGGTGCCGACCCGGGGCGGGGCCCGTAGGGGCGGTCGAACACGTCCCGTAGGGGACATGAACGCCCCCTGCGGGGCCACAACGGGCCGCGGGTGAGCGGATGTTCCCGGTGCGGCGGAGCGACGTGCGTTCTCGGCCGGCAACGCGGGCGGGTGCTCCCGGCCGGGCGGAGCAGGCGGGCACGCCCGCCCGGGAAACGCAGACCGGCACCCGCCCGGAACCACGCCACCGCGGTGCCGAGCCACCACGCAGAGCCGCAACGCGCAGCCGCAACAGATGGCCGGAACGCACCACCGCAACGCGCAACTGCCCGCCCCGGGCGTACCGGGACGGGCAGTTGGGGAAGTGCGACGGGTGTCGCGGCGGGCGTCAGGCGCCCATCATGTGCACGCCGCCGTCGACGTGGATGATCTCGCCGGTGGTCTTCGGGAAGAAGTCCGACAGCAGGGCGACGATGCCGCGGCCCGCGGGCTCCGGGTCGGCCATGTCCCACTCCAGCGGGGAGCGGGTGTTCCACACGTCGGCCAGGTCCGAGAAGCCCGGGATGGACTTGGCGGCCATCGAGCCGATCGGGCCGGCCGAGATGAGGTTGCAGCGGATGTTCCGCTTGCCGAGGTCCCGCGCCATGTAGCGGTTGGTGGCCTCCAGGGCGGCCTTGGCCGGGCCCATCCAGTCGTACTGCGGCCAGGCGAACTGGGCGTCGAAGGTCAGGCCGACCACCGAGCCGCCCTCGTCCGGCATCAGCGGCAGGCAGGCCATGGTCAGCGACTTCAGGGAGAACGCCGAGACGTGCATGGCCGTGGCGACCGACTCGAAGGGCGTGTTGAGGAAGTTGCCGCCGAGCGCGTCCTGCGGGGCGAAGCCGATGGAGTGGACGATGCCGTCCAGGCCACCGAGCTCCTCGCGGACCACGCCCTCCAGGCGGTCCAGGTGCTCCTGGTTGGTCACGTCGAGCTCGACGACCTTGGCCGGCTTCGGCAGCTTCTTGGCGATGCGCTCGGTGAGCGTCGGCCGCGGGAAGGCGGTCAGGATGACCTCGGCGCCCTGCTCCTGCGCGACCTTGGCCGCGTGGAAGGCGATCGAGGACTCCATCAGCACGCCCGTGATCAGGATGCGCTTGCCGGCAAGGATTCCGCTGGTGTTCGTCATCGTGCTCAGTGCCCCATGCCCAATCCGCCGTCGACGGGAATGACGGCTCCGGTGATGTACGCGGCCTCGTCGGAGGCCAGGAAGCGGACGGAGGCGGCGACCTCCTCGGGCTGCGCGTAACGCGCCAGCGGCACCTGCTTCACGATGCTCTCCCGCTGCTCGTCGCTGAGCACCCGGGTCATGTCGGTGTCGACGAAACCGGGCGCGACGACGTTGACCGTGATGTTGCGGCTGCCCAGCTCACGCGCGAGCGAACGGGAGAAGCCGACCAGCGCGGCCTTGGAGGCGGCGTAGTTGGCCTGCCCCGCCGCGCCCATCAGGCCGACCACCGACGAGATCAGGACGATCCGCCCCTTGCGGGCCCGCAGCATCGCGCGGTTGGCGCGCTTGACCACCCGGAACGTGCCGGTCAGGTTGGTGTCGAGGACGGCGCTGAAGTCCTCCTCGGACATCCGCATCAGCAACTGGTCGCGGGTGATGCCGGCGTTGGCCACCAGCACCTCGACCGGACCCTGCTTCTCCTCGATCTCCTTGTACGCCTGCTCGACCTGCTCGGCGTCCGTGATGTCGCACTTCACGGCCAAAAAACCCGCCGGGGGCTCGCCCGAGCGGTAGGTGATGGCGACCTTGTCGCCTGCCTCGGCGAAGGCGCGGGCGATGGCCAAGCCGATGCCGCGATTGCCTCCGGTGACCAGAACCGAGCGGCTCAAGAGATCACCCTTTCCGTGTCCCGTTCGTCTTGCGTTCGGTACGAAACTATCGGTCAGGGGCCCCTTCCGGAGAATCGAGCCCGGACAGGGGCGCGCCCCGGTCACTGTCGGGTCTCCACAGAAGCAGGGGATGATGCTCCCGCCGAACTACGGGAGGATGCCGTGCCCGCCGCACCCCATGAACTCGATGAGACCTTCCGCGCGCTGCCGTTGCACGCGCTGGCCGATGCCGCCCTGGCGCGGGCCCGCGCGCTCGGCGCGGAGCACGCCGACTTTCGCCTGGAACGGGTCCGCAGCGCGCTGTGGCAGTTGCGCGACGCCCGAACGTCGGCCACCGCCGACACCACCGACCTCGGCTACGCGGTGCGGGTGGTGCACAACGGCGCCTGGGGCTTCGCCTCCGGCGTGGACCTGACCATGGACGCCGCGGCCCGGGTCGCCGGCCAGGCGGTGGCGATGGCGCGGCTGTCCGCCAAGGTGGCGCGGGCCGCGGGCGCCGGGGAGCGGGTGGAGCTGGCCGACGAGCCCGTCTACCGGGACCGCACCTGGGTGTCCTCGTACGAGGTCAGCCCCTTCGACGTCCCGGATGCCGAGAAGACCGGGCTGCTGGCCGAGTGGAGCGCCCGATTGCTGGCCGCCCCCGGGGTGGCGCACGTCGACGCGCACCTCCTGGCCGCCCAGGAGAACAAGTTCTACGCCGACACCGCCGGCACCAGCACCACCCAGCAGCGGATCCGGCTCCACCCGGAGCTGACCGCGGTCGCGGTGGACCCGGCCACCGGCGACTTCGAGTCGATGCGGACCCTCGCGCCACCGGTCGGCCGGGGCTGGGAGTACCTGACCGAAGGCCACGACTGGGACGGCGAACTCGCCGCGCTCCCGGAGCACTTGGCCGGCAAGCTGCGCGCGCCGAGCGTCGAGCCCGGCGCCTACGACCTGGTCATCGACCCGTCCAACCTCTGGTTGACGATCCACGAGTCGGTCGGGCACGCCACCGAACTGGACCGCGCGCTGGGCTACGAGGCGGCCTACGCCGGCACCTCGTTCGCCACCTTCGACCGGCTCGGCTCGCTGGTCTACGGCTCGCCGCTGATGAACGTGGCCGGCGACCGGATCACGGAGCACGGCCTGGCCACCGTCGGCTACGACGACGAGGGGGTGGCCGCCCAGTCCTGGGACCTGGTCACGGACGGGATCCTGACCGGCTACCAACTCGACCGCAGGACGGCGAAGTTGGCCGGGCTCGCGCGCTCCAACGGCTGTGCGTTCGCGGACTCCCCCGGCCATGTGCCGGTCCAGCGGATGGCCAACGTCTCGCTCCGTCCTGCGCTGGACGGCCCGTCGACGGAGGGGTTGATCTCCGGGGTGGAGCGCGGCATCTACCTCGTAGGCGACCGCTCGTGGTCCATCGACATGCAGCGCTACAACTTCCAGTTCACCCAGCAGCGGGCGTTCCTGATCCGCAACGGGCGCCTGGCCGGTCAACTGCGCGACGTCGCCTATCAGGCCACCACCACCGACTTCTGGGGGTCGTTGACCGCGCTCGGCGGCCCACAGACCTATGTCCTGGGCGGCGCCTTCAACTGCGGCAAGGCCCAGCCGGGCCAGATCGCGGCGGTCTCCCACGGCTGCCCGGCGGCGGTCTTCGAAGGCGTGCAGGTCCTCAACACCACGCAGGAGGCAGGGCGATGAGTCAGCGGGCCAGGCGCGGCAACCGGCCGCACGAGATCGTCGAACGGGCCCTGGCGCTGTCCCGCGCCGACGGCCTCGTGGTCCTCGTCGAGGAGCGCTCCGACGCCCATCTGCGCTGGGCGGGCAGCGCGCTCACCACCAACGGCACCACCCGCGGCCGGACGGTCACGGTGGTGGCGACGGTGGACGGCGCCCAGGGGACCGCGTCCGGGGTGGTCTCGCGGTCGGCGGTGACCGCGGGGGAGCTGGAGCCGCTGGTGCGGGCGGCGGAGGCGGCGGCCGCGGACGCCGGTCCGGCCGAGGACGCGGGGCCGCTGGTCACCGAGGGCCCGGCGGGCGCCGGCGCGGGCTTCGCCGACGCCCCCGCCGAGACCTCCCCGGGCGTCTTCGACGCGTTCGCCCCGGCCCTCGGGGAGTCCTTCCGGCAGGCCCGGGCGGGCGGCCGCGCCCTGTACGGCTTCGCCCAACACACCGTCGTCTCCTCGTACTTGGGCACCTCCACCGGGCTGCGGCTGCGGCACGACCAGCCCACCGGGACGCTGGAGCTCAACGCCCGGTCCGCGGACGGCACCCGCTCGGCCTGGGCCGGCCGGTCCACCCGGGACTTCACCGACACCGATCCGCGGCACCTGGACGCCGAGCTGGCCCGCCGGCTGGGCTGGGCGGAGCGCCGGATCGACCTGCCGGCCGGCCGCTACGACACCCTGCTGCCGCCCGCCGCCGTCGCGGACCTGCTGATCTACCAGCAGTGGTCGGCCACCGCCCGGGACACCGCCGAGGGCCGCACGGTCTTCTCCAGGGCGGGCGGCCCGGCGCGGACCCGGGTCGGTGAGCGGCTCAGCGACCTGTCGCTGACGCTGCGCAGCGACCCCGCGGCCCCCGGGCTTCAGTGCGCGCCGTTCGTGCTGACCCACGCCTCCGGCACCGACGCCTCGGTCTTCGACAACGGGCTGCCGCTGACCGCCACCGACTGGGTGCGCGGGGGCGTGCTGGACCGCCTGGTGGCCACCCGGCACGGCGCCGCGCTCACCGGCCTGCCGGTGGCGCCGGCGGTCGACAACCTCCTGTTGGAGGGCGGGAGTTCGGACTCCCTCGACGCGATGGTGGCCGCCGCCGGCCATGACGGGCCGACGCTGCTGCTCACCTGCCTGTGGTACATCCGCGAGGTCGATCCGGCGACGCTGCTGCTGACCGGGCTGACCCGGGACGGGGTCTATCTCGTCGAGGGCGGCGAGGTGGTCGGCGCGGTCAACAACTTCCGGTTCAACGAGTCGCCGGTGGACCTGCTGGGCCGGGCGGTGGCGGCGGGCCGGACCGAGCGGACGCTGTCGCGCGAGTGGGGGGACTCCTTCCCGCGGACCGCGATGCCACCGCTGCGGGTGCCGGACTTCAACATGAGCTCGGTCAGCCGGGGCGTGTGAGCGGGGCGCCGCACCGGCCCCCGGCTTGCGGGGGCGGGGCGGCGGCCCGGGCGGTCGGGCCGGCGGATATCCCGACGACCTCCGGGGACCGGCCTAATAGACTGTCGCCCTGTCCTCCCGTTTGGGAACCACGATTGATCAGGGACGCCATGACACGCCTCGGCGAATCCGTCGCCCGCGCCAGCACACTGCTCTCCACCGACCTCTCCTCGGACGACACCGTCCGGGAGCTGCTCCAGGAGACCGGTGAGCGGCGCTATCTGGACCTGACGGACCTGTCGCCGAAGGAGCAGGCCGAGCTGATCGCCTCCCGCACGGTCGAGGTGCTGCCGGGCGTCGCGAAGCTGGCCGAGCGGATCGAGGAGCGCCGGGCGGCGGGCAAGGGGCTGCACGTCAAGCTGGGCATCGACCCGACGGCCACCGATGTGCACCTCGGGCACGCGGTGCCGCTGATCATCCTCAGCCGCTTCCAGCGGCTAGGCCACGAGGTCACCCTGATCATCGGCGACTTCACTGCCAAGATCGGCGACCCGTCGGGCCGGACGGCCGAGCGGCCGCCGCTGACCGACGAGGACATCGCGCACAACCTCGCCACCTACCGCCAGCAGGTCCGCCCGTTCTTCGACTTCGAGAAGGTCAGCTTCCGGCAGAACAGCGAGTGGCTGGCGCCGTACACCTTCCCGGAGCTGCTGGGGCTGCTCGCGCAGGTGCCGGCCGCGCAGTTGCTCCAGCGCGAGGACTTCCGCAACCGGCTCGCGGCCGGTTCCGGGCTGACCATGACCGAGCTGCTCTACCCGGTCGCGCAGGGCCTGGACTCGGTGGCGCTCGCCTGTGACGTGGAGCTGGGCGGCTCCGACCAGCTCCTCAACCTCCAGATGGGGCGCAAGCTGATGGAGCTGCGCGGGCAGCGGCCGCAGCTCGTGGTGACCATGCCGCTGATCGAGGGCACGGACGGCACAGGCGCCAAGATGTCCAAGTCCAAGGGGAATTACGTCGGGTTGAGCGCGCCCGCCGACGACGTGTTCGGCAAGATCATGTCGGTGCCGGACCGGCTGATGGAGCCGTACCTCAAGGCGTGGACCGAGTGGACCGACGACGAGATCGCGCTCGTGCTGGGCCGGGTCGCGAAGCGGTCGGTGCACCCGATGGACCTCAAGAAGATCCTGGCGGGCGAGGTCGTGACGGCGCTGTACGGGCTGGACGCGGCGATGACCGCCCGGGCCGGCTTCGTGGCGCAGTTCTCCAAGAAGTCGTTCGCGGACGTGGAGTCGCTGCCGTCGGTGGACGCCGGTGAGCACGGTGCGCAGACCGTCGCGGCGGTGCTGACGACGGTGCTGGAGTTCACCCCGAGCGCCTCGGCGGCGCGGCGGCTGGCGAAGCAGAACGCGCTGCGGCTGGTGGTCGAGGGCGCGGACGGCCAGTCGACGGTGGTGCTGGCGGAGGCCGACGCGGTGCGGCCGCTGGCCGAGGTGCTGGCGGAGAAGGTGACCGACCCGGCGGGCGTCGCCTACCTCAAGGCCGGCCGCAAACTGGCCCAGATCACCGGCCGTTAGTCACCGGCCGCGCACGGCCGCCGGCGCGGGGTGTCCGCCCTACCGCATCTGTCGGACACCCCGTACGCCATCGGCACGACCCGGCCTCGTAGGGCGGAATGGGCCGGCGTACCGTGGGAACTGACCGGAATGCGGGGAGAATCCGGCAGGACCGAGCAGGTGGTGGAACGTGATGCGGAAGCAGAACGGCGGCGTCGAAACCTTCCGGATCACGGGGGCCCGGCAGGGGCTCACCGAGGACGTGCGGGGCCGTCAGCGACGGTATGTGATCTCGATGGCGGTGCGGACCGTGGCGGTGGTGCTCACCGCCGTGCTGTGGAACATCGAACGTCCGATTGCCATCGCAACGTTGGTGATCGGCATGGGGCTGCCGTACATCGCCGTCGTCATCGCCAACGCCGGCCGGGAGAACGTCCCTTCGCTGCCCTCCACGTTCGTCAAACCCGTGCGGAAGATGCTGGATTCGGGCGACACGGAATCCGTTGCGGAACGGCCGACGGCGGAGTCGACGCAGTCGCGCGGCGAGCGCGACTGAGGCTTTGCAGCGGACGGTCGCTCCGCAAAGCTCAAGAAAAGCTCAGATCAATCACGCGGTTCCGGTGCACCGGGCGCCATCCCCCGTGACATACTGCGTACGCGCTCCGCATCCCCCGTCGGAGCGACCGATCGACGCCGGGCGGCTCCCCCCGTGGCTGCCCGGCGTCGTCATGTCTGCACCAGGCGCCGGCGCGTGAGGGCCGCGCGGTGCGGGACGTAGGGTTGAGGCGTGAACTCCCCGAACGCTTCCGAGAATGTCACCATCTGTTCGGCCAAGGGCTGCCGCGCCGATGCGGTGTGGGTGGTGGCCTGGAACAACCCCAAGCTGCACACGCCGGACCGGCGCAAGACGTGGTTGGCGTGCGACGCGCACCGGGAGCATCTGTCGCAGTTCCTCGCCGTGCGCGGGTTCCTCAAGGACGTGGTGGCGCTGGCGGATTGGGAGCGGGAGCGGTCAGCCTCCGATGGCTGACATGGGGCGCTCGGGCTGAAGGAAGGTGGGGTCGTCGAGGCCGGAGCCGGCCTTCTTGCCCCACATGGCCAGCTTCCAGATCCGGGCTATCTCGGCGTCGGGGGCGCCGGAGCGCAGCGCGGCCCTCAGGTCCGTCTCCTCGGTGGCGAACAGACAGGTGCGGATCTGGCCGTCGGCGGTGAGCCGGGTGCGGTCGCAGGCGCGGCAGAACGGGCGGGTGACCGAGGCGATGACGCCGACGCGGTGCGGGCCGCCGTCGACGACCCAGCGCTCGGCGGGGGCGGAGCCGCGCTCGTCCTGGCCCTCGGCGGTGAGGGTGAAGCGGGTGCGCAGCGAGGCGAGGATGTCGCCGGCGGTGATCATGCCGTCACGCTTCCAGCCGTGCTGGGCGTCCAGCGGCATCTGCTCGATGAAGCGCAGCTCGTAGCCCTCCTCGATGGCCCAGGCCAGGAGGTCGGGGGCCTCGTCGTCGTTGAGGCCGGGCATCAGGACGGTGTTGACCTTGACGGGGGTGAGGCCGGCGGCGCGGGCGGCTTCCAGGCCCGCGAGGACGTCGGCGTGCCGCTTGCGGCGGGTGAGGGCGGTGAAGACGTCGGACCGGAGGGTGTCGAGGGAGACGTTGACGCGGTCCAGGCCGGCGGCGCGCAGGGCGGGGGCGGTGCGGGCCAGGCCGATGCCGTTGGTGGTCAGCGAGAGCTGGGGGCGGGGGGTGAGCGCGGCGGCGCGCTCGACGATGCCGACCAGGCCGGGGCGGAGCAGCGGCTCGCCGCCGGTGAAGCGGACCTCGGTGATGCCGAGGTCGCGGACGGCGATCTCGATCAGGCGGACGATCTCGTCGTCGGTCAGCAGATCGGGCTTGGCCAGCCAGGCAAGGCCCTCTTCGGGCATGCAGTAGGTGCAGCGCAGATTGCACCGGTCCGTGAGCGAAACCCGCAGGTCGGTGGCCACGCGGCCGTACGTGTCGATGAGCACTGGGCCCCCTCCCCGAGAGTGTGGATCGGTGCGTCGATCGATTGCGTCTTCGAGCCTACGCGATGGGTCCGACAGTGAGGAGGCGTGAGAAGCACGAGGTGGGCGGGGTGCGGTCGTAGAGAACTACGACGGCACCCCGCCCGGGGGCTGTAGAGACGACTCAGGCGGCCCGGGGGTGGCTCAATGGGCGCCGCTGCCGGTCAGGGAACGGACCTCCAGTTCGGCGTACTTGGCGGCGTCCGGCGCCTCCTTGGAGAGCAGGGAGCCGAGCCAGCCCAGGAGGAAGCCGAGCGGGATGGAGATCAGGCCCGGGTTCTCCAGGGGGAAGAGCGCGAAGTCGGCGCCGGGGAACATCGAGGTCTCCTTGCCGGAGACGACGGGCGAGAACAGCACGAGGAGGACGGAGGAGAGCAGGCCGCCGTAGACGGACCACAGGGCGCCCTGGGTGGTGAAGCGCTTCCAGAAGAGGCTGTAGAGGAGGGTGGGGAGGTTGGCGGAGGCGGCGACGGCGAAGGCGAGCGCCACCAGGCCGGCGACGTTCAGGCTGCGGGCGAAGACGCCGAGGACGATGGCGACCGCGCCGATGCCGACGGTGGCCCAACGGGCCGCGCGGACCTCCTCCTTCTCGGTGGCGGCCCCCTTGCGCAGGACGTTGACGTAGAGGTCGTGGGCGAAGGAGGAGGACGAGGCGAGGGTGAGGCCGGCGACCACCGCGAGGATGGTGGCGAAGGCGACCGCGGAGATCACGGCGAGCAGCACGGCGCCGCCGGTGGAGCCCGCGCCGCCGCCGATCTCCTGGGCGAGCAGCGGGGCCGCGGTGTTGCCCGCCTTGTTGGAGGCGATGAGGGTGCCGGGCTTGATCAGGGCCGCGGCGCCGAAGCCGAGCGCCAGCGTCATCAGGTAGAAGACGCCGATGATGCCGATCGCCCAATTCACCGATGTCCGGGCGGCCTTGGCGGTGGGCACGGTGTAGAAGCGGATGAGGATGTGCGGCAGGCCCGCGGTGCCCAGGACGAGGGCGAGGCCGAGGGAGATGAAGTCGATCTTCGAGGTGGCGGTGGCCCCGTATTTCAGGCCGGGCTCCAGGAAGGCGGCGCCCTTGCCGCTGTTCTCGGCGGCGGCGCCGAGCAGCGCGGAGGGGTTGAAGTGGAACTTCCAGGCCACCAGGAAGGTGATCAGCAGGGTGCCGGCGATCAGCAGGACGGCCTTGACCATCTGGACCCAGGTGGTGCCCTTCATGCCGCCGATGGTGACGTAGAGGATCATCACGATGCCGACCAGGACGACGACGAGGATCTTGCCGGCCTCGCTGGTGATGCCCAGGAGCAGGGTCACCAGGGCGCCGGCGCCGGCCATTTGGGCCAGCAGGTAGAAGATCGAGACGACGATGGTGGAGGTGCCGGCGGCGGTCCGTACCGGGCGTTGGCGCATCCGGTAGGCGAGCACGTCGCCCATGGTGAACCGGCCGGAGTTGCGCAGCGGTTCGGCGACCAGGAGGAGCGCGACGAGCCAGGCGACGAGGAAGCCGATGGAGTACAGGAAGCCGTCGTAGCCGAAGAGGGCGATGGCGCCGGCGATGCCCAGGAAGGACGCCGCGGACATGTAGTCGCCCGAGATGGCCAGGCCGTTCTGGAAGCCGCTGAACTGCCGCCCGCCGGCGTAGAAGTCCTCCGCCCCCTTGGTCTGCCGGCCGGCCCAGACGGTGATGCCGAGGGTGGCGGCGACGAAGACCGCGAAGAGGGTGACGATCAGGGTGCGGTGCTCGCCGGCGCCACCGGCGGCCAGGTGAGAGGTGAGGGTCATGCGCCGGCCTCCTGTACGCCGGTCGGGCCGGGGCCGTCCTCCGGAGCGGCGTCCTGCGGGGCGGCGGCCGGCGTGGTGGGGCCTTCCAGGTGGGCCTTGAGGGCCGCGGCCCGGGGGTCCAGGCGGGCGGCGGCGTGCCGGGAGTACCACCAGGCGATCAGGAAGGTGGTGGCGAACTGGGCGAGGCCGAGCACGAGGGCGACGTTGAGGTGGCCCGCGACCTTGGTGGCCATGAAGCCGCCGGCGTAGCTCGACAGCAGCACGTAGGCGAGGTACCAGAGGACGAAGGCGGCGGTGAGCGGGAAGGCGAACGAGCGGTGTGCGCGGCGGAGTTCGGCGAACTCCGGGCTCGACTGCACCTGTGGGTAGTCGGGCGGGTCGTGCGGCCCCCGGTCGGCGTGGGGTGCGGTGATCACTCAAGTCTCCTGACGCTCGATGAGCTGGTACGGGGCCGACAATAAGGCCCGAATAAGTGATGTAGATCACGCATCGTAGGGCCGGTGGGCGCGGCGCGACAGACGGTGGATGGTTGAATTCCCGAAGAAATCGGGGGAATGGGCGCACCGGCCGCCACCGCGCCGACGGCGCTTCGTTGGGCCGGTCATGACGCCCCCGCCGCCGCAGGACCCGCCGCCGTACGCCCCCCGCCGGCGCCCGTACGGCAGCGTCCGGCTGGCCGCGCCGATCGCCGCCGCCTCCTCGCGGCCGCGTCCGGGGGCGGACGCCCGGCGCTGGTACGGCCCGCGGATCCCGCTGCCGCCGCTGAGCATGGGCACGCTGCGCACCCGCGACGGCGCGGCCGGCGGCCCCCGCCCCCGTTCCCTGCCGCGGCCGCCGACAACTGACTAGGCGTCAATTCGCCGCCTCCGCGGGTTTGTTCCGCGTTCCATTGCCGCGCACCGGCGCGCGCCGCTAGCTTCGCCTGTCATGTATCCGCCCGTACGCGCCCCGCGTGCGGGCGGTCCGACGGATGAGGTGGAGTACCCATGGCACGACCCCTTGCACGTCCCCGGAACAGACGCCTGCGGGCCCTGGCCGTACCGCTCGGGCTGGCGCTGACCGCCTCCCTCGGCTTCCTGCCGAGCGCGGCCGGCGCGACGCCCCGGGCCAGCGGCCCGCTGCTGTCGTACGTGGTCAACACCGTCCCCGGCCACGCCACCGTCGCCAAGGTCGAGCGGGCGATAGGCCGGGCCGGCGGCACGGTGGTCACCGCCCACGAGCGGATCGGCGTGATCGTCGCGCATGCGGCCGATCCCCGGTTCGCCGCCGGCATCCGCGCGGTGCCGGGGGTGCAGTCGGCCGGCGCGACCCGCACCGCGCCGCTCAAGCAGTCCGGCACCGACGACGTCGGTAGGCCGCAGCGGATCACCAAGGCCCAACTCGCGGCGGCCGAGCGCACCGCGCGGGCCACCGGCGAGGAGCCGCTGGAGCCGCTCCAGTGGGACATCCGCGCGATCCGGGCCGACCGGGCGGCGAAGGTGAACCCCGGCAGCCGCAAGGTGACCGTCGCGGTCATCGACACCGGCGTGGACGACACCCACCCCGATCTCAGGCCGAACTTCTCGGCCCGGCAGTCCGCCAACTGCGTCGGCGGGGTGCCGGACACCTCCCCGGGCGCCTGGCGGCCCTACGACCCGGTCACCGGCGCCCACGGCACGCACGTGGCGGGCACCATCGCCGCGGCCCGGAACGGCGTGGGGGTGACCGGCGTCGCGCCCGGCGTGAAGGTCTCCGCCATCAAGGTCAGCGAGCCGGGGACCGGTCTGTTCTACGCGGAGAACGTGGTGTGCGCCTTCGTCTTCGCCGCCGACCACCACGTCCAGGTCACCAACAACAGCTATTACGTGGACCCGTGGATGTTCAACTGCAAGGACGACGCCGATCAGGCCGCCATCGTTGACGCGGTCGGCCGGGCCGCGAAGTACGCGCAGGACCGGGGCGTGGTCAACGTCGCGGCGGCGGGCAACGCCAACGCCGACCTCGCGGCCGACAAGCTCGCCGACACCGGCAGCCCCAACGACTCCACACCGGTCAACCGCACCGTCAACCCCACGCGGTGCTGGGACGTGCCGGCCCAACTCCCGGGGACGGTGACCGTCGCGGCGACCGGTTCGCACCGGCTCAAGTCCGGCTACTCCAACTACGGCCTCGGGCGGATCGACGTGGCGGCACCGGGCGGCGACACCCAGCAGGTGCCCGAACTGCCCGCCAAGAACGGCAATGTGCTGTCCACCATCCCCGGCGGCGACTGGGCCTTCTACGCCGGCACCTCGATGGCCTCCCCGCACGTCGCCGGCGTCGCGGCGCTCCTGAAGAGCACCCACCCGAAGGCGAGCCCGCAGGAGATCCAGTGGCTGCTCAAGCAGCAGGCCGACAACCCCGGGTGCCCGACGGGCGACACCACCTGCACCGGCACCCGGTACGTCAACAGCCACTTCGGCTACGGGATCGTCGATGCGCTGAACGCGGTGACGGAGTGAGCCCGTTGGACGCGGTGAACGCGGCGCGGTAGACGCGCGTCCTGGGTGGTGGCGGGCCCGGCCCGCCACCACCCGTTACCCCGCGCGCCCCAGGGCGGCGGCGAGCCGGTCCACCGGGGCGCGCGACTCCGCGGGCGCCGGGTCGGCCGGTCCGGCCGCCGCCGCCAACACCCCGACGGCCAGGGCGCATTGGGCGGCCGCGTAGGTGAGCATGACCCAGAACTGCGGGACGGGAAGCTGGGGCCAGTGGGCGAGGCCGCCGGCGAGCAGGGAATCGGAGAGCAGGAAGAGCAGCCCGCCGGCGGCGGCCCGGCGGCCCGCCCGGAGCGCGCCGAACGCCATCGCGGTCAGCAGCAGGCTGTAGCCGGCCACCGGGACCCGCAGATCGGCCGGCAGGTCCGGCCACAGCAGCACCGTGGTGGCGACCAGCGCGGCCGCGTACAGCCCGGCGACCGTGGCGCTGCGCGACCGGCGGGTGCTGACCGGCCCGCCGTGCCGGGCGAACAGCACCAGATAGCAGACGTGGCCGAGCGCGAACGAGCCCATGCCGACCAGGAACGCGGTGCCGCCGTCGAGTTGGAGCAGGGTGTCACCGCCGCAGCCGAACAGCAGCGCCCCGGCCAGCAGCGGCGGCCCGCCGCGGGTGAGGACGTGCGCGGCCAGCAGCGGCATCAGGGCCGGCTTGGTGAGGTGGACGAGGGTGTCCGCAAGTCCCGCGGGGCCGGCGCCACTTGGGGCGGCGGCGCGCACCACCAGGGCGACGAGGTGGCAGACGGCCAGGACGGCGAAGACGGCCAGCAGGACCCGGGCGGCGCGCGGCCGGGGCGCGAGAGGTCTCATGCGGCGGGCTCCCCCACCGCGGGCTGCGCCGCGCGCCCTGCCGCGCTCTCGGCCTCGGCCGCCGCCGCGGCGCGGACCCGGGCCGGCTGCCAGCCCGGCCCGCGGAACACCCGCCCGGCGCGCTCGCCCCAGCCGTCCGCGGCCCGGACGTCGCGGGCGATGGCGGCGTACTCGTGGGTGGCGACCCGCAGCGGGTTGAAGGTGTTGATGTCCTTGGTGAGCCCGTACACCGGCCGCTCGGTCTCGGGGACGAACGAGCCGAACATCCGGTCCCAGATGATCAGGATCCCGCCGAAGTTGCGGTCCAGATAGCCGCCTTGGGAGGCGTGGTGGACGCGGTGGTGCGAGGGCGTGTTGAAGACGAACTCGACCGGCCGGGGCAGGGTGCCGATCCGCTCGGTGTGCACCCAGAACTGGTAGACGAGGTTGGCGCCGGAGGTGAAGGCGATCACGGCGGGGTGCACGCCGCACGCGACCATCGGCACGTAGAACGGCCAGACCGTCCAGGTCGTCCACGGCTGCCGCAGCGCGGTGGTGAAGTTGAACCGCCGGCTGGAGTGGTGGACCACGTGGCAGGCCCACAGCACGCGGATGACGTGGTGGCCGCGGTGCGACCAGTAGTAGAAGAAGTCCTGCACCAGCAGCATCAGGAGCAGCGTCCACCACGTGACGGGGATGCGCAGCGGGGTCAACTCGTAGACGGCCGCGTAGATCGCCACGATCGGTATCTTCCACAGCGCGTCGAAGACCAGGCTGCCCAGCCCCATGGTGACGCTGGTGGCCGCGTCCTTCGCCTCGTACCCCTCGGCGTCGTCGTCGGGGTGCAGGCGGTAGCTCACCATCTCCACGACGGTGAGCACGACGAAGGCCGGTACGGACCACAACACGACATCGGGCAGGTGCGGCATGCCCCGCACCATAAGTGCGCCACCGGGCGTACCGCTAGAGGTAGTTACTCAGAAGTATGTAAGACCTGGCGTCAGCTTCCCGCCTGGGCGTACCGTCGGTAGCCCCAGAGGCGTCGGTCGTCCGCGGTCCCTCACTCCGCCTCGGTGCGCGCGCCCGGCGGCACCATCCAGAAACGGCCGCCCCGGATGCCGTCCACGACCCGCCCGGCAACCTCCGCGACCGCGGCGGGCGGCACCGGTGGCCCGGCCCCGTCACGCGCGTACGGTCCGGGGACGAGCACCGAGGCCCCTACGGGGGCGCCCGCGGCCGCCAGTTGGGCGCGCAGGGTCTCGGTCAGGGCCACCACCGCCACCCCGGTGGCGGCGGGCACGGAGGCGGCACCCGGGGGCACGCACCCGCCGTCCGCGGCGGCCGAGTTGACGACGTGGCCGGGCTCCCCGGACGCCACCATCCGGGGCAGGAAGCACCGGACGCCGTGCAGCACGCCCAGGACGTTCGCCTCGAACGACCGCCGCCAGTCGGCGGGATCGTGCGCGCACAGCGGCCCCGCGGCCCCGCACCCCGTCCCGGCGTTGTTGCACAGCACATGGACGGCGCCGAAGGTGTCGTAGGCGGCGCCGGCCAGCGCCTCGACCTCCGCCCGCTCGCCGACGTCCACGGTGCGCGCCAGCAGTTCGGCGCCGCCCGCGATCAGTTCGTCGGCGAGGGCGCGCAGCGGCTCCTCCTCGGTGTCGGCGAGGACGACCCGCAGGCCCTCCACCGCGAGCCGCCGGGCCAGGGCCCGGCCGAGGTCGCCCGTCGCACCGGTGACCACCGCGACCTGCCCGGCCCGCAGCTCCATCACGCGCCCCCGCCCCGTCGCCGGTCGCGGGCCGGTGGCGGGGCGCCGCCGCGCCGCCACCCGGCGGGACGCGGGCCCAACGGGGCGCCGGGGCAGTCCCGTTGGGCCCCCGCGGCGGCCCGGGCCGGGGCCGCCGGTGCGTCCGCGGCGGCCCCGGCCGCGGTGCGGGCTCCGCAGTGTGCGCCTGCCATGGCGTACCGCCCTTCGTCGTCCGTGTCATCGTGTGGTCGGAGTGGTCCGTGCGGCGCGGGTCGTGCGAGGCGTCCGTCACACCGTCGCACCGTGGCCGACGGGGGGTAAAGACCGTGCTCCCGGCCGGAGCTGGGCGCGCGGGGCGACGACGGCGGCCCCGCGCCGCCCCGTTGAGCCGCGCGCCGGCCCCGGCGGGCGCCACGTCCCGGCCCGCTGCGTCCCCCGGCGATGCGGTGGCTGTCGGTGGTGGCCCGTATCCTCAGTGACCATGCTCGAAGACCACAGCGCAGCCGCCCCCTCGATCGCGCCGAAGATCGGCCGGCAGCCGGGCCCGCAGACGCCGCCGGCCGACTGGCCGGCCGGGTATCCGCAGGGATACGCGGTGGTCGACGTGGAGACCACCGGTCTGGCCCGCGACGACCGGATCATCTCCGCCGCCGTGTACCAACTCGACGCCCAGGGCGAGTTCCAGGACTCCTGGTACACCCTCGTCAACCCGCAGCGCGACCCCGGGCCGGTCTGGATCCACGGCCTGACGAGCGCGGTGCTGGAGGGCGCTCCGCTCTTCCCGGAGATCGTGCCGGAGCTGTCGGCCCGGCTGGCGGACCGGGTGCTGGTCGCACACAACGCCATGTTCGACTGGTCGATGCTGGCCCGGGAGTACGCCCGGGCCGCGGCCGTCGCCCCGGTGCGCCAGCGGCTGTGCACCATCGCGCTCTCCAAGGAGCTGGGCCTGCCGCTGCCCAACCACAAGCTGGAATCCCTCGCCGCGCACTACGGCGTCATACAGGAACAGGCCCACCACGCCCTGGACGACGCCCGGGTGCTGGCCGAGACCTTCCGCCCCAGCCTGTGCCGGGCCGCGCGGGCGAACGTCCGGCTGCCGCTGCTGAGCTGCCAGCCGCTGACGGAGTGGTCCGACGCCCCCGCGCCCCGCGCGCACCCCACCGGCTCGTCCTACCGCCCCACCTCCTGGCGGCCGGCCCGCAAGCGCCCGGCCTGCCCGTATCCGAACCCGGGGCGCTACGAGCCCGGCGGCCGGCTGGTCCAGGGGATGCGGGTCGCCTTCTCCGGGGACACCTCCGTGGACCGCGAGCTGCTGGAGGACCGGGCGGTCGAGGCCGGGCTGCACGTGGCCACCAGCGTCTCCCGGCTGACCAGCCTGCTGGTGACCAACGACCCCGACGCCCGCACTTCCAAGGCGGTCAAGGCCGCGTCGTTCGGCACGCCCGTCCTCGACGAGGCGGCGTTCATGCAGCTCCTGCGGGACGTGCGGCCGGCGGCGCCCGCGTCCGGGTGAAGCCCGGTCAACACACCCGCCGGCGCCGCGCCCGCTCGTGCCCCCGCCCCCAGTCTGTGGCGCATGACACGTTGTGAGGTCTGCGGAAACGACTACGGAATGACGTTCGAGGTGCACGCCCAGGGTGCGGTGCACGTCTTCGACTGCTTCGCCTGCGCGATCCACCGCATGGCGCCGATCTGCGAGCACTGCCGGGTCCAGATCATCGGGCAGGGCGTGGAGGCGAACGGGCAGTGGTACTGCGGTGCGCACTGCGCCCGCTCGGCCGGGCAGGTGGGCATCGTCGACCGGGTCTGACGCCCGGCGCGAGCGCGGCGCACGGCGGTCCCCCGTCGGCCCCCGCCCGGCCCGCCGAGGGACCCCGCGGGCCGGGCGCCCAGGGTCGGGGGGTACCGTCGCAGCCGTGTACCGCTTCCTGTTGACCCGGCAGTGGGTGATCCTCACCCTCCTAGGGCTCGTCCTGATCCCCATCATGATCAAGCTGGGGTTCTGGCAGTTCCACCGCCATCAGCACAAGGTGGCGCAGAACGCGCAGATCGCGCACAACCTGGCCGCCACCCCGGTCCCGGTGACCGAGCTGGCCGCCGTCGGCCGCGACCTGCCGCACGGCGACATGTGGCGCCGGGTCACCGCCACCGGAACGTACGACACCGCGCACGAGGTCGTGGTCCGCCAGCGCACCGCCGCCGACGAACAGACCATCGGCTACTACGTGCTGACCCCGCTCGTCCTGCCCAACGGCGACGCCGTGGTCGTCAACCGCGGCTGGATCGCGCCCGGCAACGACCTCACCAAGTTCCCGGACGTGCCGGCCGCCCCCAAGGGCACGGTCACCCTCACCGGCCGGATGATGGTCGACGAGACCACCGCGGTCAGCGGGATCAAGGACACCAAGGGCCTGCCGCCCCGCCAGGTCATGCTGATCAACAGCAAGCAGCAGGCGAAGCGGGTGGGCCGCCCGATGCTCGGCGGCTACATCGAGCAGACCGCGCCCGAGACCAAGCACAACTCCCCCGAGTTGGTGCCCGAGCCGGACCACGACTCCATCGGCCCGCACATGGCGTACGCGGTCCAGTGGTGGCTGTTCGCGGCGGCGGTGCCGGTCGGCTGGGTCGTCCTGGTGCGCCGGGAGCGCCGGGACCGGGCGGCGGCCGCGGCCAAGGAGGCCGAGGAGTCCGGGGAGGCCGCGGCGGCGCCGGAGAAGGCCGACGACGCCGAACAGGCCGCTGCCGGCGAGCCGGTAGCCCGGACGGCCGCCACCTCCGAGTAACGCCCGCGCCCCGCGGGAAGGGCCGCGGAGTGCACCCACGCATCGAGGACTACGCACTCATCGGCGATCTCCACACCGCCGCGCTGGTCGGCCGGGACGGCTCCATCGACTGGCTGTGCCTGCCCCGCTTCGACTCCGCCGCCTGCTTCGCCGCCCTGATCGGCGGCAGGGACAACGGCCACTGGACGCTGGCCCCGCGGTCTTCGAAGGCCCGTGCCACCCGCAGTTACCGCGGGGACTCGCTGATCCTGGACACCGTCTGGGAGACGCCCGAGGGCAGCGTCAAGGTCACCGACTTCATGCCGCAGCGCGAGCGGATGCCCGACGTCGTCCGGGTCGTCACGGGACTGCGCGGCCGGGTCGAGATGCACGGGGTGCTGCGGCTGCGGTTCGACTACGGGCGGGTGGTGCCCTGGGTGCGCGCCTCCGAGGGCAGCCGGGTCGCGATCGCCGGCCCGGACTCGGTGTGGCTGCGCACGCCCACTGGTGGCGTCACCTACGGCAAGGACTTCAGCACCCGCTCGGAGTTCACCGTCGCGGCCGGCGAGCGCACCGCGTTCGTGCTGAGCTGGCACCCCTCGCACGAGCCCCGGCCCGACCAGATCGACCCGTTCGCGGCCCTCGCGGACACCACCGAGGACTGGCACACCTGGTCCGCGCGGTGCCGCTACCACGGCCGGTACCGCGCCGCGGTGATCCGCTCCCTGATCACCCTCAAGGCGCTCACCTACGCGCCCACCGGCGGGATCGTCGCGGCCCCCACCACCTCGCTGCCCGAGGAGCCGGGCGGGGTGCGCAACTGGGACTACCGCTACTGCTGGCTGCGCGACGCCACCCTGACCCTGAACTCCCTGCTCACCGCCGGCTATCTGGAGGAGGCCGACGCCTGGCGGGAGTGGCTGCTGCGCGCGGTGGCCGGCTCCCCCGACGACCTCCAGATCATGTACGGGCTGGCCGGCGAGCGGCGGCTGCCGGAGACCGAACTGCCCTGGCTCTCCGGGTACGAGGGTTCGCTGCCGGTGCGGATCGGCAACGCCGCCGTCGGGCAGCGCCAACTCGACGTCTACGGCGAGGTGATCGACTCGTTCCACGCCGCGCTCACGGCGGGGCTGCCGGTCAAGCCGCACGCCTGGAGCATCCAACGGGCGCTGGTGGAGTACCTGGAGTCCACCTGGCGCGATCCGGACGAGGGCATCTGGGAAATCCGCGGCCCCCGCCAGCACTTCGTGCACTCCAAGGTCATGGCCTGGGTCGCGGCCGACCGCGCGGTCAAGGTGCTGGCGGCGCACCCGAGACCGGGCGGGGACGTGAACCGCTGGCGGGCGATGCGCGACGAGGTGCACCGGGAGGTCTGCGCGCGCGGCTACGACACCGAGCGCGGCACCTTCACCCAGTCCTACGGCTCGACGGAACTGGACGCCGCGACGCTGCTGATCCCACGGGTCGGCTTCCTCCCCGGTAACGACCCCCGGGTGATCTCGACCGTCGACACCCTGCGCCGCGAGCTGACGCACGACGGCCTGATGCGCCGCTACAGCACCGGGGGCACCCCCGTGGACGGGCTCCCCGGCGACGAGGGCACGTTCCTGGTCTGCTCGTTCTGGCTGGCGGACGCGCTGCTGCTGACCGGGCGCCGGCAAGAGGCCCGGGCGCTGTTCGAGCGGCTGCTGACGCTGCGGAACGACGTGGGGCTGCTGGCCGAGGAGTACGACCCGGCCAGCGGGCGCCAACTGGGCAACTTCCCGCAGGCGTTCAGCCACATCGGCCTGGTGGGGACCGCCTTCGCGCTGCACGACGGGGCGGGGGCAGACTAGGGCCATGGATCTTGGACTCACCGACCGGACGTATCTCCTCACCGGCGCCACCCGGGGCCTGGGCCTCGCCACCGCCCGCGAACTGGTCGCCGACGGCGCCAACGTCGTGCTCACCGGACGCACCGAGGAAGCCGCCACCGAGGCCGCCGCCTCTCTGGGCGAGCGGGCCCTGGGGGTCGCCGCCGACAACGCCGACCCGGACGCGCCGGCCCGCCTGGTGGCGGCCGCCCGGGAGCGCTTCGGGCGGCTCGACGGCGTCCTCATCAGCGTGGGCGGCCCGCCGCCCGGCACCACCGACGACACCACCGACGAGCAGTGGCGGACGGCCTTCGAGACGGTCTTCCTCGGCGCGGTCCGGCTCGCCCGCACCGTCGCCGCGGAGCTGGGCGAGGGCGGCGTCATCGGCTTCGTGCTCTCCAGCTCGGTGCACGAGCCGATCGCCGGGCTCACCATCTCCAACGGCCTGCGCCCGGGCCTCGCCGGCTTCGCCAAGTCCCTCGCCGACGAGTTGGGTCCGCGCGGCATCCGCGTCGTCGGCGTCCTGCCCGGCCGGATCGCCACCGACCGGATGGCCCAGATCGACGCGGCCTCCGGCGACCCCGAGGGCTCCCGCACCCGCAACTGCGCCGCCATCCCGCTGCGCCGCTACGGCGACCCGGCGGAGTTCGGCCGCACCGCCGCCTTCCTGCTCTCCCCCGCCGCGTCCTACGTGACGGGCGTGATGGTCCCGGTGAACGGCGGGGCCCGCCGCGGCTTCTGAGACCCACCCGGTGGCGTTCGCGTCACCACGCCGCCGCCCCGGCCGACGCAACTGACGCCCGGCCGGGGCGAGTTCGCTCCACTTCCGCGGCAGACCCTCTCCGCTCGGCTCCCGCGAGAGTCCCTGCACCCGGCCCGTGCGACCCGCCGCCGCTGCCCAACTCCCGTGAGGCTGCCGGCCGTCGGCGCCTCCCGGCGGTCACCGGACGGCGCTACGCCCCGGGAGACCACGGCCGGTCCGCGAGGAGGCCCGCAGACCGACGAGGGCCGCACAGGCGGGCAGACGGGCAGACGGGCAGGAAACCGCACGCCCCGTGCACCCCACCCGCCCTAGCTGACCCGTTCCGCCCGGTGGCGGACCGCCCGCAGCCGGACCTCCGTCGGTAGCCGTTCCAGGCCGGCCGAGTCACGGGCGTGGGCCACCGCCCCTTCGGACAGCCGGAGCACCACGATCCCGGGGTCGGCGTGCGGGGCGAGGACCACCAGGGCGTGCGCCCGCGGCGCCATGCGACGGCCGGTCAGCACGACGGCCGCCCGGTCGACGCCGTCCACCGCCGCCGCCTCGGCCGCCAGCGCCGCCTCCAGGGCCCGCCCCCGCACCACCGCGCCCTCCCCGTCCCCGGTGTCGACCAGCAGCGAACCGAGCCGACGCCGCCGGAGTTGGGCCAACAGCCACCACAGCAGCAACAGCACCAACGCGACCAGCGCGGCGATGACCGACGGCCACCACCAGCCGCGGTCGGTGAACCGGGTGCGGTCACCCGCCGGGAGCGGGACCGCGTCCGGGCGGGCCCAGGGCCAGCCGGCGGGCAGCGCGAGGTGCCAACGCGCCGGCAGGTCCAGGCCGCCCAGCAGCGCCAGGGCGCCGCCGCCGAGCAGCAGCAGCCCGACCAGCCCGAGCAACACCCGGTTGACCGTGGCGTGAACGGTGCGCATCGCGCCCTCACCTCCTCCGGGGGCGCCGGACGTCGACGGACAGCCGTAGCCGGTGCGGCAGGCCGAGTTGCCGCAGTCCGTCGCCGAGCGCCGTGGTGAGGTCGCCGCGGACCTCGTCCAACTCCCTGAAGTGCACCACGGCCTGGGCCCGCGCCCGGTGGCGGCTGACGGTCATCCGCACGGACTGCACGCCGGAGACCTCCATGGCCCGGTCGCGCAGCACCAGCGCGGCGGCCGGCCGGTCGAGCCCGGCCCGGATGCCGGGGGTGGCCCGCCGCATCGGCAGCACCGCCCGCAGCCCCGGCGTGCCGGCCAGCGCGAGCAGCCAGATCCCGAGGACCACCGCGGCCGCCGCGCCCCCCAACACCCAGGGGTCGTCCAGGTGCCGGGTGGCCAGTTCGTGCGCCAGCCGCCGGCGCCAGGCCATCGCGGTGCGGCCGGCCCGCACCGCGGCCACGTCGTAGAGGAGCAAACCGGTGGCGCCCAGCAGGACCAGCGCGACCAGCGCCGCCGGCACCCGCCGGGCCGACCAGAAGCGCCCCGCGCGCCGATCGGCGTGGACCAGGCCGGGATCCACGACGCCCGGCCCGACCGCCAACCCGCCCTCGGGACGGCCCGGTTGACGGGCCCCGACCCCGCCCCGCCCCGCGCTCATCGCACCCGCTCCCGCCCCCGGTCCACCAACAGCGGCGAGTTCAACCGCTCCACCTGTACCGCCACCTCGGTGACGACCATCCCCGCCAACGCGCTTACCCGCTCGGTCACTTGACGACGCACCTGGCCGCACCGCGCGCCGATCGGGGTGGGATAGGCCAGCTCCACGGCGATCCGCAACCGGGCCTCGCCGAACGGCGGATGGACCTCGCGGCGGGCCACCGTCACCGTGGCGTGGGCGTCGGTGGGCGCACCGGGGGACGCCGCGCGCAGCGCCTCCCGGGCCGCCCGCGCCGCGATCTTGGCGACCACCCGGTCCGCGACCCTGGTCTCACCGCGCTCGCCGGCCGGCACGTCGGTGGCAGCGGCGGGCCCGGTCACCGTCGCCATCCGCCGCTCACCGCCGCCGGTCGTCGCGGTCGCCGGTCCGGGTGCGGAAGAACTCCCCGGCCTCCAGGTCCCCGTCGAGGAACCTGCCGGCCACGAACCCCACCACGCCCAGCGCCGCGACCAGGATGAACGCCCCGAACCCGCCGAAGTACCCGGCGAAGCCCAGCGCCATCCCGGCCACCAGGCCGATCACGGCCATGCTCATCGTGCGCTCCTTCGCTTGCCGCTCCGGCCGGCCCGGTCACTGGAGCCGCGGCTCCGCTTCCTCGTCCTCGTCGTCCTCGTCGGGCAACTTCACATCGCTCACCGCGATGTTGACCTCGACGACCTCCAGGCCGGTCATCCGCTCCACCGCGGAGATCACGTTCTCCCGGACGGCCAGGGCCACCTCCGCGATGGCGACCCCGTAGTCGACCACGATCTCCAGATCCAGCGCGGTCTGCACCTCGCCGACCTCGGCCTTCACCCCGCGCGTCGCGGTGGCCGCCCGTCCGCCGCCGGGCACCCGGTCGCGCACCGCGCCGAGCGTCCGGGCGAACCCGCTGCCCATCGCGTGGACGCCCACCACGTCGCGGGCCGCGAGCCCGGCGATCTTCTCCACGACGCCGTCGGCGATGGTGGTCCGCCCGCGGGTCGCGGGGGCGCCCCCGCCCCGCTTCACCGGCGGCTTCACCGCCTCCGCGCCCGACTCGTCCTCAGCCATCGCCCCCACCCCCTCTCCCCCTCACGCCAACCACCCCACCCATCCCACTCACCCGATCCACACCACTCACCCCATTCGCCCCATTTATCCCGCTCTTGGCGCTCCCCACAGTAGGGGCGGAGGACGGGGCGCGCCCCGGGGACGGGGCAGCGGAGTGCCCGGCCTGCCAGGGCGGACGGGCTGCGGCAGGCTGGGGAGGTGGCCCGGAACGGGCCCGGGAAAAGAGGTGAAGCGGTGGCCGCGAACGACCTGGCACGCGCGGTGCGGGCACAGCTCGGCCTCGGCCGGGTCCTCCCGCTCGGCGGCCCGGCGGACGGTGCCTGGATCTCCGAACGCGCCGCCCGCACCGCCCTGTTGCGCTCCCCCGGCACCCCGCCCGACATCCGCCTGGGCGCGCTACGGCTCACCCTGGACGCCCCGGACGACGCCCCCGCGCCGACCGTCCCGCCACCGCCCAGCGCCCTGCCACCGGGCCCGCTGCGCCTCACGGCGGACGTCACCGCGCCGCCGGACCGCCCTCTGCCCCCGCTCGCCGCCCGCCTGCGGACGGCGCTGCTGACCGCGGCGGAGCACGACCTCGGGCTCCGCCTGACCGCCGTGGACCTCCGGATCACCGACCTACTGGACGAGCCGGCCGCGGACGCACCACGGGACGAAGCCTCACCGGGCGCCACGGAAGCGGCAGTTCCGTGCGCCGGAGCAGAAACCGGGGCCCCGGACCGAGGCACGCCCCCCGGCCCGCAGGCCCCGACCGACCCGGACGACCTCGCCGCCCGGATCCTCGCCGTCCCCGGGGTGGCCCGGCTCGCCCCCGCCCTGGCCGGCCGCTCCCGCCCGGTGGCGCGCACCGACGACGGGACGCACGTACTCATCCAACTGGCGACCGCCGCCGGTCACCGCCCCCTGGACGTCGCGCGCGCCGTCCGCCGGGCGGTGACCGGCCCACCACCGGCACCGGAGACCGCGGCCGTGCTGATCACCGCGGTCCGGTACCGCTGACGTCGGCGGTCAGTCCCCCGCGCCGGCCAGGTCCCGCAGCCGGCGCGCCTGGGCGGCCCGCTCGGCGCGGCGCTGCTCCTCGTAGCTGCGGCCCGCGGCGCCGGCCAACAGGGCCTTGGTCTCGATGACGGCGTCCCGGGGCGCGGCGAGCAGCGCGGCGGCCAAGTCGGCCACCGCGCCGTCGAGTTCATCGCCGGGCACCACGACGTTGGCCAGGCCGATCCGGCCGGCCTCGTCGGCGTGCACGAAGCGCCCGGTGGCGCAGATCTCCAGCGCCCGGGCGTAGCCGACCAGCCCCACCAGGGGGTGGGTGCCGGTCAGGTCGGGAACCAGGCCGAGGCTGGTCTCGCGCATGGCGAACTGCGCGTCCTGGGCGGCGACCCGCAGGTCGCAGGCGAGGGCGAGTTGGAAGCCCGCGCCGATGGCGTGCCCCTGGACGGCGGCGATGGACACCAGGTCGGTCCGCCGCCACCAGGTGAACGCTTCCTGGTACTCGGCGATCGTGGCGTCCAACGCCTCGTCCGTATCGCGTGCCAGGTCCAGGAACGACGGCTCGCCGTCGAACCCTTCGGGCGTGAACGCCTGCCGGTCCAGCCCCGCGGAGAAGGACTTGCCCTCCCCGCGCAGGACCACGATCCGGACGCTCCCCGGCAGCAGCGAGCCCGCCTCGGCCAGCGCCCGCCACATGGCGGGGCTCTGTGCGTTGCGCTTTGCCGCGTTGGCGAGGGTCACCGTGGCGATCGCGTCGTCCACGGTGAGCCGCACACCGTGCTTGTCGAGCAGAGTCATGAGGGCGCCTCCGAGTCAGCCACCGCACCTGCGTGCGTAAGTGACTGAACGGTAACCTCCCGGCCGACTACTCGGACGGCCGGGGGCACCGCATGCACCCGGAGCCGCGGCCCTCAGACCGAGGCGGCCTTCTTGCCCCTCGTGGCTCCGCCGCGACCGCGCAGGACCACACCGGATTCGCTGAGCATCCGGTGCACGAATCCGTAGGAGCGGCCGGTTTCCTCGGCCAGCGCCCGGATGCTCGCTCCGGCGTCGTATTTCTTCTTCAGGTCTGCCGCGAGCTTTTCGCGCGCAGCGCCGGTTACCCGGCTGCCCTTCTTCAGAGTCTCGGCCACCCGTGCCTCCTCGTGGGAAGTGCGCTCTGGACTCTCATGATCACCCCTCCCCGGCTTCCTGGCCACCCATTCCGCAAGGTATGTGAGACATCCTTTGCCGTGCCGCGGGCGGCCGGCGCGGTCCGCGTTGCCGCCGCCGCGCACCCCGGAACTCGCGCGCACCCCAGGGTGCCCGAAAAGTGCCAGGTCAGGTGGTGTGCCGTAGAAAAGATGCCGGCCGGGCCCGCGGGGCCCGGCCGGATGTCGCAGGCTCGCCGGTGTACGAGCCGTTCTCACTCAGATGATGGATCACCCGTGGGCCGAATGATCCAGCGGGCGTGATCCAACCGGCGGCACCGGCACCTCGGAGATCAGGCCAGGGCGACCAGGTCCGCGTAGTCCTGGCCCCACAGGTCCTCGACGCCGTCCGGGAGCAGGATGATCCGCTCCGGGGTCAGCGCGTCCACGGCGCCCTCGTCGTGGGTCACCAGCACCACGGCGCCGGTGAAGGTGCGCAGCGCGCCGAGGATCTCCTCGCGGCTGGCCGGGTCGAGGTTGTTGGTGGGCTCGTCGAGGAGGAGGACGTTGGCGGAGGAGACGACCAGGGTGGCCAGGGCGAGGCGGGTCTTCTCGCCGCCGGAGAGCACCCCGGCGGGCTTGTCGACGTCGTCGCCGGAGAACAGGAAGGAGCCCAGCACCTTGCGGACCTCGACGAGGTCCATGTCGGGGGCGGCGGAGCGCATGTTCTCCAGGACCGTGCGGTCCGGGTCCAGGGTCTCGTGCTCCTGGGCGTAGTAGCCCAGCTTGAGGCCGTGGCCGGGGCGGACCTCGCCGGTGTCGGGCGTCTCGACGCCCGCCAGCAGCCGCAGCAGGGTGGTCTTGCCGGCGCCGTTGAGGCCCAGGATGACGACCCGGGAACCCTTGTCGATGGCGAGGTCGACGTCGGTGAAGATCTCCAGGGAACCGTAGGACTTGGAGAGGCCCTCGGCGGTCAGCGGGGTCTTGCCGCACGGCGCCGGGTCCGGGAAGCGCAGCTTGGCGACCTTGTCGGAGACCCGCACCGCCTCCAGGCCGGCCAGCAGCTTGTCGGCGCGCCGGGCCATGTTCTGCGCGGCGACGGTCTTGGTGGCCTTGGCCCGCATCTTGTCGGCCTGGGAGTTGAGCGCCGCGGCCTTCTTCTCGGCGTTGGCCCGCTCGCGCTTGCGGCGCTTCTCGTCGGCCTCGCGCTGCTGCTGGTAGAGCTTCCAGCCCATGTTGTAGACGTCGATCTGCGAGCGGTTGGCGTCCAGGTAGAAGACCTTGTTGACGACCGTCTCGACCAGGTCGACGTCGTGGGAGATGACGATGAAGCCGCCGCGGTAGCTCTTGAGGTAGTCGCGCAGCCACGCGATGGAGTCGGCGTCGAGGTGGTTGGTGGGCTCGTCGAGCAGCAGGACGTCGGAGTCCGAGAAGAGGATCCGGGCCAGCTCGACGCGGCGCCGCTGGCCGCCGGAGAGGGTGTGCAGGGGCTGGGCGAGGATCCGGTCGGGCAGGCCCAGGCTGGCGGCGATGGTGGCGGCCTCGGACTCGGCCGCGTAACCGCCCTTGGTGAGGAACTCGGTCTCCAGCCGCTCGTACTTCTTCATGGCCTTCTCGCGGGTGGCGCCCTTGCCGTTCGCCATCCGGTCCTCGTTCTCCCGCATCCGGCGCAGCACGGTGTCCAGGCCGCGGGCGGAGAGGATGCGGTCGCGGGCGAGGACGTCGAGGTCGCCGGTGCGCGGGTCCTGCGGGAGGTAGCCGACCTCGCCGGAGCGGGTGACCGAGCCGCTGGTCGGCATGCCCTCGCCGGCCAAGACCTTGGTGAGGGTGGTCTTGCCGGCTCCGTTGCGGCCGACCAGGCCGATGCGGTCGCCCTTGGCGATGCGGAAGGAGGCGGACTCGATGAGGATTCGGGCGCCGGCGCGCAGCTCAAGGCCGGAAGCGGTGATCACGGGAAAAACTCCAGGGCAGGAAGACGGCGGGTTGGACGGACGGTCCGAGAGCGGTCTACGCCGTCTAATGAACCCAGAGGAGAACTGCCATGCAGGCAGTCTAACGGGCCGGTGCAAGTCGATTCCCTGCGTTGTCAGACCCCGCCGTCAGACTGTGAGGCAGGACACAGGAGTTGGGGCGGCGCGGGGCCGTCCGACGACGCGAGAGGTGCGGTGATCGACATGGCGGGCACTTCGGGGATGTTCCCCACGCTGCTCTACCGGGACGCCCCGGGCGCCATCCGGCAGTTGACGGAGGCGTTCGGCTTCACCGTCGCCGCGCGGTACGACGGCGCGGACGGCACCGTGCTGCACGCCGAACTCGCCCACGGCGACGGGGTGGTGATGCTCGGTTCGAAGGGGCACGGCGGCCCGTTCGACGAGGCGATGGGCGACGCCGGACCGAGCGGCGTGTACGTCGTCGTCGACGATCCCGACGCGCACTGCGAGCGGGCCCGGCGGGCCGGGGTGGAGATCCTGGTGCCGCCGACGGACCAGGAGTACGGCTCCCGGGACTATCTGGCGCGCGACGCCGAGGGCACCGTCTGGAGCTTCGGCACCTACCGGCCGGGCGGGGCGGGGTCATGACCCGCCGGCGCCCGGCCGGGGTGCCCGGTCGGTTACGCGCCGCCGGTGTGGACCTGGAAGGCCGCCCGGCGCACGGCCTTGGCGAGCGCCGGGTCCGGGTGGGCGGCGGCCAGCGCCACCAGCACCTGGACGGTCCGGGGATGGCCGACCGCGCGGACCTCCTCCAGCAGCCGCGGCACCGAGCCCTGGACCGCCGAGTCCAGGTGCCGGACGAGGAGTTGGGTCTCGCCGTGGTCGGCGACGGCCGCCGCGGTGTCCACCCAGAGCCAGGTCGACTCCTCGCGGGTGAGGACGTCCGGCGCGGTCTCCGGGTCGCCGCCCTCGTGCTCGACGAGCCAGAGCAGGGCGTAGGGCCGCAGCGCCGGCTCCCCGGCGGCGGCGCGCACGGCCGGTTCGGCGGGCGCCCCGACGGCGCGCAGCGCCTCGAAGGCCAGCCCGCGCAGCAGCGCGTCCTCGCCGCGGGCGACGGCCAGCAGCTCCTCGACGGCGGCGCCGACGGAGCGGGCGGCGAGCCAGGCGCGGTACTCGGCGCGGGCCGGGCCCGGGGTCAGCCGGGCGCAGCCGCGCAGCATCGCCTCCGCGGACTGCTCGATGTGGCCGGCCGGGCTCTGCGCGGCGACGCAGATCTGCTCCAGCTTGACCCACACCGACCAGTTGCCCAGCGGCGTCAACTGCGCCTCCTGGCCGTGGTGTCGGCCCTCGCCGGCGCGCTCCCCGGCGCCCTCGGGTGCGCCCTCCGGCGGCACCAGCGCGCCGACCGCGAGCAGCGCGTCCAGCGCCCAGCGCAGCAGCTCGACGAGCGGCGCCCCCGCGGCGTCGCTCGTCGGTCCGCCGGCGTCGGCGCCTTCGGGGGCCGGGTCGGGCCCGTAGGGGACCTCGCAGCGTTCGGTGCGCAGTTCCTCGACGCGCTGGGTGAGCATGTCGAGCAGCACCGGCAGCCGCACCGGGCCGGCGGACAGGTGCAGCAGGGACAGCAGTTGCGGGACGGCCTCGACGACCTCGGCGACGGCCGTGAGGCCGGCGCCGGCCGGGGCGGGCAGCGCCAGCGACCAGGCGTCGAAGAGCGCCACCCAGCCGCGCAGGGCCGCGGTGTCGTCGCGGTCCCAGGCCCGCAGCCGCCAGCCGGGGCGGGCCAGTCCGTCGTGGAGCTCGATCAGCCCGGCGAGCCGGGCCCGGTCCCAGTCGGCGCGGACCTGGTGGGACGTCAGCGCCAGCGCCTCGGCGGCGGCGTCGACGGCGGCCTGTGGGAGCGCTCCGTCGGTGCCCGCGCGCAGGCTGCCCGCGCGGTCGGCCCAGTGCGCGAGGCGGGCCGCGCCGGCGAGCACGGCGCGGGCCTGGCGGGCCAGTTCCGCGGGCGGCGGGGTGCCCTCGGGGGGCCGGGGCGCCGGGCGGGTGACCCGGGTGCTCACCGCCCGGCGGGCGGCCGCAATCGGTTGTCGGGGGACGAGTCGGAGCCGGGAGTCGCGCGGTGTACGGGACGTCACAGGAGCAGTCTTGCCGCTGACGGCCCGAAAGCCCAATCGGAAGCCGACTTGCGGTCTTCCGGGCGGGCGCCACCCCGGCTTCCCCTCCCCGAGAGCGGCAGTTGTCCGCCCGTACACCTTCAGGCCCGGCGGAGCGTTCGGCGGGGCCCGCGGGGGCCCGTGCGCCGCGTCGGCCCGGCGTCGGCCGCGGTGCGCCGGTGTCTCACCGCAGCGGGTTCGTCACATCAGCGGGGTGAGGAAGCGGCGCAGGGTCTCCTCGTAGCGGTCCGGGGCGACGTTCCACATCGCGGCGTGCGGGGCGAGCGGCACGGGAGCGAGCGTGATCAGCTCCGGGCGGCGGGCGGCGAAGCTCCGGGAGGCGCCCCAGGGGGCGAGGGTGTCCTCGGGGCCGTGGAACAGCAGGACGGGCACGCCGAGTTCGTCGGGGTCGACGGCGTCGGCGGGGCGGTCGACGGGCAGCCCGGTGTGGCCCTCGGCGGCGCGCACGGCGAGCGGGAGCAGGATCCGCGGGATGCGCCGGGCGGCGGCCAGCGCGCGGACGGTGGCGTGCCGGTCGAGGATCGGGGAGTCCAGGACGAGGCCGGAGATCCGGTCCCGCAGCGCGGAGTTGACGGCGGCGCGCAGCGCCATGGTGGCGCCGGCGGACCAGCCGTACAGGACGACCGCGCGGGCGCCGTGTTGGACGGCGTAGCGGATCGCGGCGTCCAGGTCGCGCCATTCGGTGTCGCCGAGGTGGTGCAGTCCGTCGGCGGTGTGCGGGGCGCCCGGGTCGTTGCGGTAGGCGAGGTCGAGGACGGGGAAGTGGTGGCGGTGCAGGAACGGCAGTACCACCATGGGGTGTTCGCGGGTGGTGCCGAGGCCGTGGACGGTGAGGACCCAGGTGTCGCGGGCGCCGGGCACCAACCACGCGGGCAGTGTGCCCAGTTCGCCCGGGACGTCGACCTCCTCGTAGGTCAGGCCGAGGGCGTCGTGGGGGTTGCCGGCGTGCACCTGCGGGGTGAGCCGCATCCGGGCGCCGGGGCGCAACGTGCCGTGGGTGACGCGTACCAGGCGGCGGACGACGGCGTCGGCGGGGTGCGGGGTGCCGTGGACAACGGGGCCGACCACCGCGTGGCAGCCGGCGCCGGTCAGCCCGTAGGTGCCGGGTCTGAGGGAGGCCAGGCTGCGGGTGAGGACGAGGTGATCGCCGGCGGCGGAGTGGACGGTGAGCCGGGGGTCGCCGGGGAACGGGCGGCCGGGCGACGGTTTCAGGGCAACATCGCCGGCGTACCGCCCGGCGGCCACAGCGGCCGCCCCGGCACCGATCACGGTGGTGGCGGTCACCGCCACCACGGTTCCCAGTCGCACCACTCCAGTGTGCGCAGCGCCGCCGGAGCCGGCCACCGGGCGGTCGGGATCGGCGGCCGACCAGCGGCGTCGTGCCGTTGCGGGGCCTCGCGCGGGGTGTCGTGGCGGGTCAGGCGGGGGCGTCGCCGCGCTGGCCGTAGCCGCGCAGCCGCTCCCCCGCGGCGTCGAGCTGGTCGGCCGACAGCAGGCTGGGGGTGTGCCCGGGCACGGAGACCGCGGTGAGCCAGACCCGGCACATCCACTCCAGTTGGGCGGTGCGGTCCAGCGCCTCGGCGAGGGTGGCACCGTGGGCGAGGGTGCCGTGGTTCTGGAGGAGGGCGGCGCTGCGGTCGCGGAGCGCGGCGGCCATGTGGGCGGCGAGCTCGTCGCTGCCGTAGAGGGCGTAGGGGGCGACCCGGACGGGTCCGCCGAGGGCGGCCGTCATGTAGTGGATGGGCGGGAGTTCGGTGACGAGGGTGGAGACGGCGGTGGCGTGCGGGGCGTGGGTGTGCACGACCGCGGTGGCGGTGGTGTCGCGGTAGACGGCCAGGTGGAGCGGGAGTTCGCTGGTCGGGCGGAGCCTGCCGACGATCTGGCGGCCTTCGAGGTCGACCCCGGTGACGTCGCCGGGGCCGAGCCGGTCGTAGGGGACGCCGCTGGGCGTGACGAGGATCAGGTCCTTGACGCGGACCGAGACGTTGCCTGAGGTGCCGACGACGAGGCCGTCGGCGGCGGTCCGGCGGGCGGTGGCGACGAGCTCGCTCCAGGCGGCGGCGAGGTGGTCCGGGCGGTCCTTCATGGTGTCCTCCGGGGCGGCACTGCGGGACGTGCGGAAACGCGCGGAGGCAGTGCATCACACCGTACGAGCAGGCCGGGGCACGATAAGCCACCGCGTCAGGCGCTCGGTACCCGCCATATGGGGATACCCGCTCTCCTGGGAGGGATTGGCCGGGGATTGACCACCTTGCGTTGATCATCCCTTAGCGTCGAGTGAACTGCACCCCTCACATGTCATCACCCAGGGGGACCCATGACTTGTGACCGCTCCACCCCCCGGACCACGCTGGCGACCGCGATAGCCGTGGCGTCACTGGCCGGCACCGCACTCGCCGACCACCCCGCGTGGGCCGCCGCGGACGGCCGGCCGCTGGGGCACGACGTCTCCTCGTACCAGAAGCGCATCGACTGGCGGGCGGCCCGCGCGAAGGGCGCGCGGTTCGTCTACGTCAAGGCCACCGAGTCGGACGGCTACCGCAACCCCTCGTTCTCCGCGCAGTACAGCGGCTCCCGGGCGGCCGGACTCCTGCACGGCGCCTACCACTTCGCGGTGCCCAGCGCCTCGTCGGGCACCCGGCAGGCCCGCTTCTTCCTGCGCCACGGCGGCCACGGGAAACGGGACGGCTGGACGCTGCCGCCGGCCCTCGACATCGAGCACAACCCCTACGACGGCAAGCAGCCGTGCTTCGGGCTGAGCAGCGCGGCATTGGTGCGCTGGATACGGGCGTTCAGCGACGAGGTGCGGCGCGGCACCGGGCGACGGCCGGTGATCTACACCACCGCCCGCTGGTGGGACCGCTGCACGGGCCGCAGCCGGGCCTTCGGCGGTGACCATCCGCTGTGGCTGGCGGACTATTCGGGCGCGGCGCGGACGCCCGCCGGCTGGTCGTCCCCGAGCATCCTGCAGTACGCCGCACGCGGGCCGCTGCCGGGCGATCAGGACCGCTGGAACGGCACCCTGGCCCAACTCAAGAAATTTGCCGACAGGTGAGACGGAAGTGACGGCAGGGGCGCCTCCGCGTGAACACTGCGGGGGTGTCACCGCGGCGCCCGGCCGAGTTCACTTTCCGTTCACTCACCGTCCGTACGGTCCCGAGGACACTGACCATCGAACGGATTGCCTGGGTGAATGGAACACATCACGCTTCTCATCGGGATCGTGATCGTCACGGCCTTGGTGTTCGACTTTACGAACGGCTTCCACGACACGGCCAACGCAATGGCCACCACCATCTCCACCGGGGCCCTGCGACCCAAGATCGCGGTGGGGATGTCGGCGGTACTCAACCTCGTCGGCGCGTTCCTGTCGGTTGAGGTCGCCAAGACCATCTCCGGCGGCATCATCGACGAGAGCGCCGGCATCAGACCGGAAGTGATCTTCGCCGGCCTGGTCGGCGCCATCGTCTGGAACCTCGTCACCTGGCTCGCCGGCCTCCCCTCCAGCTCCTCGCACGCCCTCTTCGGTGGTCTGATCGGCGCGACCCTGGTGTCCGTCGGCACCGGCGGGGTGCACGGCGGGGCCGTCGTGATGAAGGTCCTGATCCCGGCGGTGGCCGCGCCGTTCGTCGCCGGGCTCGCCTCGATGGCGGCGACCCGGCTCACCTACCGGCTGGCCCGCGGCCGCGACGAGGCCGACACCGCCAAGGGCTACCGTGCCGGGCAGATCGCCTCGGCGGCCCTGGTCTCGCTGGCCCACGGCACCAACGACGCGCAGAAGACGATGGGCGTGATCACCCTCGCGCTGATCACCGGCGGGGTCGTCGCCCCGCACTCCGACCCGCCGATGTGGGTGATCGCCTCCGCCGGCCTGGCCATCGCGCTCGGCACCTACCTGGGCGGCTGGCGGATCATCCGCACCATGGGCAAGGGCATCACCGACATCCAGCCGCCGCAGGGCTTCGCCGCCCAGACCGGCGCCGCGGCCACCATCCTGGCCTCCTCCCACCTCGGCTTCGCGCTCTCCACCACCCAGGTCTGCTCCGGCGCCGTGATGGGCTCCGGGCTCGGTCGCAAGGGCGGCGTGGTGCGCTGGTCCACGGCCGGCCGGATGGTCGTGGCCTGGGGCCTGACCCTGCCGGCCGCCGGCCTGGTCTCCGCGGGGGCCGCGGTCCTCGCCGACCAGGGCACCTGGGGCATCACGACGGTGGCCGTCCTGGCGCTGGCGATCTGCGGCGGCATCTGGGCCGCCTCCCGACGCAAGCCGATCGACCACACCAACGTCAACGAGGGCCCGGCGGTGGAGCCGGCGGGCGTCGTCACCACCGCGCTCCAGACCGTCTCGCCGCCCCCGGCGGGCACGGTCGTCCCGGCGGCCGTCGAGGCGGACGCGGTCGCCGTGCCCGCCCAGCGGGACGCCGCCGCCCCCACCCAGCCCGCGACGGCCTCCTCCTGACGGCCGGCCGCTGCGACCGAACTGACCCAAGGAACCTAAGGACTTCGCAATGCACATCGACTGGGCAGCTCTCGGCCAGGTCTTCGGCGTCACGCTCGTGGTGACGGTGGGAATCGTGGGCCTGTTCACCGTCGGCATCGTGGGCACCTCCCGCAAGCCGGCCGCGCCCGGCGACGCGGCGGCCGCCACGGCACCGGGCGCGGGGGCGCGCGCCGGGGCGCTGGCGGCGTTCGCGCTCTGCGCGCTGGCGGTGGCGTACGGGATCTATCTGATCGTCGCCGCCTGACGGTTGGCCGGCCGCGGGCCGGCAGCAGTGGACGGGGCGCCCGGAGGGCGCGGCACCAGCCGCGGCCGCCGGGCGCCCCGTTGGCGTGCGATGCGGGCGACCACCGGGCTGTCGCGCCGCCGGTCGTCGCGAAGGCCCGTTCCGCAGGCCGGAGTTCGGGGCGGGCGGCGCGCGGGTGCGCGGGACGGGCGCGGTGGGATGGCGGGCGGGCGCCGGCGGCGGCCCTGTGGTCTTGGACACAGGGCGGGCGGTGGGGCTGCGTCGCAGGTCAAGGGCGAGTTGACGGGCGTGGCGGGGCGTGGTGGACTGCCGGGGCCAATCGGCGACAGCAGAGGAAGTCCGGTGCGAATCCGGCGCGGTCCCGCCACTGTCACCGGGGAGCGCTCCTCCAACGAGGGCCACGGCCCGTACGCCACGTACGGGCGGGAAGGCCGGGGGACGCGCCGATCCGGGAGCCAGGAGACTCTGGTCGCCGTCGCGTCGAGCCAGGGCGAGGACCCTGAGTGAGGACATACCACCATGCCCGGCTGCCCATCGAGAGCCTCATCGCCCGCTGCCGCAGGGCCCGTTCGGTGTCTGACGGCGGCCTGATCCGGTGCGCGGCGAACACGCGGCATACGCGTGCGGCGCGGCCCTCGGCTTCCTCGGTGATCTGATCGCGGCGGATCCGCGGCGCGGTCATCCGGTGGCCGCGTTCGGCCGGGCCGCGGGCGCCCTCGAACGTCGGCTGTGGCGCGACCACCGTGGTCACGGCGCGGCCCACGCCGTGGTGTGCGCGGGCGGCGCGGCCGCCGGCGCCGCGCTGTTGGAACGCGCCGTGCGCCACCACCCGGGCGCCCGGGCCGCGTTGACCGCGGCCGCGGTGTGGGCGGTGCTGGGCGGCACCTCGTTGGGCCGGGAGGCGCGCGCCGTGGGCGGCGCGCTGGACGTCGGCGATCTGGACGTGGCGCGGGAGCGGTTGCCGCATCTGTGCGGGCGCGACCCGCAGGCGTTGGACGGGCCGCAGCTGGCCCGTGCGGTGGTGGAGTCGGTCGCCGAGAACACCTCCGACGCGGTGGTGGGCGCCCTGGTGTGGGGCGCGCTGGGCGGGGTGCCCGGACTGGTGGCGTTCCGGGCGGTGAACACCCTGGACGCGATGGTGGGTCACAAGTCGCCGCGCTATTGGCGGTTCGGCTGGGCCGCGGCCCGGCTCGACGACGTCGCCGGCTGGCCCGGCTCCCGGCTGACCGCGGCGCTGACGGTCCTCGCCGGGCCGGACCGGCGCGGTGCGCTGCGGGCCTGGCGGGCGGACGGCGGGGCCCATCCGAGCCCCAACGCGGGCCCGGTGGAAGCCTCGTTCGCCGGTGCGCTGGGCATCCGGCTGGGCGGCACGCTGGCGTACGGCGGGCGGGTGGAGCACCGGCCGGTGCTCAACGGCGGGGCGCGGCCCCCGGAGGTCTCCGACGTGGAGCGGGCGGTGCGGCTCTCCCGGCGGGTGAGCGCGCTGGCGCTGGGCGTGACGGTGGCGGGACGGTTGGCGGCGGGTGCCGTGCGGCGCCGCCGGGTGAACGGGAACGGGAGGCTGTCCCGGTGAACGGGCGCGAGAAGACGGCCGGTGGGCTGCTGGTGGCCGGGACGACGTCCGACGCCGGCAAGAGCGTGGTGACGGCCGGCATCTGCCGCTGGTTGGCGCGGCGGGGCGTCAAGGTGGCGCCGTTCAAGGCGCAGAACATGTCGCTGAACTCGTTCGTGACCCGGGAGGGCGCGGAGATCGGCCGGGCGCAGGCGATGCAGGCGGCCGCGGCCCGGGTGGAGCCGACCGCGCTGATGAACCCGGTGCTGCTCAAGCCGGGCAGCGACCGCAGCAGCCAGGTGGTGCTGTTGGGGAAGCCGGTGGGCGAGTTGAGCGCGCGTGGCTACCACGACGGGCGGCAGGAGCAGTTGCTCGGGACCGTGACCGACTGCCTGGCAGAGCTGCGGCGCACCCATGACGCGGTGATCTGCGAGGGCGCTGGCAGCCCCGCCGAGATCAATCTGCGCCGCACCGACCTGGTCAACATGGGCCTGGCCCGGGCGGCGCGCATCCCGGTCGTGGTGGTCGGCGACATCGACCGCGGCGGGGTCTTCGCGTCGTTCTTCGGGACCACCGCGCTGCTGTCGGAGGAGGACCAGTCGCTGGTCGCCGGCTATCTCGTCAACAAGTTCCGCGGCGATGTGACGCTGTTGGAGCCGGGGTTGGAGATGCTGCGCGGCCTCACCGGGCGGGAGACCTACGGCGTGCTGCCGTTCGCCCACGGGCTCGGCATCGACGAGGAGGACGGCCTGCGCGTCTCGCTGCGCGGGGCCGTGCGGGAGTCGGTGGTGGCGCCGCCGGCGGGCGAGGACATCCTGCGGGTCGCGGTCTGCGCGGTGCCGCTGATGTCCAACTTCACCGACGTGGACGCGCTGGCCGCCGAACCGGGCGTGGTGGTGCGGTTCGTGGACCGGCCGGAGGAGCTCGTCGACGCGGACCTGGTGGTGCTGCCGGGGACCCGCGGCACGGTCCGGGCGCTGGCGTGGCTGCGCGAGCGCGGGCTGGCCGACGCGGTGGCCCGGCGGGCCGCCGAGGGCCGGCCGGTGCTGGGCGTCTGCGGCGGCTACCAGATGCTCGGCGAGCGCATCGAGGACGACGTCGAGTCGCGGGCCGGGGCGGTCGAGGGGCTGGGGCTGCTGCCGGTCCGGGTCCGCTTCGCGGTGGAGAAGACCCTCGCGCGGCCGTCCGGCGTGGCGCTGGGCGAGCCGGTGGAGGGCTACGAGATCCACCACGGCGTGGCCCAGGTCTCCGGCGGGGACGCGGCGTTCCTCTCCGACGGCCGGGGAAACGACCTGGACGGCTGCCGGGTGGGCGCCGTGTGGGGCACGCACTGGCACGGCTCCCTGGAGAGCGACGGTTTCCGGCGGGCGTTCCTGCGGGAGGTGGCGCGGGCGGCCGGCCGGCGCTTCGTGCCGGCGCCGGACACCCGCTTCGGCGCGCTGCGCGAGGAGCAGTTGGACCGGCTGGGCGACCTGATCGAGGAGCACGCGGACACCAAGGCGCTGCTGCGGCTGATCGAGGAAGGGGTGCCGGAGGGGCTGCCGTTCGTGCCTCCGGGGGCGCCATGAGCACGGGGCACGCGGGGCGGGAACGGCGGGGAACACTTCAGGAGCGCAGCCGGCGAGGCGGAGGACTTAAGGCATGACAACGACGCAGAACCCGACCCGGCAGTACCCGTTCACCGCCGTCGTCGGCATGGCCGACATGCGGCTGGGGCTCCTGCTGAACGCGATCTCGCCGGCCATCGGCGGGGTGTTGGTGCGGGGCGAGAAGGGCACCGCGAAGTCGACGATGGTGCGCGGACTGGCGGAGCTGATGCCGGCCGTGGACGTGGTCGCCGGCTGCCGGTTCTCCTGTGCGCCGGCCGCACCGGACCCGGGCTGTCCCGACGGGCCGCACGCCGCGGCCGTCGCCGACGCGCGGCCGACGCGGATGGTCGAGCTGCCGGTCGGCGCCTCCGAGGACCGCCTGGTCGGCGCGCTGGACATCGAGCGGGCGCTGTCGGAGGGCGTGAAGGCGTTCGAGCCGGGCCTGTTGGCGGACGCGCACCGCGGCGTGCTCTATGTCGACGAAGTCAACCTCTTGCATGACCACTTGGTGGACCTCCTCTTGGACGCCGCCGCCATGGGCGCCTCCTACGTGGAGCGGGAGGGCGTCTCCGTGCGGCACGCCGCGCGGTTCCTGCTCGTCGGGACGATGAACCCCGAAGAGGGCGAGCTGCGGCCGCAGTTGCTGGACCGGTTCGGGCTGACCGTGGAGGTCGCCGCGTCCCGGGACCCGGAGCAGCGGGTGGCGGTGGTCCGCCGCCGGCTGGCGTACGACGACGACCCGGAGGGCTTCGCGGCGCGCTGGGCGACCGAGGAGCGGGAGCTGCGCGAACGGATCGCGCGGGCCCGGGAGTTGCTGCCGTCGGTGGCGCTCGGCGACAAGGCGCTGCGGCAGATCGCGGCGACCTGCGCGGCGTTCGAGGTGGACGGGATGCGGGCGGACATCGTGATGGCCCGCACCGCGAGTGCGTTGGCGGCCTGGGCGGGGCGGACCGAGGTGCTGCCGGAGGACGTCCGGCAGGCGGCGCTGCTGGCGCTGCCGCACCGCCGGCGGCGCAATCCGTTCGACGCGCCCGGGCTCGACGAGGACAAGCTGGACGAGGTGTTGGAGGAGTCCGGCGGGACGGACGACGAGCCGGAGCCGGAGGGTCCGGACGACGGTCCGGAAGGCCCGGGCGGCGGACCCGAGGGCGGTCCCGACGGTGGTCCCGGTGGAGTGCCGCCGCAGGAGTCCCGGGAGCGGCCGGGCGACGCGCCGCAGCCCGACGTGCCGCGGCAGCAGGAGCCCGAGCGCCCGGCGCGGCCCGAGGAGTCCGAGCGGGAGCCGGCGGGCGAGCCCGCGGCCGGGCCGGGCCGGGAGCAGGCCGCGGTGGGCGCCGCCGAGCCGTTCCGCACCCGGCGGCTGGACGTGCCGGGGCTGGGCGAGGGCGCGGACGGCCGGCGGTCCCGGGCGCGGACCGCGCACGGCCGGACGGCCGGCGCCCGGCGTCCCCAAGGGACCCTGGGAAAACTGCACTTGGCGGCGACGGTGCAGGCCGCGGCGCCGCACCAGTGGGCGCGCGGCCGGCGCGGGCCCGGCCTGGTGGTGCGCCGGGACGACCTGCGGGAGGCGGTGCGCGAGGGGCGCGAGGGCAATCTCGTGCTGTTCGTGGTGGACGCGTCCGGGTCGATGGCGGCGCGGAAGCGGATGGGCGCGGTCAAGGGGGCGGTGCTGTCGCTGCTGCTCGACGCGTACCAGCGGCGGGACAAGATCGGGATGATCACCTTCCGGGGGTCCGGCGCCGAGTTGGCGCTGCCGCCGACGTCGTCGGTGGAGGCGGGCGCGGCCCGGCTGGAGCAGTTGCCGACGGGCGGTCGGACGCCGCTGTCGGAGGGGCTGTTGCGGGCCCATGAGGTGTTGCGGGTGGAGCGGATGCGGGATCCGTCCCGGCGGCCGCTGCTCGTGGTGGTGACCGACGGGCGGGCCACCGGTGCGTCAGGAGGGCCGGCGCGAGGGGGGTCCCCCCGGACGGAGTCCGGGGGAAGCCCGGCCAGGGGTGGCGGTCGGGCGACGGGCGGGCCCTTGGCTCGGGCCCACCGGGCAGCGGGGCTGTTGGCCGCCGAGGGGATCGCGTCGGTGGTGGTGGACTGCGAGGCGGGACCGGTACGGCTGGGGCTGGCCGGGGAGTTGGCCCGGGAGCTGGGCGGGACCGCCGTCACCCTCGACGAACTGCGCGCGGACAGCGTCTCCGCGCTCGTACGGACCGTGCAGGGCAGGCCCGTCCGCGGCGGCAGCGCCGGCGCGGACCGGGCACGACCGGATCGTCACAACAGGAAGGCCGCGTAATGCCGCAGGGACAGCCGTCCGTCGTACCGGAGGACGGGCTCACCACCCGCCAGCGCCGCAACCGCCCGCTGGTGCTGGTGCACACCGGTGAGGGCAAGGGCAAGTCGACCGCCGCGTTCGGGCTGGCGCTGCGCGCCTGGACCCAGGGCTGGCCGGTCGGGGTGTTCCAGTTCGTGAAGTCGGCGAAGTGGAAGGTCGGCGAGGAGCGGGCGCTGAAGGTGCTCGGCGACTCCGGGGAGGGCGGCACCGTCGCCTGGCACAAGATGGGTGAGGGCTGGTCCTGGGTGCAGCGCGACTCCCAGTTCAGCAACGAGGAGGCGGCCCGGGAGGGTTGGGAGCAGGTCAAGCGGGACCTGGCGGCCGAGACGTACCGGCTGCTGGTGCTGGACGAGTTCGCCTACCCGCTGAAGTGGGGCTGGGTGGACGTCGACGAGGTGGTGTCGGTGCTGCGCGACCGGCCCGGGACCCAGCACGTGGTGATCACCGGGCGGGGCGCGCCGCAGGCGCTGCTGGACGTCGCGGACCTGGTGACGGAGATGACGAAGGTGAAGCACCCGATGGACGCGGGCCAGAAGGGCCAGCGGGGCATCGAATGGTGAACGCGCGATGAGTGGTGGCATCCCCCGGTTGGTGATCGCGGCGCCGTCGTCCGGCGCCGGGAAGACCACGGTGGCGACCGGTCTGATGGCGGCGTTCGCCGAGGCCGGTCTCGCGGTGTCCCCGCACAAGGTGGGGCCCGACTACATCGATCCGGGCTATCACGCGCTGGCCACGGGTCGGCCCGGTCGCAATCTGGACGCCTACCTGTGCGGTCCGGAACGGATCGCGCCGCTGTTCCTGCACGGGGCGGCGGGCGCCGATCTGGCCCTGGTCGAGGGCGTGATGGGGCTCTTCGACGGGGCGTCCGGGAAGGGCGAGCTGTCCTCCACGGCGCAGGTGGCGAAGCTGCTGCGGGCGCCGGTGGTGCTGGTGGTGGACGCCTCCTCGCAGTCCCGGTCGGTGGCGGCGCTGGTGCACGGCTTCGCGTCGTGGGACCCGGAGGTCCGGCTGGCCGGGGTGATCCTCAACAAGGTCGGTTCGGACCGCCACGAGGAGCTGCTGCGGGACGCCATGGAGTCCTCCGGGGTGCCGGTGCTCGGGGCGCTGCGCCGCACCGAGCGGGCCGGTACGCCCTCCCGCCACCTGGGGTTGGTGCCGGTCGCGGAGCGGCGGGCCGAAGCGGTCGAGTCGGTGCGGGAGTTGGCCGCTCAGGTGCGCGCGGGCTGCGATCTCCAGGCGCTGCTGGCGCTGGCCCGGAGCGTGCCGGAGCTGCCGGACCGGCCGTGGGATCCGGCGGCGGCGCTGGCGGCGGCCGGCGGGGCCACCGGGTCCGGGCGTCCGGTGGTGGCGGTGGCGGGCGGTCCCGCGTTCACCTTCTCGTACGCCGAGCACGCGGAGCTGCTGACCGCGGCGGGGGCCGAGGTGGCGCCGTTCGACCCGCTGCGGGACGAGCAACTGCCGCCGGGCACCCGGGGTTTGGTGATCGGCGGCGGCTTCCCCGAGGTGTACGCGCCGGAGCTGTCGGCGAACGCGCCGCTGCGGGCGGCGGTGGCGGGGCTGGCGGCGTCGGGGGCACCGGTCTCGGCCGAGTGCGCCGGACTGCTGTACCTCTCCCGCACGTTGGACGGGCGGCCGATGTGCGGGGTGCTGCCGGCCGACGGCCGGATGACCGGGCGGCTCACGCTCGGCTACCGGGAGGCGGTGGCGCTGACCGACAACGCGCTGGCGGCGGCCGGGACCCGGTTGCGCGGCCACGAGTTCCACCGGACGGCGCTGGAGCCGGGCGCGGGCGCGTCCCCGGCGTGGGGGGTGACGCACCCCCGGCGCGGCGTGGAGGGCTACGCGACGGGCGGGGTGCACGCCTCGTACCTGCATGTGCACTGGGCGGCGGAACCGGCGCTGGCGGCAAGGCTGGTGGCGGGCGCGGCGCGGGCGGCGGTGCCGGCCGCGGGCGGTGCCCGGTGAGCGGCGCGGACACCCCCGGCCCGGAGGCCGGCGCGCCGGTCCTCGACCACCTCGTCTACGCCACCCCGGACCTGGACCGCACGGTGGCGGAGGTCGCCGAACTGACCGGCGTTCGCCCCGTGTTGGGCGGTGGCCACCCGGGACGGGGCACCCGTAACCACCTGCTGGGGCTGGGTTCCGGCGGGTATCTGGAGATCATCGGCCCGGACCCGGCGCAGCCGGAGCCCGCGCGGCCGCGGTGGTTCGGCATCGACGCGCTGGACGGACCGCGGCTGGTGACGTGGGCGGTGCGGGTCACCGGGATCGCCGGGCGGGTGGCGCGGGCCCGGGCGGCCGGCTACGACCCGGGCGACCCGGTGGCGATGTCCCGTCGGACGCCGGACGGCACCGAGCTGGCCTGGCGGTTGACCCCACCGGGGGCGGGCGGCGACCTCGCGCCGTTCCTGTTGGACTGGGGCGACACCCCGCACCCGGCCGGGGCCGGACTGCCGGCGGTGCCGCTGCTGTCACTGTCGGCAACGCATCCCGATCCGGTGGCGGTGCGGGCCGCGTGGGCGGCGCTGGGCGTCCGTTGGCCGGGCGCGCCGATCGTCGAGGGGCCGGTGCGGCTCACCGCCGTGGTGGCCGGGCGGCACGGACCGGTGGCGTTCGGCCGCGGGACCGCCGCGCGGTGACCGGTGCGCGCGGGGCCGGCCCCGTCGTCGTCGCGGGGGTGGGGGCGCGGCGCGGCGTGGCGGCGGCCGAGGTGGTGGAGCTGATCGGCGCGGCGCTGGCGGTGGCCGGGCGGCGGCCGGCGGCGCTGGCCGGGCTGGCGACGGTGACCGGCAAGGCGGCCGAGCCCGGACTGCTGGGCGCCGCGCGGCACTTCGGGGTGCCGTTGCGGTCGTTCCCGGCCGAGGCGCTGGCGGCGGTCGGGGTGCCGGCGCCGTCGGGCGTGGTGCGGGCCGCGGTCGGCACGCCGAGCGTCGCGGAGGCGGCGGCGCTGCTGGCGGCGGGGCCGGGGGCCGCGCTGGTGGTCGGCAAGCGGGTCTCGGCCGCGGCGACCTGTGCGCTGGCCGCGCCCGCGGACCCGGACAGTTGGGGCGCGGCGTCGGTTACCCCCGGTACGGCGGGCGCGGCCGACGCCCCCGCGGCGGCGGTCGATATCGTCGTCCCCTCCTCCGATCCGATCAGCGAACCCCTCGGCACCTAGGAGACGTTGTGACCTCCCGACCCGCACTGCTCATCGCCGGTCACGGCACCCGGCACGAGGGCGCGGCCGACGCGCTGCGTGCGCTGGTGCGACGGCTCGCCGAGCGCCATCCCGAACTGCCGGTCGCCGGCGGCTTCTTCGGCGCCCCGGCGTCGCCGCTGCCGCTGTCCGGCGCGGTCGACGAACTGGCCGCGCGGGGCGCCACCCGCCTGGTGGTGGTGCCGCTGCTGATGGCGCCCACCGGGGCGATGGCGGAGGGCCTGCCGGCCGCGGTGGCGCGGGCGGCCGCCGCCCACCCCGGGCTGCGCTACGCCTGCGGCCCGGAACTGGGTCCCGACCCGCGGCTGTTGGCGGCGCTGGAGCGGCGGCTGGACGAGGCGTTGGGCGACGGCGCGCGGCGGCCGCAGGACCGGTCCGGCACCACGGTGCTGCTGGTCGGGCGCGGCGCCGCCGATCCGTACGCCAACGCCGAAGTGGCCCGGGCCGCCCGGCTGTTGTGGGAGGGCCGGGGCTTCGCGGGTGTGGAGAGCGCGTTCGTCACGCTGGCGGCGCCGGACGTGCCGGCCGGGCTGGAGCGGTGCCGGGTGCTGGCCGCCTCGGGGCCGGGCGGGGGCGGGCCGGCCCGGACCGTCGTCCTGCCGTACTTCTTCTTCGCCGGCGACCTGCTGGAGCGGCTGCGGATGCAGACCGAGGGCTGGGCGGCGGCGCACCCGGGGGCCGAGGTGGTGTCCGCCGAACCGATCGGTGCGGCGCCGGAGTTGGCCGAGGTGGTCCTGGCGCGCTATCGGGCGACGGCGGCCGACGAGGCGGCGTTCGAGGACCGGGCGGCCCAGGACGTCCGGCCGTCGGCCGGGGCCACCGTGACGGCCGCGGTCGCCGGGGGTCGGGGATGACCGGCCCCGCGCTGTCCGCGCCCGAGGCCATCGCCGGACCCGGGGAGGTGGACCTGCGGCACCACGGCGACGCCGAGGTGCGCGGCGCGGACCTCACGGACCTGGCGGTCAACGTCCGCGCGGGCACTCCCCCGGCCTGGCTCAAGGCGCGGATCACCGCGTCGCTGGACGGGCTGGCCGCGTATCCGGACGGCCGGGCGGCGCGCCGGGCGGTCGCGGCCCGGCACGGGCTGCCGGTCGAGCGGGTGCTGCTGACGTCCGGGGCCGCGGAGGCGTTCGTGCTGCTGGCGCGGGCGGTCCGGGCGCGCCGACCGGTGGTGGTGCACCCGCAGTTCACCGAGCCGGAGGCGGCGCTGCGGGACGCCGGGCACGACGTCGGGCGGGTGCTGCTGACCGGGCGGGACGGCTTCCGGCTGGACCCGGCGGCGGTCCCGGACGACGCGGACCTGGTCGTGGTCGGCAACCCCACCAACCCCACGTCGGTGCTGCACCCGGCGGGCGGGCTGGCCTCGTTGGCGCGGCCCGGGCGGACGCTGGTGGTGGACGAGGCGTTCATGGACGCGGTGCCCGGGGAGCGGGAGTCGCTGGCCGGGCGGGTGGGCGAGCTGCCCGGGCTGGTGGTGCTGCGCAGCCTCACCAAGACCTGGGGGCTGGCGGGGCTGCGGGTCGGCTATGTGCTGGCGGACGCGGCCACCGTCGGGGAGTTGGCGCGGGCGCAGCCGCTGTGGCCGGTCTCCTCGCCGGCGCTGGCCGCCGCCGAGGCGTGCTGCGAGCCGGGCGCGCTGGCCGAGGCGGCCGCGGCGGCCGAGCGGATCGGCGCGGACCGGGCCCATCTGCTGGCCCGGCTGGGCCGGTTGCCGGGGGTGGAGGTGGCCGGGCCGGCGGCGGGGCCGTTCGTGCTGGTGCGGCTGCCCGGCGCGGCGGCGGTGCGGGCCGGGCTGCGGGCCCGCGGTTTCGCGGTCCGCCGCGGCGACACCTTCCCCGGACTGGGCCCGGACTGGCTCCGGTTGGCGGTCCGGGACCGGGCGACCACCGACCGGTTCGTGGACGTCCTGGCGGAGGTGCTCGGGGCGGCGCCGGTATAACGCGATCCCCTCGCCGGGGCGGTCGGCCGGGCCACGCCCCGGCGGCCCCGGCGAGGGGCGGGGTGCGCCGCGCGGGCCCACGCGGCACACCGGCCGTACTCGCGCAAGGCGCCCCCACGGCACCGTCGGCGGGTACGGGATCTGGCGGGGTTCCTCAGCCGCGCCCGCCCTGCCTGGCGTTCCGGCGGTGACGGGCGTAGCCGAGCGCCCCGGCGCCGCCGGCGACCAGCAGGGCGGCGCCGCCGGCGAGGTACGGGGTGGCGGAGCTGCTGCCGGTCTCGGCGAGGTGCTGCTCGCCGGCCGAACGAGCGCCGCCGGTACCGGAGTTCACCTGGGTGCCGCCGGTGCCGGGCTGGTGCGGGTGCGCGGGCTCCCCCGGTTTGCCGGGGGTGCCGTGCGGGGTGGTGCAGGTGGCTTGGGCGAGGGTGACCCGGCCGTGGACCTCCGCGACGTTGAGCTTCAACGGGTTGACGGAGACCTTCAGTTGCAGCGCGGTCGCGGCGGCGCTCGTCGAGGCGGTGCTCTTCTGCGAGAGGTCGAGCCGGACCTCGCCGACCCCCGGCACCCTGACCTCGGTGCCGCCGCCCGCGCGCAGCGTGACGTGCTTGCCCAACACCACGACGTCGCCCAACAGTTGGGCCTCGGCGCGCGGGCGCTGCCCGGCGGCACAGACGGCCCGGGCGGTGACCTGCTCGACCTCGACCAGCGGGGCGGCCGGGAGGCCGGGCAGGTGGACCCTGGCCCGGACGAGGTGGGCGTAGCCCTCGGCGGTCCGCCCGTCGGCGGTGGCGCGGGCGGTGGCGGCGTCGGCCCGCAGCAGGCTGACCGGGCGACCGCCGTCGATGCCGTCCAGGCGGACGGTGAGCGCGGTCTTGTCGGCCGAGGCCGGGGCGTGGACCTCGTTGAGCTCGGCCCGGACGGGGACGTCCAGGGTCTTGTCGAGCAGCCCGACGTCCAGGGCGGTGCGCAGCACCACGGCGCCCGAAGTGCCGTGGGTGCGGCCGTCGTTGTCGGCGGCGGACGCGGCCGGCGCGGCGGCGAGGGCGACGGCGGGACCGGCCGTCAGGACGGCGGCGACCAGGGTGGCGCCGATCCGTCTGGTAGCGCTGGCGGAACTGGTGGACACGTGTGTGGAACCCCCACAGGAGAGATGGCGCCGCCGGCCGCGCCAATGGGGGACATCGCGCGGGCCGACGGCCTCGTCCCGCACATCGTGTACGCACTGAGGGTGAACGGTCAGCCACGCGAGGTCAGTTCACCCCAAAGGGCGATTTCCGCTTCCCCATTCGATTCCCTTCCCTCCGCCGCCCCCGCCCCGGCGCCTCCTCCGGCACGGCAGGCAGCACGCGCCCCGGCCGCAACGGGCCACCGGCTGACGGCCGTTGGCTCAGCGCATCAGCACGCCACCGTTGACGTCATAGGTGGCCCCGGTGACGAAGGTCTGCTGCGAGGCCAGGAAGACGGCGACCCGGGCGACCTCCTCCGGGGTGGCGATCCGACCCATCGGCACCTGGGCGGTGAGGTCGGCGAGCGCCTCCGGGCCGATCGAGCGGACCATCGGGGTGTCGATCATGGCCGGGGCGACCGCGTTCACCGTGACGCCGTGCGGGGCGAGTTCGGCGGCGAAGACCCGGGTGAGCGCGATCAGCCCGGCCTTGCTGGTGCCGTAGGCGGCGCCCGTGGGCCGGGGCGTCTGGCCGGCGACCGAGGCCATGTTGACGATCCGTCCGTAGCCGCGGTCGCGCATGTCGGCGGCGACCGCGCGGGTCAGCAGGAAGACCGCGCGGAGGTTGACCGCGAAGACCTCGTCCCACTCCTCGGGGGTGATCTCCCACAGCGTCCGGGCGAGCGGTCGGGCGGCGTTGTTGATCAACACGTCGACGGGTCGCCAGGCGCGGACCCCGTCGTAGGCGGCGGCGATCGCGTCCGGGTCGCGCAGATCGACGCGGAAGGTGCGGATCCGCTCCCCGTCGGGGTCGATCTCCGCGGCGAGGGCGCGGTTCGCCTCGTCGTCGATGTCCAGGGCGGCGACCTGGGCGCCCTCGGCGTGGCAGGCGCGGACCAGGGCGGCGCCGAGGCCCTGGGCGCTGCCGGTGATCAGGGCGGTGCGGCCGGCAAGTCCGGTGTCGAGCACGGCGGTTCCCCTCAGACCGTTCCGAAGAACAGCGGACGGCCGACCCGGGCCTCGATGCGCAGGTAGCGGAAGAGCCGCCCGTCGCCGACCGGGGTGTCGCGGACGACGCCGCAGACCCGGGAGGCGGTGGCCAGGTCGGGGACGTCGGCCAGGATGTAGGAGGTCCAGGGCGCGGCGGTGGCGGCGCCGACCATCAACTGGTCGTCGTCCAGGGTGCCGAGGACCCGGACGCCGAAGCGCTCGCCGAGCCGGTCGAAGGCGGGCCCGAGGGCGGCGGCGACGGTGGCGCGCACGGCGTCGTCGGCGGCGAAGAAGTCCTGCGTCACGCCGATGCAGAAGAGCGTGCGCAGCGGGCCGTCGGCGGACGGGTCCGGGGCGGGAACGGGTGCCGGGTGGGCGGTGGTCATCGGCGGGCCTCGCGGGTGCGTCGGCACGGCGGTGCGCGGGCACCGGTGAGCGCCGACGCGGCACCGTCCGTGAATAATTAGAGGGTCGTCAACGCATTGACGATCACCGACCGTATCACTCGTTTAGAGAGTTCTCGAACAATGTCACGTACGGACCCGGCCGCCCCCGGCGCCGTGGACCCCAGCACCCTCTCCGCGCCGGCCGACCCCGATCAGCCGGAGACCGCGCGGATCCGCCTCGGGGACCTGCTCCAGGCGTTCAGCGACCCGCTGCGGCGGGGGATCGTGCACCGGCTGGCCACCCGGGGCGAGGCGGGCTGCGGGGACATCGAGCTGCCGGTCAGCCGGGCCACCGGCTCCTACCACTTCCGGATCCTGCGGACCGCGGGCTGGACCCACACCCGTCGGGTCGGCCGCGAGCGCTACATCTCGCTGCGCCGCGCCGACCTCGAAGCGCGCTTCCCCGGCCTGGTGGAGGCCCTGCTGCGGGCCGACGCGACGGAACGGGCCACGGCGGGCGCGCCGCCGGCGGACGCCTGACCGGCGCCCGTCAGCCGACGACCCGGCCGCGCAGCACCACCAGGCGCGGCGCCGTCAGCACCCGCACGTCGGCCCGCGGGTCGGCCTCGTAGACGACCAGGTCCGCGGGGGCACCCTCGGTGAGCCCCGGGCGGCCGAGCCACTCCCGGGCGCCCCAGGTCGTCGCGGAGAGCGCGGCCTCGACCGGCAGGCCGGCCTTCATCAGCTCCGCGACCTCGTCGGCGACCAGGCCGTGCGGCAGCGAGCCGCCGGCGTCGGTGCCGGCGTAGATCGGGACGCCGGCGTCGTAGGCGGCCCGCACGGTGTCGTAGCGGCGGGCGTGCAGTCGACGCATGTGGTCGGCCCAGCGGGGGAACTTCGCCGCGCCGCCGGCCGCGAGGTCCGGGAAGGTCGCGATGTTGACCAGCGTGGGGACGATGGCGACCTGGCGCTCGGCGAAGAGCGGGATGGTCTCCTCGGTCAGCCCGGTGGCGTGCTCGATGCAGTCGATGCCGGCCTCGACCAGCGGGGCGAGGGACTCCTCGGCGAAGCAGTGCGCGGTGACCCGGGCGCCGAGCCGGTGCGCCTCGGCGATGGCGGCGGTCACCTCGCCGGGCGGCCAGCAGGCGGCCAGGTCGCCCACCGAGCGGTCGATCCAGTCGCCGACCAGCTTGACCCAGCCGTCGCCGCGCCGGGCCTCCTGGGCGACGTAGGCGACCAGGTCGTCCGGCTCGATCTCGTGCGCGTAGTTGCGGATGTAGCGCCGGGTGCGGGCGATGTGCCGGCCGGCGCGGATGATCCGCGGCAGGTCCGCGCGGTCGTCGACCCAGCGGGTGTCCGAGGGCGAGCCGGCGTCCCGAATGAGGAGGGTGCCCGCGTCACGGTCGGTGAGCGCCTGCTTCTCGCTGGTCGCGTCGTCCACCGGCCCGTGCGCGTCCAGCCCGACGTGGCAGTGGGCGTCGACCAGGCCCGGCAGCACCCAGCCGGTCACCGTCCTGGCATCGCGTGCCAGGACGGGCCGCTCGAAAGTGACGCGGCCGTCCACCACCCACAGCTCGTCGCGGACGTCGTGCGGGCCGACGAGGACCCTCCCCTTGAGGTGCAGCACCGCACCCTCGTTCATGGACGTCATGCCCGCACTGTATGCGGGCGGCACAGGCGACGGCCACGGTGCGCCGAAGTCCCCGTGCGCAGGCCCCCGCGAACGCTTTTCGAAAACCCTCGCGGTATCCGACCGATCGCGTTAACGACGCTTGTGTCGCGCCCGGACACGGGCCCTGCGGCGCCTTCCCGAGCAGCTTTTCATGAACTGCCAGCGGAACCTTCCACCGGCAAATTCCCAATTCTCAAGAAGCACAGCTTCCCGTATTCGTATGCCCGCTTTCCCGCACCTCAAACGCCAAGATTTCGCTAGCGTCAAGTCTCATTATTCAGGCACTTCAGACGAGCGTTATTGAGCTGTGACCGACTACACACTGTGCCCGTTTCGCACCAAACGTCCATGACGAATCGTGACATCTTGCGGTCGAGTCGCGCGCTCGCGCGCTCCCGCGTGATAACACAGAATCGCTTCTCGCGTAACCCGGACCCGCGATGCAATTTGCTTTTCGCCTGGGTAAATTCAATTACATGACCGCCGCACAAGCAGCCCATGCAGGTGCCCGAAGCGAAATCAGAGAAATACCGGAGGGCTTCAAGCTCGACTCCCCCCGGGTGGAGGACGGATCCGCGATCTGGCGGATCGCCCGCGACTCGAAGGCGCTGGACCTGAACTCCTCCTACAGCTACCTCCTGTGGTGTCGCGACTTCGCCGCCACCTCCGTCGTCGCCCGCGACGCGGAGGGTGAGCCGGCCGCGTTCATCACCGGCTACCTGCGCCCTGACCGCCCCGACACCCTCGTCGTCTGGCAAGTAGCCGTCGACGCGGCGCATCGTGGACGCGGCCTGGCCGCCGCCCTGTTGGACGGGCTGACCGCCCGTGCCATCGATGACATGGGCGTTCGGCGCGTGGAGACGACCATCACGCCCGACAACGCGGCCTCCAACCGGCTGTTCGCGTCCTTCGCCGAACGGCACGCAGTGCCGGTCAGACGCGAGGCGCTCTTCGACGCGGCGCTCTTCCCCGACCAGGGTCATGAGCCGGAGGTCCTGCACCGCATCGGCCCGTTCGAGGTGCCGCCCGGCACCGGCCACTGAGCCAAGCCGCGCGCGGCGCCCCACCCCCCAGACTTCCCTCCTCCCGCACTCATCTCCCTGGAGCATGTTGTGACCATCACCCAGCCCGATCTGAGCGTCTTCGAGACCGTCGAGTCGGAGGTGCGCAGCTACTGCCGTGGCTGGCCCACCATCTTCGACCGCGCGCAGGGCAGCCACCTGACCGACGAGGACGGCCACACGTACCTGGACTTCTTCGCCGGCGCCGGCTCGCTCAACTACGGGCACAACAACCCGGTACTCAAACGCGCCCTGATCGACTACATCGAACGGGACGGCATCACCCACGGCCTGGACATGTCCACCACGGCCAAGCGGGCCTTCCTGGAGTCGTTCCAGAACATCATCCTGCGCCCGCGCGACCTGCCCTACAAGGTCATGTTCCCGGGCCCGACGGGCGCCAACTCCGTTGAGGCCGCGCTGAAGTTGGCCCGTAAGGTCAAGGGCCGGGAGTCGATCGTCTCCTTCACCAACGCCTTCCACGGCATGTCGCTGGGCGCGCTCGCGGTGACCGGCAACTCGATGAAGCGGGCCGGCGCCGGCATCCCGCTGGTGCACGGCACCCCGATGCCGTTCGACAACTACCTCGACGGTCAGGTCCCGGACTTCCTGTGGTTCGAGCGGCTGTTGGAGGACCAGGGCTCCGGCCTGAACAAGCCGGCGGCGGTCATCGTCGAGACCGTCCAGGGCGAGGGCGGCATCAACGTCGCCCGCGCCGACTGGCTGCGGGAGCTGGCCGCGCTGTGCGAGCGCCAGGACATGCTGCTGATCGTCGACGACATCCAGATGGGCTGCGGCCGCACCGGCGCCTTCTTCTCCTTCGAGGAGGCGGGCATCGTGCCGGACATCGTCACCGTGTCGAAGTCCATCAGCGGCTACGGGCTGCCGATGGCGCTGACCCTGTTCAAGCCGGAGCTGGACATCTGGGAGCCGGGCGAGCACAACGGCACCTTCCGCGGCAACAACCCGGCCTTCGTCACCGCCGCCGCCACCCTGGACACGTACTGGGCCGACGGCCAGATGGAGAAGCAGACCCTGGCCCGCGGCGAGCTCGTCGAGACGCACCTCAAAGCCCTCGTCGACGAGCACCCGGACGTCTTCGTCGAGTACCGCGGCCGTGGTCTGGTGTGGGGTCTGGAGACCGTCGACAAGGACCTCGCCAACAAGATCGCCCAGCGCGCCTTCGCGTTGGGTCTGCTGATCGAGACCTCCGGCCCGCAGAGCGAGGTCGTCAAACTGCTGCCGGCGCTGACGACCACCCCCGAGGAGCTGGACGAGGGGCTGCGGACCCTCGCCCGCGCGGTCCGCGACTGCGCCTGACGCCCCCGCGTCCGACGTCCTCACCGTTCCACAGAAAGGCACTCAAGACACCATGATCGTCCGCTCGTTCAAGGACATCGAAGGCACCGACCGCCACGTCAAGGCGAAGACCGGCACGTGGGAGAGCAAGCGCATCGTGCTGGCCAAGGAGCGGGTCGGCTTCTCGCTCCACGAGACGATCCTCTACGCCGGCACCGAGACCTCCATGTGGTACGCCAACCACATCGAGGCCGTGGTCTGCGTCGAGGGCGTAGCCGAGCTGACCAACGACGAGACCGGCGAGAAGCACCTCATCACGCCCGGCGTGATGTACCTGCTGAACGGGCACGAGAAGCACACCATGCGGATCAAGGAGGACTTCCGCTGCCTGTGCGTCTTCAACCCGCCGGTCACCGGCCGCGAGGACCACGACGAGAACGGCGTCTACCCGCTGCTCACCGAGCCCGAGCCCGAGGCCGGTTGAGGTAGGGGGTTCGAACCGCCGCGCGTCACCGCGAGCCGCCAGACATTTCCGTACGAGAGGAGAGGAAGGCACCACCATGACCACCGCACCCGAGCGCACCGCCGACCTGTACCCGACCCGTGGGACCTTGGAGGTCATCACCCCGCGGAAGGACCCGGTGGTGTGGTCGCAGCCCGGCGCGGAGGGACCCTTCGCCGCGTCCGAACTGAGCGACTTCGACCGGGACGGGTTCTTCGCCATCCCGGAGCTGCTCACCCCGGACGAGGTGGCGGTCTACCGGGCCGAGTTGGACCGGCTGGTGCACGACCCGGTGACCCGGGCCGATCCGCGCTCGATCGTCGAACCGACGTCGCAGGACGTCCGCTCGGTCTTCGAAGTGCACCGGATCAGCGAGGTGTTCGCGAAGCTGGTCGCCGATCCGCGCGTGGTCGGCCGGGCCCGGCAGATCCTCGGCTCGGACGTCTACGTCCACCAGTCGCGGATCAACGTCAAGCCCGGTTTCGGTGCCTCCGGCTTCTACTGGCACTCGGACTTCGAGACCTGGCACGCGGAGGACGGGCTGCCCAACATGCGCACGGTGTCGGTCTCGATCGCGCTGACCGAGAACCACGACACCAACGGCGGCCTGATGATCATGCCCGGGTCGCACCGCTCCTTCATCGGGTGTGAGGGTGCCACCCCGAAGGACAACTACAAGAAGTCGCTGCAGATGCAGGACGCCGGCACGCCGTCCGACGAGGCGCTGACGAAGCTGGCGGACGAGTACGGCATCCGCCTGTTCACCGGCAAGGCCGGCTCGGCGACCTGGTTCGACTGCAACGCCATGCACGGCTCCGGCGACAACATCACGCCGTACCCGCGCAGCAATGTCTTCCTCGTCTTCAACAGCGTGGAGAACGCCGCGGTGGAGCCGTTCGCGGCCCCGGTCCGGCGCCCGGAGTTCATCGGGGCGCGGGACTTCACGCCGGTGCGCTAGCGCCGGCGTGAAGTCGGCGCGTGCCGTCCTGCGGCCGCCGGGCCGCGCCCCTGGTGGTGTGGCCCGGCGGCCGCCGCGCGTTTTCCGTGCCGGACGGGCCGTGGCGGCGACCGCGGATCAGCCCCGCGGTTCCGTCCCGCGCTCCGCATGGCCGGCGGAAACACCGCGGCATCACCCGGAGTTCGCGCCCGCCCCTCCCCCGCACGCCGTCGCGCCTCACTCCGTCAGCAGCTCCAGCGCCCGCGCCACGTCGTCGGTCGAGTTGTAGAGGTGGAACGCGGCCCGCAGCAGCCCGCCGCGGACCGCGACCCGCACCCCGGCCCGGGCCAGCCGTGGTTCGGCGTCGGCCAGCCCCGGGGTAGAGACGATCGCCGACCCGGGCGCGGACTCGGGGACGTACCCGGCCGCCCTCAGGCCGGCGCGGTACTGCTCGGCCAGCGCGAGGTTGTGGGCGTGCACGGTCGGCACGCCGATCTCGGCGAGCAGCCCGAGGGAGTGCTCGGCGGCGACGTAGGAGTAGTGGGCGTGCGGCTCGTCGTAGCGGCGGGCGGTGGCCGCGAGCCGGTCGACCACCCCGTAGTTGGACTCCCCCGGGTCCTCCCCGGCGGCCCACCCCGCGTGCACCGGCACCGGCCAGCCCGGGCCGCCGATCTCCCCGCGCTCCCCGCCGAAGACCATGAACGTCGTCCCGCGCGGGCACAGCAGCCACTTGAACGCCCCGCACACCACGTAGTCGAAGTCGGCGAGCGGCAGCGGCAGCCAGCCCGCGGCCTGGGTGATGTCGAGGTAGGTCCGCGCCCCGTGCGCCCGGGCGGCCTGCCGCACCGCGGCCAGGTCGGCCAGCTTGCCGTCGAGGGCGTGCACCGCGCTCACCGCGACCAGCGCCGTCCCCGGCCGCACCGCGTCGGCCAGCGCCTCCCGCGGCACCCTCCGCACCATGCAGCCGGACCGCGCCGCCAACGGGTTCACCAGCGAGCTGAAGTCCCCCTCGGCGACCAGCACTTCGGCGCCCTCGGGCAGCGAGGCGGCGACGAACGCGGACTGCACCGCGACCGAACTCCCCAGCGCCACCCGCTCCTCGGGCACCCCCATCAGCCGCGCGAAGGCCGCGCGCGCCCGGGCCGCCGGCCCGAAGTAGTCGCGCCCCATCGTCCCGTGCGAGGCCGACTCGGTCAGCGCGGCGCGGATCGCGGCGGCGCTCCGAGCGGGCAGCAGCCCGCTGGACGCCGAGTTCAGATAGACCGTCCCGGGCGCGAACTCGCCCTCGCCCAGTGCCACATGTCGCTGCATGGGCCCCACTCTGCTCGGTGATCGGCCCGGCGTCCACGGGACATCCGGTTGCCGGGCCGCCCCTGGCCGGTTCGGGCTGGTTCAGTCCCGCGGGACCGCGCAGCCGCCGTCGCCGCAGGTGTCCGCGTCGTCAGCGGCCAGGACCTGGACGGCGCCGTCGGCGTGGGCGCGCTCCAGGGCCTGCCGGAAGACGTCGACGGGCTGGGCGCCGGAGACGCCGTAGCGTCGGTCGATCACGAAGAAGGGGACGCCGGTGGCACCGAGCTCGGCGGCGGCCCGCTCGTCGGCGCGGACGTCCTCGGCGTACGCCTCCGGGTCGGCCAGCACCCGCGCGACCTCCTCGGCCGGGAGCCCGGCCGCCTGGGCGAGGTCGGTCAGGACGGCCGGGTCGGCGAGGTGTCGGGCCTCGGCGAAGTTGGCGCGGTAGAGCGCGGTGAGCAGCGCGTCCTGGACGCCGTGCGCCTTGGCCAGGTGGAGCAGCCGGTGCAGGTCGAAGGTGTTGCCGTGGATCCGGTCGGACCGGTACCCGAGCCCCTCGCCGGCGGCCGCCTCGGCGACCCGGGCCTCCATCGCCTCCGCCTGCGCGCGGCTGACGCCATACTTCGTGGCGAGCATGTCGAGCACCGGGACGTCGGTGGCGGGCGGCGCGGCCGGGTCCAGCTCGAAGGAGCGGTGCACCACCTCGACGTCCGCCCGGTGGGCGAACGCCGCCAGGCCGGCCTGGAAGCGGGCCTTGCCGATGTAGCACCAGGGGCAGGCGATGTCCGACCAGATTTCGACGCGCATGGGTCTTGCTTGCTTTCCTCGGGAACGTCCCGACCGGGGCCGGCCGGGGATACGGACGGGTGCAACAGCGGGGCGGGCGGCGTTATTCCGGCCGGCCCGGGCGGCCGGCCCGGGGCGCGCCCGGTTCCGGCGGTACCGTCCCGATATGGGCATGCCATCACCCCACCACACCGACGGTTTCTGGGAGACGACCGGGGCCGCCAAGACCTTCACGCACCCGCTGGACGCGGGGCTGCTGGCCGAGTTCGTGCCGCACAGCGCGCGGGTGCTGGACTTCGGCTGCGGCTACGGGCGGCTGACCGCGGAGCTGGCCGGGCTGGGGTACCGGGCGGTGCGCGGGGTGGACCGGTCCGCGGCGCTGGTGGCGCGGGGGCGGCGGGAGCATCCGGAGCTGGCGCTGCTGCGCTGGGCCGGGTTGCCGCTGCCGTTCGGCGACCGCAGCTTCGACGCGGCGCTGCTGTTCGCGGTGCTGACCTGCGTGCCGGACGACGCCGGGCAGCGGGCCATCGTCGGGGAGCTGGCGCGGCTGGTGCGCCCGGGCGGGGTGCTGTACCTCAGCGACGTGCCGGTGCAGGACGACCCGTTCCACCGCGCGCAGTACCGGCGGTGCGCGCGGCGGTACGGGACCTACGGGGTCTTCGACACCGACGACGGCGGGGTGTTCCGGCACCACCCGCCGCGGTGGCTGCGGGAGTTGCTGCGGGCGGCGGGCTTCGCGGTGCTGCGGGAGCTGTGGGGCACCGCGCCGACGATGGACGGCCGGACCGCCGAGCGGGTGCAGATCATGGCCCGGCGGGAGCCCGGCGGGGCGGCGGGACCAGCGGCAGGGTGAGCGAGAGGTGGCTGGCGTCGGGGGCGGGGCGGCGGTCGGGGTCGGGGCGCCAGCCGAGGCGGGTGTAGAAGGCGCGGGCGCGGTGGTTGTGCCAGAGCACGTCGAGGGCGGCCCGGGAGAAGCCGGCGGCGCGCCAGGCGTGCAGGCAGGCGGCGTGCAGGGCGCGGCCCACGCCGGTGCCCCAGTGGGCCGGATCGACGTGCAGTTGGTGGAGGGTGACGGTGGCGGGGCCGGTGCGCCGGGGGTCCCGGCGCACCGCCGCGGTGTCGGGGACGTAGGAGGCGGCGCCGACCACGCGGTCGCGGCGGACCGCGCAGAGGGTCGGACTGTCCTCGCGGTGCAGCACGCGGGACCAGACCTCGCGCCAACGGGCGTGTTCGGCGGGGGCGTCGAACGGCGCGTCCGGCACCCGGCCGCGGACGTAGGCGGCGCGGGCGGCGGTGTGCAGGGCGGCGATCGGCTCCAGGTCGGCGGCGGTGGCGGGGCGGACCTGCGGGGTGACGGGGGTCATCGGTCGGTCCACGCCCCTGCCGCGCGGCCGCCGGGCCGGTCGGCGCCCGGATGCTCGGGCCGGTCGTCGACGCGGCGCGGCAGCCCCAGCGGGTTCTCCTCCAGCAGTTCGGGCGGGAGCAGGGCGGGCGGGGTGTCCTGGTAGGCGACCGGGCGCAGCCAGCGCTCGACGGCGGTGGCGCCGACGGAGGTGGCGGTGGAGGTGGTGGCCGGGTAGGGGCCACCGTGGTGCTGGGCGGGGGCGACCGCGACGCCGGTGGGCCAGCCGTTGACCACGACCCGGCCGGCGAGCGGGGTGACCGCGGCGAGCAGCCGGGCGCCGCGGCCCTCGGGGTCGGTGCCGGCGCTCTCCGCGTCGGCGAGTTGGAGGGTGGCGGAGAGGCTGCCGGGTATCCGGGCGAGCACCGCGCCGACTTGGTCCTCGCCGGCCGCGTCGGCGCAGCGGGCCACGACGGTGACCGGGCCGAAGCACTCCTCCAGGAGCAGGTCGTGCGGCCCGGCGGCGGTGAGCCGGTCGGCGGGGACGGTGAGCACGGCCGCGTCGACGGCGGGTCCGTCCCCCTCCGGGGCGGGCGCCAACGCCATCTGCACGCCGGGGAGTTGGGCGCGCTCGCGGACGCCGGCGAGGAAGGCGTCGCGCATCCGGCGGTCGAGCATCACGCCCGGCCCGGTGGCGCCGGCGGCGGCGGTGAGGGCCGCCAGCAGTCGGTCGCCGGCCGGGCCCGCGGGCAGCAGGACCAGCCCCGGCTTGACGCAGAACTGGCCGGTACCGAGCGTCATCGAGCCGGCCAGTCCGGTGCCGATCTCCTCGGCCCGCTCGGCGGCCGCGGCCCCGGTGACCACCACGGGGTTGAGACTGCCCAGTTCGCCGTGGAACGGGATGGGGCGCGGGCGGGCCGCGGCCGCGTCGTACAGGGCCCGGCCGCCGCGGACCGAGCCGGTGAAGCCGGCCGCGGCGAGAAGCGGATGGCGGACCAGGTCCAGGCCGGCCTGGAAGCCGTGCACCAGGCGCACGGTGTCCGCCGGCAGACCGGTGTCGGTGGCGGCCCGGCGCAGCAGCGCGGCGCACCGCTCGGAGGTGGCCGGGTGGTCCGGGTGCGCCTTGACCACGACCGGGCAGCCGGCCGCGAGGGCGCTGGCGGTGTCGCCGCCGGGGACGGAGAAGGCGAGCGGGAAGTTGCTGGCGGCGTAGACCGCGACCACGCCCAGCGGGATCTTGTAGCGGCGCAGGTCGGGGCGGGGCGGGGCGAGGTCCGGGGCCGGGTGGTCGATCCGGACGTCGAGGAAGGCGCCCTCGTCGACGAGGGCCGCGAAGCTGCGTAACTGGTAGGCGGTGCGGGCGAGTTCGCCGGTGAGGCGGGGCGTGCCGAGCGCGGTCTCGGCGTCGGCGGTGGCCACGACGCCGTCGGCGTCGGCCTCCAGGAGGGCGGCGGCGCGGCGCAGCAGGGCGGCCCGTCGGCCGCGGTCGGCGAGCGGGCCGCGGGCGGCGTGCGCGGCGCGGACCGCGACGTCCACCGCGTCGGCGGTGGCCTCCGCCCCAACCCGCTCCCGACGCTTCCCGGTTCGGGGGTCGACGCTCCAGACTGGTGCTGCCACCGGTGCTGCCTCAGCTGTCACCGTGCGTTCCTCCCGGGCGAGTTCGGGCCGCGCGAAACCTTGCCGCACACGGGACGGCGTTCTATATGCTGAACGATGTCCCAGATGATGAATCTCTGGGACTCTATGGCCGTCCGAACTGAGGGGTCAAGGGCGATGACAGTTGCCGAGAACGGAGGAGCACAGGTCAAGTCCGCGGTGCGCACGGTGGAGTTGCTGGAGTTCTTCGCGGGCCGCCCCGGCATGCACAGCCTCGCCTCCGTCCAAGAGGCCGTCGGCTACCCCAAGTCCAGCCTCTACATGCTGCTGCGCACCCTGGTCGACCTCGGCTGGGTGGAGACCGACGCCACCGGCACCCGCTACGGCATCGGCGTCCGCGCCCTGCTGGTCGGCACCTCGTACATCGACGGCGACGAGGTGGTGGCCGCCGCCCGCCCCACCCTGGACCGGCTCTCCGACGACACCACCGAGACCATCCACCTCGCCCGGCTCGACGGGGTCAACGTGGTCTACCTCGCCACCCGCCAGTCCCAGCACTACCTGCGCCCGTTCACCCGGGTCGGCCGCCGGCTGCCCGCGCACTCCACGTCGCTGGGCAAGGCGCTGCTGGCCACCCACACCGACGACCAGGTGCGGGCGATGCTGCCGCCCACCCTGCCCGCGCTGACCGAGCACACCCGCACCGACCGCGAACGACTCATCGAGGAGCTGCACGCCATCCGCGCACAGGGCTTCGCGGTGGACCGCGAGGAGAACACCCTCGGCCTGCGCTGCTTCGGCGTGGCGATCCCCTACCGCACCCCGGCCCGGGACGCGATCAGCTGCTCGGTGCCGGTGGCCCGGCTGACCCCCGCCCACGAACAGACCATCAAGGACGCGCTGTTCGACGCCCGGGACCGGCTGACGCTGGCCACCCGTCGGCTGTGAGCCGTCCCGGCGCCGCCGACGGCCACCAGGTGGACCCGCTCACCCGTTCACCGTAGGCCAGCAGGACCGACCGGCCCCCAAGGGCTTATCTCGTGGGAGGAGGCGCGGAACTCACCGACTTCCCCAGTGGCGCACCATGTGTCACGTCCGCGCTTCGCGGAGGTCGTTCCCATGCGTTCCACCCGACTGTTCACCGGCGCCGCGCTGTCCGCCGCCACGCTCGGCCTGGCCGCCACCGCCGCGTACGCCGGCGACTTCGGCACCATCGAGGTCTCCCCGGGCACGGCCGCGGCCGGCTCGGTGGTCTCCCTCTCCACCACGGGATGCGGGGCCAGCCGCTCGGCGAGCGTGGACGCCGCCGCCCTGGGGGGCGGCACGGTCACCTTCGCCCCGGGCACCGCCAAGAACTCCCTGGAAGGGAAGGTAACGGTCAAACCCGGTACCAAGCCCGGCACTTACGGGCTCGGCGGGAAGTGTGCCGACGGTATGCAGCTCACCGGCACCGTCAAGATCGGCGACGCGTCCGCCGACCCCAGCACGAACCCCAGCGGCCAGAGCAGCGGGATGGCGCACCCCAGCGGCAGCCCGAGCAAGCCCGCCAAGGAGAAGTCCGGCCCGAAGACGCCCGGCAAGGAGCACCCGCCGGCCGGGCATGCCACCATGCCGCCCAAGGGCAAGATGAAGACCGGTGAGGGCTCCACCAGCGAGGACGGCGTCAGCGCCACCGAGGTCGCGGCGGGCGCCGGCGTGGCGCTGGCGGCGGCCGCCGGCGCCGTCTGGCTGGTCCGCCGCCGGACCGGCGGCCGGTACTGACGCGAGGCCCCGCCCCCGGCCGGCCGTGCCCCCCAAGCGCCCCGCAGCGCCCGGTCCCCCGCCGCCGTCCCCCGGCGGCGGGCGGCCGGGTCGGCGCGGCCGGGCGGGCGCGGCCCACCCGCGCCGGGCGGCGCCGGCCGGCGGGCTGGCGGCCGTCGTCCTCGCACTCGCCTGCGGCGCCGGGCCTGGCTGATCGCCGACGGCAGCCGGGACACCGCGCCGCCCCAGCCGCCCGCCGCCCAGGGGTTCACCGGCCGGACGCCGGACGCCGCCCCGACCGCGCGCGCGGCCGCGCCGCCCCTCCCGGCGGCCGAGCCGCTGCGGGTGGCGGTCCCCTCGCTGCGCATCGACGCCCCGCTGACCCGCCTGGGGCTGGCCGCGGACGGCAGCCTCGCCCCGCCGCCGGAGGGCGAGAGCAACCTGGCGGGCTGGTACGCCGAGGGCACCCCGCCGGGCACCACCGGGACCGCGCTGATCGCCGGCCACGTCGACAACCGCGCCGGCCCCGCGGTCTTCTACCGCCTGGGCGCCCTGACGAAGGGCCACACCGTGCGGATCCTGCGCGCGGACGGCCGCACCGCCGTCTTCACCGTCGACGCGGTGGCGGTCTACGACGGCCGGCACTTCCCCGACGAGCGGGTCTACGGCGAGGCCCGCCGGCCCGAACTCCGGCTGATCACCTGCGGCGGCGGCTTCAGCCGGCGGCGGCAGGAGTACCTGGGGAACGTCGTGGTCTTCGCCCACCTGACGGGAAGTCAGGAGGCCGGGACGGAGTCCGCACCGCTGCCCTGGGCCCGGCCGCCGGCCGACCGGTTCAGCGCCCGCAGCGCACCGCGCACCGCCGCCAGGTCCGCCGCGCCGGCCAACCCCGCGTGGTAGAGCCGCAGTTCGTCGGCGCCGAGCGCGGCGGCGTGCGCGGCGTCGGCGGCGAGCGTGCCGGGGCTGCCGCCCATCCCGGCGACCACGCCGAGGTTGGCGGCCACCGTCGCGCCCGCGGGGCGCCGGGCGAACGGGCCCAGCGCCGCGGCCCGTTCGGCGGCGCCGCCGGTGCACGGCACCACCACCCCGTCCGCGGACGCCCAGACCACCGCCGGGTCCACCCCGGGGTTGGGCCCGCACCGGTGCGGGGCGGGGTCGGCGTGCAGCAGCACCCGGAAGCCGTCCGGCGCGGCGGCCCGCACGGCGCCCACCACCGCGCCCCGCAGCTCCGCCGCCGCCCGGTCCCGCCAGGACCGCACGGCACCCGCGAGGTCCCGGCCGAGCAACTCCTCGACGGCGGCCCACTCCCCCGCCCGGCCCTCGCCGTCCGGCGCCGCCGCGCCGTCCCACACCGGCGCCAGCGCCCGTCGCACCGCGGCCGCCACCTCGCCCCGTGCCAGGCCGAGTTCGGCGTATCCGCCCTCGCAGACCGGGCAGCAGCAGACCGACATCAGGTACTCAGCGGCGCCGCCCAGGCGGACGCCGGCCAGCTTGTCGTGGCCGTGCAGATGCGCCAGCCCGTACCACCCGCAGGACTCCAGCTCCGCACCGCGGGCGCCGGGCCGGGCGGCCGCCTCGGCGGCGAGGCGGACGAGGTAGTCGCGCACCTCGGGGCGGGCGATGCAGGGCGCCCACGGGTACCGGTCGCCGTGGGCGTTGCGGACGACGACGGCCGGATGGTCCGCTCCCACGCGGGAGTTGTGGGCCAGCACCACCCAACTGTGCACCTCCAGGCCGGCCGCGGCCAGGGCCCGCGCGGCGGTGCCGAAGGGGTCCGGGTCGGCGACCCAGTCCTGGGCGTAGGGGCGCAGGGCGCGGCCGGCCCAGCGGTCCGGGTCGGGCGGGTAGAGGACCGCGGAGTGCCGGGCGGTGACGATGCGGTGGCGGGGGTGGCGGGGGGTGAGGGCGCGGGTGGAGTGGTAGGCGGCGGCCAACGTGACCTGCTGGACGCCCAGTTCGGCGAGCCGGTCGGGGGCGTCGGGGTCGCCGACCACGTCCCAGGGGTAGAGGAAGGCGGCGGCCCGCATCAGGCGCCGCTCCCGGGCGCGGCCGCGACCAGCGCCAGCCCCCGGTCGAGGAGGCGGGCCAACTGCTCGACGTGCGCGGGCCCGGGGTCGGACAGCGGTGGCCGCACCCCGCCGACGGGCGGCCCGCCGCGCAGCCGCACGCCCGCCTTGACCAGCGAGACGGCGTATCCGCTGCCCTGGTTGCGGAGCTCCACCAGCGGCCGGTAGAAGCCGTCCAACAGCCGGGCGACGGTGGCGTCGTCGCCGTCGTCCAGCGCCCGGTGGAAGGCGAGCGCGATCTCGGGGGCGAAGGCGAAGACGGCGGAGGAGTAGAGGCGGACGCCCAGGCCGCGGTAGGCGGGGCCGGTGAGTTCGGCGGTGGGCAGGCCGTTGAAGTAGCGGAACGGCCGGTCCGGGGCGGCGGTGCGGACCGCGCTGATGATGCGCTGGAGCAGGTCCAGGTCGCCCAGGCCGTCCTTGAGGCCGATGATGCCGGGGGTTTGGGCCAGGGCGGCGACGGTGTCCGGGGCGAAGACGGCGTTGTCGCGCTGGTAGACGACGACCGGGAGCGGGGTGGCGGCGGCGAGCGCGGCGTAGTGGCGGAGCAGGCCGGCCTGGTCGGCCCGGACGAGGTAGGGCGGCATGGCCAGCAGCCCGTCGGCGCCGGCGGCGTGCGCCAGGCCCGCGAACTGGGCGGCGAGCGCGGTGCCGTAGCCGGTGCCGGCGAGCACCGGGACCCGGCCGGCGGCCTCGTCCACCGCGGCGGCGACGCAGGCGGCGTACTCGTCGGGGGCGAGCGCGTGGAACTCGCCGGTGCCGCAGCAGGCGAAGACGGCGCCCGCGCCGGCCGCGACGCCGGCGCGCACATGGGTCCGGAAGGCGTCCAGATCCAGCGCGCCGTCGGGGCCGAAGGCGGTCACGGGGAAGAACAGCAGCCCGCCGAGGCGGTCGGTGAGCGGGCGGCGACTGCCGGCGGCTGGGGGAGGGTGTGCGGTCACGGGGTCTCCCTGGCGTACGCGGGGGCGTGCTCATATACGTTCATGACCGATGTCCATATTTCTGAACGGCGTCACGGTATTGCAGCCGTCCCGGACGGGTCAAGGGTGCCCGCACCGCGCCAACACCCCGCCGCGCAAGCCGATTTGGGCGCGGCGTCAAGCGGCTTGACCGGCCAGGATCGACATCCCTAGCGTGTCCATCCATCTGAACCGCATCGTGCCCACGGCCCGCCGCCCAGCCGGAGGAGTACCGCCCATGACCGCACCCCGCACCGTCCTGCTCACCGGCGCCGCCGGCGGCGTCGGCACCCTGATGCGCGCGCTGCTGCCGCCCTACGGCCACCGGCTGCGGCTCTTCGACCAGCGTCCGATCGAGGGCGAACCGGACGCCGTCACCGCGGAGTTGGCGGACGCCGAGGCGCTGCGCGCGGCGGTCCGCGGGGTCGACGCGATCGTCCATCTCGCCGGCATCTCCCTGGAGTCGTCCTTCGAACGGATCCTGAGCGCCAACATCGAGGGCACCTACCGGCTCTACGAGGCGGCCCGCGAGGCGGGCGTGCGCCGGGTGGTCTTCGCCTCCTCCAACCACGCCGTCGGCTTCGCCCCGCGCCCGCCGGACGGCTCCGCCGCCCTCCCCGTCGACACCCCGCACCGCCCCGACACCTTCTACGGCCTGTCCAAGTGCTTCGGCGAGGACCTCGCCGCCCTCTACTGGGAACGGCACGGCATCGAGACCGTCTCGCTGCGCATCGGCTCCTGCTTCCCGAGGCCGACCACGGTGCGGATGCTCTCCATCTGGCTGAGCCCGGCGGACTGCGCCCGGTTGCTGCACGCCGCGCTCACCGCCGAGGGCGTCGGCCACACCGTCGCCTACGCCTCCTCCGCCAACACCCGCCTGTGGTGGGACCTGTCCACGGCCCGCGCCCTGGGCTACGACCCGCAGGACGACTCCGAGCCCTACGCCGCGGAGCTGCTCGCCGCCCAAGGGCCGCTCGACCCGGACAACCCCGAACACACCCATCTTGGCGGGGCGTTCTGCACCAATCCTCCCATCTGGCCGCATTAGCGGTCAGATCCGGGTGATTCACCGGGGCACGGAACCTCGCGCCCGTCCCGTCGCGTCCTTGGGGGCACACCGCCTGTCCGGCACCGGTTCGCCGCGTTCCGGCAGGCCAGCACGGAAACGCGGCAACGCGGGAACGAGGTAACACACCATGGGCATCGTCAGCTGGCTCGTACTGGGCCTGATCACCGGCCTGATCGCCAAGGTGCTGCTGCCGGGGCGGGACCCGGGCGGCCTGGTCGGCACCACCCTGATAGGCATCGCCGGCTCCTTCATCGGAGGCTGGCTCTCCACCCGCTTCCTGGACCGCCCGATCCCGCGGGACTTCTACGACCCGTCGATGTGGATCGCCGCGGTGGCCGGCTCCCTGGTCCTGCTGATCGCCTACCGTCTGCTCTTCGGCAGCTCCCGGCGCTGACCCGCCCGGCCACCCGCCGCCGGACGCGGACGGCGCCCCGCCGGAACTCGCGCACGCCCCCTGACCGTTAGGGCTGTCATGACCGCAATGACTCCTGGCTCGAACCTCCCGCTCAGCGCCGCGCGGGTGGCGGTGACCGTCACCGCCCCCGTGCGGCTGGACGTGTCGGGCCTGCTGCTCACCGCCGGCGGCACGGTGCGCTCCGACGACGACTTCGTCTTCTACAACCAGCCCACCGCGCCCGGGGTGAGCCACCGCGCGGCGGCCGACGGCGACACCATCACGGTGGACACCGCCGCGGTGCCACCGGACGTCGACAAGGTCGTGGTGACCGCGAGCCTGGACGCGCCCGGCACCACCTTCGCCGGCACCGAGCCGACCGGCACGCTCACCGAGGTGGACGGCGGCGCGGTGCTGGCCACCTTCACGCCGCCGCGGCTGGGCCCGGAGACCGCGCTGGTGGTCATGGAGCTCTACCGCCGCGGCGGCGGCTGGAAGGTCCGCGCGGTCGGCCAGGGCTACGCCGACGGACTCGCCGGCATCGCCACCGACTTCGGCGTGGACGTCTCCGAACCGGCCGCCCCGCCGGCCCCCGCGCCCCAGGCACCCGCCGCGCCCGCCGCACCGCCGGCTCCCCCCGCTCCCCCGGCCCCCGTCCCGCCGGGCCAGTGGGCCCCGCCCACCGGTCCCCCGGCGCCGCTCGCCCCGCCGCCGGCCGCCGGCCATCCCGCCGCGCCCGCGCCGCCCGCCACCGGCAAGATCAACCTCGACAAGGGCCGGGTCAGCCTGCGGAAGAACCAGACCGTCTCGCTGGTCAAGGGCGGCCGCCCGCTGCTCGGCTCGGTCCTGATGGGGCTGGGCTGGGAGCCGGCCCGGCGCGCCCGGAGCATCGACCTGGACGCCTCGGTCATCGCCTACGGCCCGGACCGCGGCAAGGTCGACAACTGCTACTTCGGCAAGCTGATGATCCTCGACGGCGCCGTCCAGCACTCCGGCGACAACCTCACCGGAGACGGCGCCGGCGACGACGAGGCGATCACCGTGCACCTCGGCGGCATCCCCCCGGAGGTCACCGGCCTGGTCTTCACCGTCAACTCCTTCTCCGGCCAGAAGTTCTCCGAGGTCGCCCAGGCGTACTGCCGGCTGACCGACGCCCAGACCGGCGAGGAGCTGGTCCGCTTCGACCTGACCGGCTCCGAACCGCACACCGGCGTGCTGATGGCCAAGCTGGTCCGGCAGTACTCCGGCGAGTGGGAGATGACCGCGCTCGGCTCGTTCGTCGACGCCCGCACCGTCCGCGGCATGGTCAAGCCCGGGGCCGCCGCGCTGTAGCCGCCGGCGGGTGCCGGGGCGGACCCGGCACCCGCCCGCTCAGCCCCGCCCCGCGAGGCCGACCACCCGCGCCAACCGCTCGTAGGACTCGCGCAGCGCCGCCCGGTCGTGGGTGCTGGTGGTCACCAACACCTCGTCCGCCGCGGTGCGCTCGACCAACGCCGCGAGCTCCCGGGCGACCTGCTCCTCCGTGCCGTGGACGTGCCCGAGCAGCGCGTCCTCGTAGAAGCCGCGCTCGCGCGCCGACATCCCGTCCCCGGACACCGCGCCCCCCACCGGCGCGAGCGGCGGGAACACCCCGTGCGTCCGGGAGTGCGCCAGCGCCCGCGCCTCCGGTATCAGCAGCCGCCGCGCCGCGTCCGGCGTCCCGGCCACCGCCACCGTCCCGGAGATCACCACGTACGGCCGCGGCCACAGCGTCGACGGGCGGAACGCCGCGCGGTACTCCTCGACCGCCGCCGACAGCTTCTCCCGGTCGCGGAAGTCGCCGATGACCAGGGCCAGCCCGGCCCGGGCCGCCACCCGCGCGCCGGCGCCGGTCGCCAACACGAACGCCGGCACCGTCAGCCCCTCGGCGGGCCGGGCGTGCACCTGCGGATGGGCGGTCTGGGTGCCGGTGAAGTACCCCAGCAGCTCGGCCAGCTGCCCCTCGAAGCCCTCGGCGGCGTCCTTCTGCGTGCCCAGCGCCCGCCGGATCCCGCCGGTGAAGCCGACCGACCGCCCCAGCCCCATGTCGATCCGCCCCGGGAAGAGCGACTCCAGCACCCCGAACTGCTCGGCGACCACCAGCGGGCGGTGGTTGGGCAGCATCACCCCGCCGGTGCCGACCCGGATCGTCGAGGTCGCCGAGGCCACCGCGGCGGCCAGCACGGTGGGTGCCGAGCCGGCGACCCCGGGGACGCCGTGGTGCTCGGCCACCCAGAACCGGTGGTACCCCAGCCGCTCGGCGTACCGGGCCAGCTCCACGGTGTCCCGCAACGCCGCGGCGGGTGGGTGTCCCTCCCTGGTGCGGGAGCGGTCCAGGATCGAGAATTGTGTCATCCGCATCGTCGAGCTCACCTCTCCTTCAACGCCCGCCCGCGCCCAAGATTCCGCCCGCACGCCCCCTCGGACCCTCCCCCCGCGGCTTCACGACGAGGAGCGTCAGATGACCCAGCAGCCGCCCCCGGCCGGCGGTACCGGCCGGCCCGCGCAACCGGACCACCCGGACGGCCCACCCGGACCGGAGCTCCCCGACCGGGTCGCCGCCACCTACGGCGAGAAGGACCTCAGCACCGTCCCCGCGTTCGCCGGCGGCTTCATCAACTTCGGCTACTGGGCCTGGTTGCCGGAGCCCACCGACCGGCCGCTGACCGAGGACGACCGGATCCGCAGCGAGCAGGACCTCTACCGACTGGTGCTGGACACCTGCGACCGGCCGCGCGGCCGCACCGCGCTGGAGGTCGGCTGCGGGCGCGGCCTGGGCTGCGCGCTGGCCCTGCGGGAGTTCGACTTCGGGTCGGTGATCGGCCTGGACGCCCACCCCGACCAGATCGCCCGCGCCCTGGAGGCCAACGCCGAGCTGCTCACCGAGAAGGCCGGCCCCCGCCGGCTGGAGTTCGTGCTCGGCCCGGCCCAGCGGATGCCGCTGCCGGACGCCTGCACCGACGTCGTCTACTCCGTCGAGGCCGCCCAGCACTTCCGTGACCTGGCCGGCTTCGCCCGGGAGGCGGTGCGGGTGCTGCGCCCGGCGGGGCACTTCGCGCTGGCCACGTTCCTCGCCCGGGTCCCGGACGCGGTGCGGGTGCTGCCCCAACTGCTGCCCCCGTACGCCAACGGGCTGGACATGACGCACCTGGTGGACGACGTGGCCGGGACGTTCACCGCGGCCGGGCTGCGGGACGTCGCGGTGACGCCGATCGGCGACGGGGTCTGGGAGTCCTACGACCGCTATATGGCCGAGCGGCCGGAGCTGCGCGACAAGTGGCCCCGGCAATACCTGACGGCCTATCAAACAGGCTTGCTGGACTACTACTTGATCACCGCGGCGGCCCCGGCCGACTGACCCCTGCCCGGCGCCCCGTCAGTCGGAGCGCCGCGACCGCGCCTTGAACGCGGCCTTGCGCGCCTCCTTGGCGGCCTTCTTGTCCGGGTGGAGCTGACCCATCGCCTCCAGCACCTCGGCGGTGGCCGGGTGGTCCACCCGCCAGACCTCCTCGAAGAACCCGCTGTGCTGTTCGGTCAACCCCCCTACGAGCTCCGTGAGTTCGGCGGCGGCCTCCTCGTCGGTGGCGCCCAGTTGGGCCGCGATGGTGTCCACCGTCAGCCAGAAGACCATGTCCTGGGACGGCTCGGGGATGCCGGGCAGCCCGCGCTCGGCGAGCCAGACCCTGGCCAGCCCGCCCAGGTGCCGGTCGTCGAGCACCTCGCGCAGCGCCGGCTCGGCCTCCGGGGAGACCAGGGAGAGGGCCTGCTGGGCGGCGAGCCGGCGCAGCGGGCCGCGCTCGTCGTCGCCGCGGGCGGCCACGAGCAGTTCGCGGGCCGCGTCCAGCGGGGTGCGGGCGGCGAGCCACTGCTCGGCCTCCACCTGGGCCAGCACCTCGGGGTAGTCCGGCAACGCCTCCAGCAGGACGTCGGCGCCCTTGTCGGCGAGGTCCCCGACGGCCGGGGCGTCCACGCCGGCGTCCAGCATCCGGGCGCGGACCGCCCAGACGCCGAGCGGGGTGAGCCGCACCAGGCCGTAGCGGGCGACGTCCTCGTCCTGGAGCGGCTCGGCCGCGGAGACCGTCTCGCCGTCCTCGTCCAGCTCCTCGATGAGCGCCTCGTCGACCGGCCGGTAGGCGACCAGCCCGATCGGCTCCAGCACCCGGAACTGGTCGTCCAGCCGCATCATCGCCGCGGAGACCTCTTCGAGGATCTCGTCGGTGGGCTCGTCCATGTCGTCCGGGACGATCATGGAGGCGGCCAGCGCGGGCAGCGGGACGTCCTGGTCGGGGGCCTCGCCCAGGGCGTTGAGGAGGTAGAGGTTGCCGAGGATGCCGTCCAGCAGCTCGGCCTCCTCCTCCGGGTTCCAGTCGATCGAGTCCAGGTCCAGGTCGCCGCCCTCGGCGAGCTGGTCGGCGAGGTCGGAGAGGTCCGGGGCGACGGCGTCGGCGAGCACGGTCTCCATGCCGCCGAGCCAGATGTCCAGGACGTCCTGGGGGCTGCCGGAGGTGAGCAGGGCCAGCTCCTCGCCGGGGGTGGCGGTGCCGACCGCGGCGTCGTCGGGGAGGTCGTCGGCGCCCGCCTCGTCCTCGTCCTCGTCGATCTCGACCAGTCCGGTGTCCACCGCCAACTGCCACGCCTCGGCGGTGTAGGCGGGCCCGTCCTCGTCGCCAGCCAGGCCCAGGTGCTCGGTGGCGGCCGCGAGCGACTTCTCCAGGAGCTCGCCGCCGACGCCGACCGGGACGCCGGATGCGGACCAGCGGGCCAGCTTGGCGGCCCGGACCAGCAGCGGGGAGCTCAGCGCGTCGCGGGCCAGCTCCGCTTCGGAAGTCAGCCGCACCGGCGGCATGGTGGGGCGGTCTGCGGACATCTGGCTCAGCTCCTCGGACGGACGTGTCGCTCGTGCGCCGCCCAAGCGTAGACGGAATTCTCCCCATCTCGGGCGGTTCACTTCTCCGTACGCTCCCGTCCACCGGGAGAACCTTGACAACTCCCTTGCGTACACAAGAGGTTGACGCGCGTAGCGAGCGCTGGTCCCGCTCCGCAGCACCTCTCCCGCCCCCTTCTCAGGGAGGCACGGATGCCATCTGGTCGCACGCTCCGCAGCCCCGCCGCCCTCGGCACGGCGGTCGTCGCGGCCCTCGCCGGCGGGCTGCCCGCCGCCGAGCGCTACAGCTACGTCTACCAGGGCAACTCCCAGGCGCTGGACCACCTGCCCACCAGCCGGGCGCTGCCCCGCACCGGCTACGACATCGTGCGCCGCAACGCCGAGTGCGCGGACCAGACCAACGACCACGACCCGCAGGTGCTGCGGATCAGGCCCTGAGCCGGCCCCCGAGCCGAGCCCTTCGCCTCACCCGGGGTGATCGCCCGGTCACTCCACTGGCCCACTCCCGAGCGCCGATCGCGCCCGGGGGTGCGGTACTGGGCTGGTAAGCACCCATTTTCGGCGAGACAAAGGGAGTCATGATGCCGAAGTCGCAGAACCGTAAGTCGGGCAAGCAGGACCGGGCCGCTGAGCGGCGCTCCGAGCAGCACCGGCCGCAGTCGGAGGAGTCCGCCGCCGAGCGCACCCAGGACCTGAAGCCGCGGTCGCGCAAGGCTGACTGACGCGGGTAGGGCAGGTCATGCCCAAGCGGCCGTCGCACCGTCCGGGTGCGGCGGCCGCTTCGTCGTGACGGGCGTCCGCGGAAAGCGCGGAACCACGCTCACCAGGAGGCCGGCACCGCCCGGCCCTCGGGCTCCGCCCCGTCCGCCACCGCCGGCCCGGCGTCCGCCCCGGTCGGCATCAGCTCCCGCACCAGCAGGGTGGCCCCGGCCACCGCCCCCGGCGTGAGCACCACCGCCGCGAGCGGGATCAGGAACAGCAGCACCAGCGGCGCCCCGAAGCCGACCGCCAGCCCCCACCGCCCGCGCAGCAGCGCAAGCCGGGCCCGGACCGGGACGTCCCGGCGCTGCATCGCCACCGTGGTCAGCTCGACGGTGAGGAAGAAGCCGGTGACGCAGGTGCCGACGACCGGGACCACGGTCTGCCCGACGACCGGCAGGAAGCCCAGCGCGAAGAACAGCACCCCGAAGGCGGCGGCCCGCAGCAGTACATGGGCCATGTCCCGCAGCGCGATGCCGAGTTCGCGCCACAGCGGGCGGTCCGGGCCGGGTGGGCAGCCGCCGGCGCTCTCCTCGACCCGCTCGGAGAGCGACTCGTAGAAGGGGTCGCCGATCAGCAGGGTGACGGCGGTGAACGTCAGCACCGACAGCGTCAGCCCGCCGGCCAGCAGCAGCGCCACGAACAGCCCGCGCAACAGCCCCTGCCAGGGGGAGCCCCAGCCGTCGGCGAACGGCGTCGCCCAGGCGGCGAGGTCGCCGGACTCCAGGGTCAGCGCGAACAGCGCCCCGGCGTAGAGCACCAGCGCGATCAGGGCCGGGATCAGCCCGAATCCCCACCACCGGCCGTGCCGGGCGGCCCAGCACACGCCCCGGCCCAGATACCGCACCCCCGCCACAAGATCACGCATATCGGCCACCCTACCGGCGCGGGGCGGGAGTTGACCGGTCCGCGAGGTAACGCCCGCGGCCGGCCCCGGACGCGCCGGCGCCCCGGGCCGGCGGGGTCGGTTCGCCGGCCCGGGGCGCCGAACGCGGGCGCGCCACCGGTCAGTTGTGGCTGTGCAGGATCTCGTTGAGACCGCCCCAGACCGCCTTGTTCGGGCGGGCCTCGACCGTGCCGGTGGTGGAGTTACGACGGAAGAGGATGTTGTCGGCGCCGGACAGCTCCAGTGCCTTGACGATCTGGCCGTCGGGCAGGGTGACCCGGGTGCCGGCGGTCACGTACAGGCCGGCCTCGACCACGCACTCGTCGCCGAGCGCGATGCCGATGCCGGACTCGGCGCCGAGCAGGCAGCGCTCGCCGATGGAGATGATCTGCTTGCCGCCGCCGGAGAGGGTGCCCATGGTGGAGGCGCCGCCGCCGATGTCGGAGCCGTCGCCGATCACCACGCCGGCGCTGATCCGGCCCTCGATCATGGAGGTGCCCAGGGTGCCGGCGTTGAAGTTGACGAAGCCCTCGTGCATGACGGTGGTGCCGGCGGCGAGGTGGGCGCCCAGTCGCACCCGGTCGGCGTCGGCGATCCGGACGCCGGCGGGCGCCACGTAGTCGGTCATCCGCGGGAACTTGTCGACGCTGGTGACCTGGAGGTGCAGGCCCTCGGCGCGGGCGTTGAGCCGGGCCGTCTCCAGTTGGTCGACCGGCACCGGGCCGAGCGAGGTCCAGGCGACGTTGGCCAGCAGGCCGAAGACGCCCTCCAGGCTCTGGCCGTGCGGCTTGACCAGGCGGTGGCTGAGCAGGTGCAGGCGCAGGTAGGCGTCGTGCGCGTCCAGCGGCTTGTCGTCGAGGGAGGCGATGACCGTGCGGACGGCCACGACCTCCACGTCGCGGACCGGGTCCGGGCCGATCGCCTTGAGGACGGCGGCACCCAGCAGCTCCGTGGCGCGGTCGTCGGCCAGCCGCTCGGTGCCGGCCGGGCCGGGCTCGGCGACGAGCGAGGGCGCGGGGAACCAGGTGTCGAGGACGGTGCCGTCGGCGGCGACGGTGGCGAGGCCGGCGGCGACGGCGCCGGTGGTGCGAGAGGAAGTTGCAGCATCGGTCATGTGGGAAACCTAACCGGAGCCCGCCCGCCGAGGCGAACCGGTCCCATGCGTCGGTCCCGGGGCGCCCGACCGCCCGCCCCCGGACGCCGGCCCGGCAGCCGCCACCGGCCCGCTCGCGGCGCCCATCACGCCCGCCAACCCCTCGCGCACGGTGGCGACTTGGAAGGGCTGGCCGGTGAGCAGGTGTTGGAGCAGCAGCCCGTCGGTGAAGGCCACCACCGCCCGGGCGGTGGCCGTGTCGCCGAGCCGCCGGCCGAGCAGCGCCACCATCTCGTCCAGGCACTCGGCGGCCATCGGCCGGACCGCCTCGTGGCGCAGCGCGGCCAGATACAGCTCGTACTCCAGCTCCACCCGCGCCCGGTCCCCGGCGAGGGTGTCGGCGACCAGCCGGGCCACCTCGTCGGCGAGCGGGACGGTCAGGTCGAGCCCCTCCACCCAGCGGGCGAAGTCCGCCAGCCACCAGCCGTTGGCCTGTCGCAACGCGGCGACCAGCAGGTCGTCGAGGGAGGCGAAGTGGTACGTGGTCGAGCCCAGCGGGACGTCCGCGGCGGCGGCCACCGCGCGGTGGCTGAGCCCCGCGATGCCGCGCTCGCCGACCACCTCGATGGCCGCGTCGATGATCCGCTGCCGCCGGTCCGGGTCATAGCGCCGGGCCATCAGTGCGCCCCTCCGAGGTTGAGCACCACGACCCCGGCGATGACCAGCAGCACCCCAAGGACCTTCACCGGGCTGGTGCTCTCGCCCAGGAGCACCATGCCGATCGCGGCGATGATCGCGGTGCCCACCCCGGCCCAGATCGCATAGGCGGTCCCCATGCTCATCGTCTTGAGCGTCTGGGCGAGCAGGGCGAAGGCGAGTACGTATCCGAGCGCGGTGCCGAGGGAGGGCCACAGCTTGCTGAAGCCCTCGCTGTACTTCATCGATGTGGTCGCGAGGATCTCGGAGAGGATCGCGCCGGCGAGCGTCACATAGGCCATGCGTACGAGCGTACACAACGTTGCGTACGGGCGTACACAATGACGAGGAGAGCGGCGCCCGCGATATGCGGAAACGGCCGTGCCCGCCGGGAGAACCGGCGGGCACGGCCGTGGCACCGAGAGCGGCGCGGGGCCGCTCGGGGTGTGTCAGACGTTGAAGCCGAGCGCGCGAAGCTGCTCGCGCCCGTCGTCGGTGATCTTGTCCGGGCCCCACGGCGGCATCCAGACCCAGTTGATCTTCAGCTCGTTGACGATCCCGTCCGTGGCGGACTTCGCCTGGTCCTCGATGACGTCGGTCAGCGGGCAGGCCGCCGAGGTCAGCGTCATGTCGATGGTGGCGATGTTGGCATCGTCGACGTGGATGCCGTAGATCAGCCCGAGGTTGACGACGTCGATGCCCAGCTCGGGGTCGACGACGTCGTACAGCGCCTCGCGGACCTCCTCCTCGGAGGCCGGCTTGGTGGTGGTCGGGGTGTCGGTCATGCGGTCTTCGCCTCCTGGGAAAGGGCCTTGGCCGTGGCGTCCTTCCAGGCCATCCAGCTCAGCAGGGCGCACTTCACGCGCGCCGGGTACTTCGAGACGCCGGCGAACGCGACCGCGTCCTCCAGCACCTCCTCCATGGCGTCGTCCGGCTCCACCTGGCCCTTGGACTGCATCAGCTCCAAGAAGGTCTCCTGGATCCGCTGCGCCTCGCCGAGCTCCTTGCCGACCAGGAGGTCGTTGAGCACCGACGCACTGGCCTGGCTGATCGAGCAGCCCTGCCCCTCGTAGGACACGTCCGCGATCGTGGTGCCGTCGTACTTGACGCGCAGCGTGATCTCGTCGCCGCACGTGGGGTTGACGTGGTGCACCTCGGCGTCGCCGTCCCGGAGCCCGCGCCCGTGGGGGTGCTTGTAGTGGTCCAGGATGACGTCCTGGTACATGGAATCCAGCTTCACGACTTAAGTCAGTCCTCGTCCTCGTCCGCTGTGTCTGGTCACCGCGGTACTCATCAACCGAAGAAGTTGCGGACGTGTTCCAGGCCCTCGACCAGGGCGTCGACCTCGGCCGGGGTGGAGTACAGGTAGAACGACGCCCGCGTGGTCGCGGGAATCCCGTAGCGCAGGCAGACCGGGCGCGCGCAGTGGTGGCCCACCCGGACGGCGATGCCCTGCTCGTCCAGCACCTGGCCGACGTCGTGCGGGTGGATGTCGCCGAGCGTGAAGGAGATCGTCGCCCCGCGGTCCTCGGCCGTGCTCGGGCCGATGATCCTCAGGTCGGGGACCTCCAGCAGCCGCTGGACGGCGTACTCGGTGATCACGTGCTCGTGGCGCGCGATGTTCTCCATGCCGATCGAGGAGAGGTAGTCCACCGCGGCGCCGAGGCCGACGGCCTGGGCGATCGGGGGCGTACCGGCCTCGAACTTGTGCGGCGCCGGGGCGTAGGTGGAGGAGTGCATCGAGACGGTCTCGATCATCTCGCCGCCACCGAGGAACGGCGGGAGGTCCTCCAGCAGTTCCTGGCGGCCCCACAGCACGCCGATGCCGGTCGGGCCGCACATCTTGTGGCCGGTGAAGGCCACGAAGTCGGCCTGCAGCGCCTGGACGTCCAGGACCATGTGCGGCGCGGCCTGCGAGGCGTCGACGACCACCAGCGCGCCGACTTCCTGGGCGCGCCGGACGATCGCCTCGACCGGGTTGACTGTGCCCAGGAGGTTGGACACCAGGGTGAAGGAGACGACCTTGGTGCGGTCGGTGATGACCTCGTTGATGTTGGTGAGGTCCAGCCGGCCGTCGTCGGTGAGGCCGAACCACTTCAGCTTCGCGCCGGTGCGCTGCGAGAGCAGCTGCCACGGGACGATGTTGGAGTGGTGCTCCATCTCCGTGATGACGATCTCGGTGTCGCGGTCCACGCGGTAGGGCTCGTCGGCCCAACCCAGCATGTTGGCAACGAGGTTGAGCGACTCCGAGGCGTTCTTGGTGAAGATCACCTCGTCGCGGCTCGGCGCGTTGACGAAGGCGGCGACCTTGTCGCGGGCGCCTTCGTACAGCGCCGTGGCCTCCTCGGCGAGCACATGCACGCCGCGGTGGACGTTGGCGTTGTGGCGTTCGTAGTAGGCGCTCAAGGCGTCGAGGACCTGGCGCGGCTTCTGGGACGTCGCCGCGTTGTCCAGGTACACGATCTTCTTGCCGTCGTGGACCAGGCGGTCCAGGAGGGGGAAGTCCTTGCGGATCGCCTCGGTGTCGAGGAGGCCCGGCAGCAGTGTCACGCGGTCGTACCACCCTTCACGTAAGCCTCGTAGCCCTCGGCCTCCAGCTTGTCCGCCAGCTCCGGGCCGCCGGACTCGGCGATCCGACCGTTGGCGAAGACGTGGACGTGGTCGGGCTTGATGTAGCGCAGGATGCGCGTGTAGTGGGTGATGAGCAGGGTGCCCACCTGGCCGGTCTCGCGGACGCGGTTGACGCCCTCGGAGACGACCCGCAGCGCGTCGACGTCGAGGCCGGAGTCGGTCTCGTCGAGGATCGCGATGGCCGGCTTCAGCAGCTCAAGCTGGAGGATCTCGTGGCGCTTCTTCTCACCGCCGGAGAAGCCCTCGTTGACGTTGCGCTCGGCGAACGCCGGGTCCATCTGGAGGCGCTCCATGGCCTCCTTGACCTCCTTGACCCAGGTGCGGAGCTTGGGGGCCTCGCCGCGGATCGCGGTGGCGGAGGTGCGCAGGAAGTTGGAGACCGAGACGCCGGGGACCTCGACCGGGTACTGCATGGCGAGGAAGACGCCGGCCCGGGCGCGCTCGTCGACGGACATCTCAAGGACGTCCTCGCCGTCGAGGGTGACGGTGCCGCCGGTGATCGTGTACTTGGGGTGACCCGCGAGGGAGTAGGCGAGCGTCGACTTGCCGGAGCCGTTGGGGCCCATGATGGCGTGCGTCTCGCCCTGCTTCACGGTCAGGTCGACGCCCTTCAGGATCTCGCGCGGGCCGTTCTCGGCCTCGACGGAGACGTGCAGGTCGTGGATCTCAAGCGTTGCCATGGGTGACTCAGGACTCCTGGGTGACGGAGACGAGCACGTCGTCCCCTTCGATCTTTACGGGGTATACGGGGACGGGGCGCGTCGCGGGAAGACCGGACGGCTTGCCGGTGCGCAGGTCGAAGCTGGAGCCGTGCAGCCAGCACTCGATCGAGCAGTCCTCGACCTCGCCCTCGGAGAGCGAGACGTTGGCGTGCGAGCAGATGTCGTTGATCGCGAACACCTCGCCCTCGGTGCGCACGAGCGAGACCGGCGTGCCGTCGATCTCCACCCGCTTCGGGGTGTCCTCGGCCAGCTCGCTCAGTGCGGCCACACGTACGTAACTCATGCCGCTGCCGCTTCCAACTCGGCCTCGACCTTGCTCATCAGGCGCTCCTCGACGTCCGGGAGGCCGATCTGCTGGACCAGCTCGGCGAAGAAGCCGCGCACGACCAGGCGACGGGCCTCGTCGGCCGGGATGCCGCGGGCCATCAGGTAGAAGAGCTGCTCGTCGTCGAACCGGCCGGTCGCCGAGGCGTGGCCGGCGCCGACGATCTCGCCGGTCTCGATCTCCAGGTTGGGCACCGAGTCCACCCGCGCGCCGTCGGTGAGGACGAGGTTGCGGTTGAGCTCGTAGGTGTCGGTGCCGGTGGCGGCCGCCTGGATCAGGACGTCGCCGATCCAGACCGCGTGCGCGTCCTGGCCCTGCAGCGCGCCCTTGTAGGTCACGTGGGAGCGGCAGTTGGGGGTGTCGTGGTCGACGAAGAGGCGGTGCTCCTGGTGCTGGCCGGCCTCGGTGAAGTACAGGCCGTAGAGCTCGGCCTCGCCGCCGGGGCCGGCGTAGTCGATCCGCGGGTGCAGGCGGACCAGGTCGCCGCCGAAGGTGACGACCACGGACTTGAAGCTGGCGTCCCGGCCGACCAGGGCGTTGTGCTGGCCGCAGTGGACGGCGTCGTCGTCCCAGTCCTGGACGGAGACCACGGTCAGCTTGGCGCCGTCGCCGAGGAGGTAGTCGACGTTGGCGGCGAGCACGCCGGAGCCGGTGTGGTCGATGACCACGACGGCCTCGGCGAACGCGCCCAGCTCGATGACCTGGTGGCCGAAGGCGGTGCCGCCCTCGCCGTGCACCTTGATCCGGATCGGCTCGCCGAGCACCGTCTCCTTGGCGACGGAGATCACCGACGCCTTCTCGAAGGAGCTGTACGCCTGGGCGGCGACCCGGTCCACCGGCTTGCCGGCCTTGCCGACCCGCGGGTCGGCGCGGTCGACGAGCTCGTGGGTGACGCCCTCGGGCGCGGTGATGTCCACCTTCAGGTCGGGGCCGCCGGCCTCGGCCGTGCCGTCGTGCAGGCCCTTGAGGCGGGCCAGCGGCGTGAACCGCCACTCCTCCTCGCGACCGTGCGGCACCGGGAAGTCCGCCACGTCGTAGGACGGCGGGGCACTCATCCGGGTGGCGACGGTGGACTCCGCGGCCACCGCGACGGAACCGGCGGTCGTGGACCCCAGCGGGATGTTCTGAGCCTCAGCCATGGCTGTCGTCTAGCTCGCTTTCTGCGTTCTTGAGAGTCAGTCGCTGCGTGCGGCCGCCGGTCAGCCGACCGCGCCTTCCATCTGCAGCTCGATCAGCCGGTTGAGCTCCAGCGCGTACTCCATCGGCAACTCGCGGGCGATCGGCTCGACGAAGCCGCGCACGATCATCGCCATCGCCTCGTCCTCGGACAGGCCGCGCGCCATCAGGTAGAAGAGCTGGTCCTCGCTGACCTTGGAGACCGTCGCCTCGTGGCCCATGGACACGTCGTCCTCGCGGACGTCCACGTAGGGGTAGGTGTCGGAGCGGGAGATGGTGTCCACCAGCAGTGCGTCGCACAGCACGTTGGACTTGGAGCCCGCGGCGCCCTCGCCGATCTCGACCAGACCGCGGTAGGAGGTCCGACCGCCGCCCCGCGCCACCGACTTGGAGACGATGTTGGAGGAGGTGTTCGGCGCCATGTGGACCATCTTGGAGCCGGCGTCCTGGTGCTGGCCCTCGCCGGCGAAGGCGATGGAGAGGGTCTCGCCCTTGGCGTGCTCGCCCATGAGGTAGACCGCGGGGTACTTCATGGTGACCTTGGAGCCGAGGTTGCCGTCGACCCACTCCATGGTCGCGCCCTCGTAGGCCACGGCCCGCTTGGTGACCAGGTTGTAGACGTTGTTCGACCAGTTCTGGATGGTCGTGTAGCGGCAGCGGCCGCCCTTCTTGACGATGATCTCGACGACCGCGGAGTGCAGCGAGTCCGACTTGTAGATCGGCGCGGTGCAACCCTCGACGTAGTGGACGTAGGCGTCCTCGTCGACGATGATCAGCGTCCGCTCGAACTGGCCCATGTTCTCGGTGTTGATCCGGAAGTAGGCCTGGAGCGGGATGTCCACCTGGACGCCCTTGGGCACGTAGATGAACGAACCGCCGGACCAGACCGCGGTGTTCAACGACGCGAACTTGTTGTCACCGACGGGGATGACCGTGCCGAAGTACTCCTGGAAGAGCTCCGGGTGCTCCTTGAGCGCGGTGTCGGTGTCCAGGAAGATGACGCCCTGCTTCTCCAGGTCCTCGCGGATCTGGTGGTACACCACCTCGGACTCGTACTGCGCGGCGACACCGGCGACCAGGCGCTGCTTCTCCGCCTCGGGGATGCCCAGCTTGTCGTAGGTGTTCTTGATGTCCTCGGGCAGGTCCTCCCAGGAGGCGGCCTGCTGCTCGGTGGAGCGGACGAAGTACTTGATGTTGTCGAAGTCGATGCCCGACAGGTCGGAGCCCCAGGTCGGCATGGGCTTCTTGTCGAACAGCTTCAGCCCCTTGAGCCGCAGCTTGAGCATCCACTCCGGCTCGTTCTTCTTCCCCGAGATGTCGCGGACGACGTCCTCGGAAAGACCGCGCTTCGCCGAAGCGCCGGCCGCGTCGGAGTCGGCCCAGCCGTATTCGTACTTGCCCAGTCCCTCAAGCTCAGGGTGAGCAGTCTCCGTGGGGAGCGTCATGCGGGGTTCCTCCCGGCCGTGCTTGCAGATGCTGTGGTGGTCTGTGTGGTGCGCTCACCGCTGCGGTGAGCCGCCTTGCCGGCGCCGGCCTTCGGGACGAAGGTCGTGCACACCCCGTCGCCGTGGGCGATGGTGGCGAGGCGCTGTACGTGGGTCCCGAGCAAACGGGAGAAGACCTCGGTCTCCGCCTCGCAGAACTGCGGGTACTGCTCGGCGACGTGGACGACCGGGCAGTGGTGCTGGCAGAGCTGTTCACCGAACTGGGGATTGGGCGCACTGCGCGCCGTAGCAGCGTACCCGTCGGCGGTCAATGCCTTCGCGAGGGCCCGGGTGCGGGCCTCGGGCTCGGCGCTCTCGACCGCCTCGCGGTACCCCTCGGCCTGGGCGGCCAGCCGCGCGCGGGCGAACGCGGCGACCGCCGCCTCGCCCTTGGCGCCGCCGCCCGCGCTCTGCGCGATCCAGCGCAGCGCATCGGCGGCGAGGTCGTCGTAGGACTGGTCGAAGGCGTCCCGGCCGCAGTCGGTCAGGGCGAACGCCCTGGCCGGGCGGCCACGGCCGCGAGCACCGTAGACCCGCTTCTCGCGGGGCTCCACGACACCCTCGGCGGCCAGTGCGTCCAGATGACGGCGGACGGCGGCCTGGGTCAGCTCCAGGCGGAGGGCCAGCTCGGCCGCGGTGGACGGACCGTGGTCGAGGATGGAGCGGGCGACGCGGTTGCGCGTGCCGCGCTGCTCGTCGTGCGCGGGCGCGGACGGAACCGGGCCGGCGCCCTGCCGGGCGGCTGGCCTCTTCCGGTCCTCGCTCGCGTTTTTCACAACGCCATTGTTGCGTAATTCGTCAAACCGATTCAAGCCTGTACGGCGTCACCGACCGGTGGCCTCCATCACTAAGGGTTACCTAATTCCGGGGGTGCCCGTCACGCTCCGGAACCAACGCCCGTCCCGCCTGCGGAAAGCCGTCGAACCGGGCCTCGGCCCCCGCTCCCGGTGCCCCGCCCCGCTCCGTAGACTGCCCGGCATGCCCAGCACCTCCCCCGGGGGCGACGCCCGCCCCTCCGGCCGCGAACCCGCCGTCGAGGTCGTCGGCCTGGTCAAGCGGTACGGGACGAAGACCGCCGTGAACGGGCTCGACCTCACCGTCGCGCGCGGCACCGTGACCGCCGTCCTCGGCCCCAACGGCGCCGGCAAGACCACCACGATCGAGACCTGCGAAGGCTACCGCCGGCCGGACGCCGGCACGGTCCGCGTCCTCGGGCTGGATCCGGTCGCCGACGCCGCCGCGCTGCGCCCCAGGATCGGCGTGATGCTCCAGTCCGGCGGCGTCTACGCCAGCGCCCGCGCCGAGGAGATGCTGCGGCACACCGCCACCCTGCACGCCCACCCGCTCGATGTGCGGCTGCTCATCGACCGGCTGGGGCTGGGCAGTTGCGGGCGCACGCCCTACCGACGGCTCTCCGGCGGTCAGCAGCAGCGCCTGGCGCTGGCCATGGCCGTGGTCGGCCGCCCCGAGCTGGTCTTCCTCGACGAGCCGACCGCCGGCCTCGACCCGCAGGCCCGCCGCGCCACCTGGGACCTCGTCCGGGAACTGCGCGCGGACGGCGTCGGCGTGGTGCTGACCACCCACTTCATGGACGAGGCCGAGCAGCTCGCCGACGACGTCGCGATCGTCGACGGCGGCCGGGTCGTCACCCAGGGCAGCCCGGAGGAGCTGTGCAAGGGCGGCGCGGAGAACAGCCTGCGCTTCAGCGGCCGTCCCGGTCTGGACGTCGCCTCGCTCCTCAAGGCGCTGCCCGCCGAGTGCGTCGCCGCCGAACTGACCGCCGGCACCTACCGCGTCCAGGGCCGGATCGATCCACAGTTGCTGGCCACCGTGGCCTCGTGGTGTGCCCAGAACGGGGTGATGCCCGACGCGATAGCCGTCGAGCGGCACACCCTGGAGGACGTCTTCTTGGAACTGACCGGCAAGGAGCTGCGCGCATGACCGCCGTCGAGACCGGTGCCGGCGCCGCGACCGGCACGTTCGCCCCGCGCCCGGGGGCGGCCCCGCTGCCCCGGATGATCCGCGCGCAGGCCACGCTGGAGACCACGATGCTGCTGCGCAACGGCGAGCAGCTCCTGCTGACGGTCATCATCCCGACGCTGCTGCTGGTGCTGTTCTCCGCCGTCCGCATCATCGACACCGGCGCCGGGAAGTCGGTGGACTTCCTCGCCCCGGGCGTCCTCGGACTCGCCGTGCTCTCCACGGCGTTCACCGGACAGGCCATCGCCACCGGCTTCGAGCGGCGCTACGGCGTGCTCAAGCGGCTGGCCGCCTCGCCGCTGCCGCGCTGGGGGCTGATGACCGCGAAGACCTGCGCGGTGCTGGTCACCGAGGTCCTCCAGGTCGCGCTGCTGACCGGGGTCGCCCTCGCGCTGGGCTGGTCCCCACAGGGCAACCCGCTCTCCGTGGCCCTGCTGCTCCTGCTGGGCACCGCCGCCTTCTCCGGCCTGGGGCTGCTGATGGCCGGCACCCTCAAGGCCGAGGCCACGCTCGCCGCCGCCAACCTCGTCTTCCTACTGCTGCTCGTCGGCGGCGGGGTGATCGTCCCGCTCACGAAGTTCCCCGAAGCGGCCCAGCAGGTGCTCCAGTTCCTGCCGATCTCCGCGCTCTCGGACGGCCTGCGGGAGGTCCTCCAGCACGGCGCCGGGCTGCCCTGGGGCGACGTCGGAATCCTGGCGGTCTGGGCGGTCGTCGGCCTGGGCGCCGCGGCGAAGTTCTTCCGCTGGGAGTGACCGCGGGTCAACGCCGGACATCGGCCGCGGACCGGACCTCGTGCGGCTTCCCTCGGGGCCAGCCCCGAACCCCCAGCCGGAAACACGAACCGGGACCCTCGTGAAAACGCGCACAAGCCGCCGCCTACGATGACTCCCGTGCCGAACACGCTGAATCCCTTTGAGCTGATCGCCCGCCGCTGGCAGCCCTCCGCGCGCTTCGTCGAGCGGGCGGCGCTCGCCACCGTCGTGATGGCGGTGGTCATCGTCGTCACCGGCGGCGCGGTCCGGCTGACCGAGTCCGGCCTGGGCTGCTCGACGTGGCCCCAGTGCACCCCGGACAGCCTCACCCCGACCGCCGAGATGGGCATCCACGGCCTCATCGAGTTCGGCAACCGTCTGCTGACCTACGTGCTGTGCGCGTTCATCGGGCTGTTCATCGTGGCGGCCCGGGCCCGCGCGCCGCGCCGCCGCTCGCTCACCCGCCTCGGCTGGGCGCAGTTCTGGATCGTGATGGGCAACGCGGTCTGGGGCGGCATCGTCGTGCTGACCGGCCTCAACCCGTACCTGGTCGCCGCGCACTTCCTGCTCACCACCGCCCTGCTGACGGTCGCCGTGCTGAGCTGGCGGCGCGCCAAGGAGGGCGACGAGGAGCCGCGCGACACGGTCGCCCGACCGGTCCGGCAGTTGGCCTGGCTGCTGACGGCGGCCACCGCCGCGCTCACCCTCATCGGCACGGTCGTCACCGGCTCGGGACCGCACGCGGGCGATGCGCACAAGGTCCACCGCATCCCGCTGGACTGGCAGGAGATCACCCAACTCCACGTCGACTTCGTCTACATCGTGGTCGGGCTGAGCGTGGCCCTGTGGTTCGCGCTGCGCGCGGTCAAGGCCCCGGTCGCCCCGCGCCGGGCGGTGCTGGCGCTCTTCGGCTGCCTCGCCTCCCAGGGCGTCATCGGCTACGTCCAGTACTTCATGGGCCTGCCGGAGATCGTCGTCGGCCTCCACATGATGGGCTCGACCCTGGTGTGGATCGCCGTGCTGTGCATCGCCCTGTCGCTGCGCGACCGCGGCCCGCTCCAGGTGGGGAACCCCGCCGTGCCGGCCGCCGACGAGACCCCCGAGGCGCCCGACGCTCAGGTGGTCGCCGCCAGCCGGTAGACCCGGCGCGCCGTCCCGGAACCGACCAGTTCGGTGATCCGCCGCCCGTCCGCGGCGCCGCACAGCCCCTCGGCGGTCCACTCCCCCACGACGCGTTCCATGGCCCGGGCGAAGAGCCGGGCGGCGATGACGTAGAGCTCGGGCAGCCCGCGGGCGCCCGAGGAGAACAGCAGCTTGCCGAACGGCGCCCGGCCCAGGGCCTCTTCGGGGTGCGGGCCGGTGTCCGCGTAGACGTGGGCGTGCACGGCGGCGAGTTGCGCGGCCCGCCCGTGGTGCGGGGGCCCGGGCAGCAGGACGAGGTCGGAGCCGAGGCCGGCGGTGGCCCGCAGGAAGCCGGCGAGCGGCCGCGGATCGGGGCAGTGGAGCTGCACCGGCAGCCCGGTCGCCACCGCGCTCCACAGTAAGTGCCGGACGAGCGCGGGCTCGGCGAGCGGCTCCCCGGGGCGCCGGCCGCGCAGCCAACGGTCCGCGGCGCGTCGCACCTCGGCGGCTTCCGGGGCCCGCCCCTCGCAGTAGGTGGCGCCGGAGGCGAAGGCGGTGGCGTGCTGGCCGGCCGCGTACAGCGCCTCGGCGGTGTAGCCGAGGAACGCGTCGACGCTGCCGGAGGTGTCGGCGACCTGCTCGGCGAGCGGTTCGAGCCGGACGACCTCGTGGGCGTGGGCCTCGGCGGCGGCCGCGAGTTCGGTGGCCGAGGTCAGTCCGCCGGGACTGCCGGCCGCCACCAGGAACGTGCCGATGCCGGCGCCGCGCAACAGCATCCGCCCCGCGCGGAAGGCGCCCAGCTCACGCCGGCGGGCCAGATAGCGCACCGGCGGGCAGTGCGGCTCCAGGCCGAGCAGCGGGGGACACCAGCGGCGTATCGCGAGGCCGGCGCGGGTGTCGAAGAACGTGGTGCCCGCAGGCGCCGCCGGGCCCTGCGCGCCGACCGCGTCGGCCAGATGTGCCTCGAAGGAGCCGAGTCCCAGTTCGCCGTGGACGGCACCGTGGCTGAACTGGTCGATGAGCGGGGGGAGTCTGTCCATCCGCCGCTCCTCGCCGTCAGCCCGCCGTGCGTCGCCGGTGCACCGCGCCCGGTGAGCTTAACGGGCGAGCGGGTGGTGAGGTAGCGGGCCGGGCGCCCCGGCGCACGGCCAACGGGGCGCCCGGCCCGGGGAGTTTCAGGGGTTGGACGGCCCGCCGAGCTGGATGCCGGCCATCCGGGACCACTCGTAGCGCCCGGTGCGGACCTTCGCGGCCAACTCGCCGTCGAAGTCGTCCTGGAGGGAGAGACCGGCCTGCTCGGCGGCCTTCTGGGCCGCGGGGTAGCTGTCGGCGACCAGATTGCCCCACCCACCGTTGGCGCCGACCAGAGCGATCCGGGTGCGGCCGCGGCCGATGTGGGCGAGCTGGCCCTCGGCGCTGCCGCCGTGCGCGCTCGCGAAGGCACGGATCTGCTTGGCGAGTCGGGCCGCCTGCTTCTCGGCCCGCCTCTCCGCCGGGGTCGCGGTGGCCGGGCCGCCCGCCGCCTGCTCGTCCGCCTGCTGGGTGTCTGCCATGGTCAGCATGCTACCGACCGGTACGGCCTTTGGGGAGGTGATCCCCCACACCCCTCAGGCCGGCCGGCCCGGCGGGGGAATCAGCGCAGGAACGGGTCCACCGCGACGGCCACGAACAGCAGCGACACATAGGTGATGGACCAGTGGAAGAGCCGCATCTCCTTGAGCTTGGGCCCGGTGATGCCGGCCTTGGCGCGGGATTGGAGGGCGTGCGCCTCGCGCAGCCAGAAGGCGCCGCAGGCGACCGCGACCGCGGTGTAGAACCAGCCGGTGTAGCCCAGCGGCTGGAGCAGCAGCGAGACCGCGACCATCACCCAGCTGTAGGCGACGATCTGCCGGGCCACGACCTTGTTGCCCGCGACGGCCGGCAGCATCGGCACGCCGACCCGCTTGTAGTCGTCGGTGACCTTCATCGACAGCGGCCAGTAATGCGGCGGCGTCCAGAAGAAGATGACGAGGAAGAGGACCAGCGAGGCCCAGGAGACGGAGTTGGTCACCGAGGACCAGCCGATGAAGACGGGCATGCAGCCCGCGATGCCGCCCCAGACGATGTTCTGCGACGTGCGCCGCTTGAGGATCATCGTGTAGACGACGACGTAGAAGAAGATCGCCCCGAGCGACAGCATCGCCGACAGCGGGTTGACGAGGTACCAGAACAGGGCGGTGGAGCCGACCGTGAGGACGGACGCGAAGACCAGGCACTCGCGCGGCGAGACCATGCCCGTCACCAGCGGACGCTGGGAGGTGCGGTCCATCAACGCGTCGATGTCGCGGTCGAGGTACATGTTGTACGCCGCGGCGCCGCCGGCGGAGAGGTAACCGCCGACGCAGGTGGCCAGCACCAGCCACAGGTCCGGCACCCCGCCGGCCGCCAGGAACATCACCGGCACCGTCGTCATCAACAGCAGTTCGATGACTCGTGGCTTGGTCAGCGCGATGAACGCCTTGACCCGGGCCCCGAACGGCCGGTTACCGGGACTCCCGGGGACCTGAGAGAGCCCCCCCGCAGGACGGGTTTCGACGGCCGTCACGCACACCCCTGGAAGTAACATCAGCGGCCGCAGCCGCGGAAGATGAGGCCAGCAAGCTCCGCCGGCGGTGAACACCCGGTAAAGGCTTGCGCTTACCACGCCACTTTAGACGTTGGCCATACGGCGGCTCTCGCGGGGGTGGGGTCGTGTTGGGCGCCCGGTCGCGGACGCGCGTCCGGGACGCCCCGGACGCACCCCGCGCCGGATCGCCCGGGACTCTCCCGCCGTTGACCCGGCGTTCGGGAGGCGGACGCGCCGGGCGCCCGGCAGTCTGGTCGTATGGCGCAGCCCGACGCCGGGAATGCCCGGAGCGCCGAACTGGTTGCCCCAAGCGACAAAAAACCCCGTGAGCGACACCGCCCGCCGACTGAGCGCCCAACGCCCCGACTGAGCACCGCCTGAGCGCCGAAATCTCCGACTGAGCGTCGAAAAGGCGGGCGCATTCACGGGGGTAGGCTCGACACCGCCTGGGCGGATATGCCGTCCGCGTTCGACATGTGGAGAGGAGCCCTGACTCAGGGTGAGCACCAAGCCGACCACCACAGATTTCGAGTGGACCGAACTGGACCAGCGGGCTGTGGATACCGTCCGAGTCCTGGCCATGGATTCCGTGCAGAAGGTCGGTAACGGCCATCCGGGTACGGCCATGAGCCTGGCGCCCGCCGCCTACGTCCTGTTCCAGAAGCTGATGCGGCACGACCCCGCCGACGCGGACTGGACCGGTCGCGACCGGTTCGTGCTCTCCGCCGGCCACTCCAGCCTGACGCTCTACATCCAGCTCTTCCTCGCCGGCTACGGCCTGGAGTTGGACGACCTCAAGAGCTTCCGCACGTGGGGCTCGAAGACCCCGGGTCACCCGGAGTACGGCCACACCACCGGCGTGGAGACCACCACCGGCCCGCTGGGCCAGGGCGTCGCCAACGCCGTGGGCATGGCGATGGCCGCCCGTTACGAGCGCGGTCTGTTCGACCCCGAGGCGGCCCCGGGCACCTCCCCGTTCGACCACACCATCTACGTCATCGCCGGCGACGGTTGCCTCCAGGAGGGCATCGCGGCCGAGGCGTCCTCGATGGCGGGGCACCAGAAGCTGGGCAACCTCGTCCTGCTGTGGGACGACAACCACATCTCCATCGAGGGCGACACCGAGACCGCGGTCTCCGAGGACACCCTCAAGCGCTACGAGGCGTACGGCTGGCACGTCCAGCGCGTCGAGCAGCTCCCAGGCGGCGACCTGGACCCGGCCGGTCTGGCGAAGGCGTTGGAGGCCGCCAAGGCGGAGACCGAGCGGCCGTCGTTCATCGCGGCCCGCTCGATCATCGCCTGGCCGGCCCCCAACGCCCAGAACACCGAGGCCGCGCACGGCTCGGCGCTGGGCGACGAGGAGGTCGCGGCCACCAAGCGCGTGCTGGGCTTCGACCCGGAGCAGTCCTTCGAGGTCGCCGCCGAGGTCCTGTCCCACACCCGCGGGGCGCTGGACCGCGGCCGTGAGGCCAAGGCCGAGTGGGAGAAGGCGTTCGCCGCCTGGCGCACCGCCAGCCCCGAGCGCGCCGCGGAGTTCGACCGGATCGCCGCGGGCGAGCTGCCGGCGGGCTGGGAGGACCACCTCCCGGCGTTCGAGACCGGCAAGGCGGTGGCCACCCGTGCCGCCTCCGGCAAGGTGCTCCAGGCACTGGGCGCGGTCGTCCCCGAGCTGTGGGGCGGCTCCGCCGACCTCGCCGGGTCGAACAACACCACCATCGACAAGACCTCGTCGTTCCTGCCGAAGGGCAACCCGCTGCCGGGCGCCGACCCGTACGGCCGGACCGTCCACTTCGGCATCCGCGAGCACTCCATGGCCGCGGAGATGAACGGCATCGCGCTGCACGGCAACACCCGCATCTACGGCGGCACCTTCCTGGTGTTCTCCGACTACATGCGCAACGCCGTCCGGCTGTCCGCCCTGATGCACCTGCCGGTGACGTACGTGTGGACGCACGACTCCGTCGGCCTGGGCGAGGACGGCCCGACCCACCAGCCGGTCGAGCACCTGGCCTCGCTGCGCGCCATCCCGGGCCTGAACGTCGTGCGCCCGGCCGACGCCAACGAGACCGCGCTCGCCTGGCGCGAGATCATGCGCCGCTGGACGAAGGAGTTCGGCGTGGGTGCCCCGCACGGTCTGGCGCTGACCCGTCAGGGCGTGCCGACCTACGAGGCCAACGAGGCCACCGCCAAGGGCGGTTACGTCCGCTTCGAGGCCGAGGGCGGCGAGCCGCAGGTGGTGCTGATCGCCACCGGTTCCGAGTTGCAGCTCGCCGTTGCGGCCCGCGAGCAGCTCCAGGCCGAGGGCGTTCCGACCCGCGTGGTCTCGATGCCGTCCGTGGAGTGGTTCGAGGAGCAGGACCAGGCGTACAAGGACAGCGTGCTGCCGCCGTCGGTCAAGGCCCGGGTCGCCGTGGAGGCCGGCATCGGGCTGACCTGGCACCGCTACGTCGGGGACGCCGGCCGGATCATCTCGCTGGAGCACTTCGGCGCCTCGGCCGACGGCAAGTTCCTCTTCCGCGAGTACGGCTTCACCCCCGAAGCGGTGGCCGCCGCCGCCCGGGAATCGCTGACCGCCGCCGCGCGCTGACGCCCGCCATACGACACGTAGGAGATGCAAAACCCATGACAGACGCACTCAAGCGCCTTTCCGACGAAGGCGTGGCGATCTGGCTGGACGACCTGTCGCGCAAGCGCATCACGTCCGGCAACCTGGCCGAGCTGATCGACCAGCAGCACGTCGTCGGCGTCACCACCAACCCGTCGATCTTCCAGAAGGCGATCTCCTCGGGCGACGGCTACCAGCAGCAGGTCGCCGACCTCGCCGCCCGCAAGGTCACCGTCGGCGAAGCCATCCGCATGATCACCACGGCGGACGTCCGGGACGCCGCCGACGTGCTGCGCCCGGTCTTCGACGCCACCGGTGGCCAGGACGGCCGGGTCTCCATCGAGGTGGACCCGCGGCTGGCGCACCACACCGTGGCGACCATCGCCGAGGCCAAGCAGCTCGCGTGGCTGGTGGACCGCCCGAACACGCTGATCAAGATCCCGGCCACCAAGGCGGGCCTGCCGGCCATCACCGAGGTGATCGGCCTGGGCATCAGCGTCAACGTCACGCTGATCTTCTCGCTGGAGCGCTACCGCGAGGTGATGGACGCCTACCTCGCCGGTCTGGAGAAGGCCAAGGCCGCGGGCCTGGACCTGTCCGAGATCCGCTCGGTGGCCTCGTTCTTCGTGTCCCGCGTGGACACCGAGATCGACAAGCGCCTGGAGAAGCTGGGCACCGACGAGGCCAAGGCCCTCAAGGGCAAGGCCGCGCTCGCCAACGCCCGCCTCGCGTACCAGGCGTACGAGGAGGTCTTCTCCTCCGACCGCTGGACGGCCCTCGACAAGGCGGGCGCCAACAAGCAGCGTCCGCTGTGGGCCTCGACCGGCGTCAAGGACCCCGCGTTCAAGGACACCCTGTACGTGGACGAACTGGTCGCCCCGGGCACGGTCAACACCATGCCGGAGGCCACCCTGGAGGCCACCGCCGACCACGGCGAGATCACCGGCGACACGGTGCGCGGCACCTACGCCGCCGCCCAGGCCGACCTCGACGCGATCGCCGCGCTCGGCATCTCGTACGACGACGTCGTCCAGCTCCTGGAGGACGAGGGCGTCGAGAAGTTCGAGGCGGCCTGGAACGACCTGCTCAAGTCGACCGAGGCGGAGCTCAAGCGCCTCGCTCCCTCGGAGGGCTGATCCCCTTGACCGTTCATGGAGCGAATCCGCTCCGTGACGCCGCGGACCGACGGCTCCCGCGCATCGCGGGGCCGTCGGGCCTGGTCATTTTCGGCGTCACGGGCGATTTGTCGCGCAAAAAGCTGATGCCCGCGGTCTACGACCTGGCCAACCGCGGCCTGCTCCCCCCGGGCTTCTCGCTGATCGGGTTCGCCCGTCGCGAGTGGCAGAACGAGGACTTCGCGCAGGAGGTGTACGAGGCCGTCAAGGAGCACGCCCGTACGCCGTTCCGCGAGGAGGTCTGGCAGCAGCTCGTCCAGGGCTGCCGCTTCGTCCACGGCGACTTCGACGACGACGAGGCGTTCGAGACCCTCAAGGACACCATCGAGGAGCTCGACAAGGCCCAGGGCACCGGCGGCAACTTCGCGTTCTACCTCTCCGTGCCGCCGAAGTTCTTCCCCAAGGTCGTCCAGCAGCTCAAGAAGCACGGCCTGGCCGAGCAGAGTGAGGGCTCCTGGCGCCGCGCGGTCATCGAGAAGCCGTTCGGCCACGACCTGGCCAGCGCCCAGGAGCTCAACCGGATCGTCCACGAGGTCTTCCCGCCCAACGAGGTCTTCCGGATCGACCACTACCTGGGCAAGGAGACGGTCCAGAACATCCTGGCGCTGCGGTTCGCCAACACCATGTTCGAGCCGCTGTGGAACCGTTCCTTCGTCGACCACGTGCAGATCACGATGGCCGAGGACATCGGCATCGGCGGCCGGGCCGGCTACTACGACGGCATCGGCGCGGCCCGCGACGTCATCCAGAACCACCTCCTCCAACTGCTCGCGCTGACCGCCATGGAGGAGCCCGCCTCCTTCGACGCGGACGCGCTGGTGGCGGAGAAGTCCAAGGTGCTGGGCGCCGTCCGACTCCCCAAGGACCTGGCCAAGGAGACCGTGCGCGGCCAGTACGCGGAGGGTTGGCAGGGCGGCGAGAAGGTCGTCGGCTACCTCCAGGAAGACGGCATCGACCCCAAGTCGAAGACCGACACCTATGCCGCGATCAAGCTGGGGATCGACAACCGCCGTTGGGCGGGCGTCCCGTTCTACCTGCGGACCGGCAAGCGCCTGGGCCGCCGGGTGACCGAGATCGCGGTGGTCTTCCAGCGCGCCCCGCACTCCCCCTTCGACCACACCGCCACCGAGGAGCTCGGGCAGAACGCCCTGGTCATCCGCGTCCAGCCGGACGAGGGCGTGACCGTGCGGTTCGGCTCCAAGGTCCCGGGCACCTCCATGGAGGTGCGGGACGTGTCGATGGACTTCGCCTACGGCGAGTCCTTCACGGAGTCCAGCCCGGAGGCGTACGAGCGGCTGATCCTCGACGTGCTGCTCGGCGACGCCAACCTCTTCCCGCGGGTGGAGGAGGTCGAGCTGTCCTGGAAGATCCTCGACCCGATCGAGGAGTTCTGGGACAAGCACGGCAAGCCCGCGCAGTACCCGGCGGGCACCTGGGGCCCCGTGGAGGCGGACGAAATGCTCGCACGAGACGGACGGAGCTGGCGTCGGCCATGAAGATCGATCTGACGGAAACCACGGCCAGCGAGATCAACAAGGCGCTGGTCCAGGGGCGCCGCGCGGTCGGCACCCCGGCCATCGGCATGGTGCTCACCCTCGTCATCGTCACCGACGAGGAGAACGCCTACGACGCCCTGAAGGCGGCCAACGACGCCTCCCGCGAGCACCCCTCGCGGACCCTGGTCGTCATCAAGCGGGTCAGCCGGTCGCCGCGCGACCGCGCCAAGGCCCGCCTGGACGCCGAGGTGCGGGTGGGCACCGACGCCGGCACCGGCGAGACGGTGCTCCTGCGGCTGTACGGCGAGGCGATCGACCACGCCCAGTCCGTGGTGCTGCCGCTGCTGCTGCCGGACGCCCCGGTCGTGGTCTGGTGGGCCGTCAACGCCCCGATGGACCCGGCCAAGGACCCGCTCGGCGCGCTGGCTCAGCGCCGCGTCACCGACGCCTACGCCGCCGAGCAGCCCATCGCGGAGCTGACCGGCCGCGCCGACTCCTACACCCCCGGCGACACCGACCTGTCCTGGACCCGGATCACGCCCTGGCGCTCGATGCTGGCGGCGGCGCTCGACCAGGCACCGTGCACGGTCACCTCGGCCGTGGTCGAGGGCGAGGGGTTCAACCCCAGTTGCGAGCTGCTCGGCATGTGGCTCGCCAGCCGGTTGGACGTGCCGGTCACCCGCGCCGACTCCGAGGGGCCCGGGCTCACCGAGGTGCGCCTGGAGACCACCGCCGGAACGATCGCCCTGGGCCGCCCGGACGCCTCGTTGGCCACCCTCTCCATGCCCGGCCAGCCGGACCGCGCGGTGGCGCTCAAGCGGCGGGAGACCTCCGAGCTGCTCGCCGAGGAGCTGCGCCGGCTCGACCCGGACGACATCTACGCCGCCGCGCTGAAGTACGGCGTGGCGCGGCTCCAGATGCCGGGCAGCGGGTCGGCCGCGGACGCCAAGCCCGCGCCGGCGACCGGCGAGGACAAGGCTCCGGCGCAGGACGCCCCCGCCAAGCCCGCGGCGAAGAAGGCCGCAGCGAAGAAGGCGGGCGCCAAGTGAGCGCACCCCAGGTCGTCGTCCACCGCGACAAGGAGCTGATGGCGAAGGCCGCCGCGGCCCGACTGATCACCAAGATCGTCGACGCCCAGGCGGCCCGCGGCTCGGCCTCCGTGGTGCTGACCGGCGGGCGCAACGGCAACGGGCTGCTCGCGGCCCTGGCCGAGGCGCCCGCCCGGGACGCGGTCGACTGGTCGCGGCTGGACCTGTGGTGGGGCGACGAGCGGTTCCTGCCGGACGGCGACCCGGAGCGCAACTACACCCAGGCCCGCGAGGTGCTGCTGGACAGCGTCCCGCTCGACCCGGCCCGGGTGCACCCGATGGCGCCCTCGGACGGCCCGTACGGCCGGGACGCGGACGCCGCGGCCGAGGCGTACGCGGCCGAACTGGCCGCCGCCGCGGGCCCGGAGCACTATCAGTCGGCGGCTGGCGCCGCGGGCGCCCCGGTGCCGTCCTTCGACGTGCTGCTGCTGGGCGTCGGTCCGGACACCCATGTCGCCTCGCTCTTCCCGGAGCTGCCGGCCGTCCACGAGCGGGAGCGGACGGTGGTCGGGGTGCACGGCGCCCCCAAGCCGCCGCCCACCCGGATCTCGCTGACCCTGCCCGCGATCCGCGCGGCCCGACAGGTCTGGCTGCTGGCGGCCGGTGAGGACAAGGCCAACGCCGCGGCCATCGCGCTGTCCGGCGCCGGCGAGGTGCAGGCCCCGGCGGCCGGTGCGCGCGGTCGCAGCCGGACGCTGTGGCTGCTGGACGAGGCGGCCGCGGCCCAACTGCCGCGTGGCCTCTACCCCCCGGCGTCCTCCTAGGACCCGCGCACACGTTGATGGCCCCACCCCCGCTGCGGGGGTGGGGCCATCAACGTTCCGGATCAACGCCCGCGCAGCTCGCGGTACTTGGCGACCAGGCCGGCCGTGGAGGCGTCCAGGCCCGGCACCTCGGCGCCGTCGGTGAGCGCCGGCTCGACGCGCTTGGCCAGCACCTTGCCCAGCTCCACGCCCCACTGGTCGAAGGAGTTGATGTTCCACACCGCGCCCTGGACGAACACCTTGTGCTCGTAGAGCGCGATCAACTGGCCCAGCACCGACGGGCTGAGCTCCGACGCCAGGATCGTGGTGGTGGGGTGGTTGCCGCGGAACGTCCGGTGCGGTACCAGCTCCTCGGCGACGCCCTCGGCCCGCACCTCGTCCGCCGTCTTGCCGAACGCCAGCGCCTGGCCCTGGGCGAAGAGGTTGGCCATCAACAGGTCGTGCTGGGGGACCAGACGGGGCTGGAGGTCCTCGACCGGCCGGGCGAAGCCGAGCAGATCGGCCGGGATCATCTTGGTGCCCTGGTGGAGCAACTGGTAGTAGGCGTGCTGGCCGTTGGTACCCGGGGTGCCCCAGACGACCGGGCCGGTCTGCCAGTTGACGGGGTGGCCCTGGCGGTCGACGGACTTGCCGTTGGACTCCATGTCCAACTGCTGGAGGTAGGCCGTGAACTTGGAGAGGTAGTGGCTGTAGGGCAGCACGGCGTGCGACTGGGCGTCCCAGAAGTTGCCGTACCAGATGCCCAACAGGCCCAGCAGGAGCGGGGCGTTCTCCTCCGGCGGGGCGGTGCGGAAGTGCTCGTCGACGAGGTGGAAGCCGGCCAGCATCTCGCGGAACCGCTCCGGGCCGATCGCGACCATCAGCGACAGCCCGATCGCCGAGTCGTAGGAGTAGCGGCCGCCGACCCAGTCCCAGAACTCGAACATGTTGTCCGTGTCGATGCCGAACTCGGCGACCTTCTCGGCGTTGGTCGACAGTGCCACGAAGTGCTTGGCGACCGCTCCCCCGCTCTCGGCGCCGAGGCCGGCCAGCAGCCAGTCGCGGGCGGAGGTGGCGTTGGTGATCGTCTCGATGGTGGTGAAGGTCTTCGAGGCGATGATGAACAGCGTCTCGGCCGGGTCCAGATCGCGGACCGCCTCGTGCAGGTCGGCGCCGTCCACGTTGGAGACGAAGCGGAACTGCATGTCCCGGTGGGTGTAGGCGCGCAGCGCCTCGTACGCCATCGCGGGGCCCAGGTCGGAGCCGCCGATGCCGATGTTGACGACCGTCTTGATGCGGCGGCCGGTGTGACCCTTCCAGTCGCCGGAGCGGACCCGCTCGGCGAAGGTGGCCATCTTCGTCAGGACGTGGTGCACCGCGGGGACGACGTTCTCCCCGTCGGAGGTGATGACGGCCGAACCGGGCGCGCGCAGCGCGGTGTGCAGCACCGAGCGGTGCTCGGTGAGGTTGATCTTCTCGCCGCGGAACATCGCGTCCCGCAGCTCGGTCACGCCGCACGCCGCGGCCAGTTCACGGAGCAGGCGCAGCGTCTCGTCGGTGACCAGGTGCTTGGAGTAGTCCAGGTGCAGATCGCCGACCTGGAGCGTGAGGCGCCCGGCGCGACCGGGATCCTTGGCGAACAGCTCGCGCAGGTGCACCTCCTGGAGCTGCTCGCGGTGCTTGCTCAACGCGGTCCACTCAGGCAACTGGTCGAGCCTGCCGCGGCCTTCTGCGTTCATTCGGACATCAGCCTTCTTCGTCTCGTAGCGGCCCCGCCGTCCTCCAACTTAATTGATCAGGGCACGGTATGAGGTATCTGTCCGCTGTGGGACGAAGCGCTGTCGCCACCCCGAACAACCGGTATCAACACCACCGCGCCGAGCCCCAGCAACGCGGCAGCCAGCAGCGCCGGGGAGTTGGGCCCGGCGGCCACCGCGACCGCACCGCCCAGCAGCGCGCCCAGCGGGACACCGGCGATCGAGACCGTGCGGAACGCGGAACTGATCCGGCCCAGCATCGCCATCGGGGCGCGCTGCTGCACCACCGTGGCCTCGACGACGTTCCACACCGTGCCGGCGAAGCCGAACAGGCCGAGCGCCAGGGCCGCGGGCCACAGCGCGCGCACCGTGCCGAACGCCACCAACGCCGCGGCCTGCGCGACGCCCGCCCACAGCAGGGTGCCCAACTGCCCGCCCACCGCGGCGATGACCCGGCCGGCCAGCAGCCCGCCGAGCACCGTCCCGGCGCCGTACCCCGTCGTCACCCCGACATAGCCGACGTCCCCGGCGCCGAGCCAGTCCTTGACCAGCACGACCAGCTCTGCGATCAGCGCGCCGATGCCGACGTTGCCCAGTGCCACCGAGCCACAGACCACCCGCAGCACCCGGTCCCGCCACAACGCCCGTATGCCCGCGGCGACTTCCCGGCGCAGGGTCCGCCCGGAGGCGGCCGGCGGCCGGGGCGGCGCGCCGATGCGGAGCGAGGCCACCAGCGCCGCGGCGACCAGATACGTCGCCGCGTCGGCCGCGAACGGCAGCGCGGCGCCCGCCGCGAGGAGCACCGGCGCCACCGGCCCGCCGACGAACCGGCCGATGACCTCCTGGCCGGTCATCAGGCGGGCGTTGGCCGTCGGCAGCGCCCTGCGGGGCACCACCGCCGGCAGCAGGGCGGTGGCGGCGTTGTCGAAAAGCGTCTGGAGGGTGGTGAGCGCGAAGGCCAGCGCCAGCACCAGCGCGATGCTCGCGGCGCCGGCCGCCACGGCCACCGCGAAGCCGGCCATCAGCAGCCCGCGCGCCAGATCGACCGCCCACATCGCCCGCCGCGCCTCGACCCGGTCGGCGATCGCGCCGCCGAGCAGCCCGAACAGCAGCCACGGCGCGAAGCCGCAGGCCGTGACCAGCGCGATCAGCAGCGGATCGGGCGTGAGCGCACGGGCGAGCAGCGGCAGCGCCATGCCGCGCAGCGCGTCCCCGAAGCGGGAGACCACCGCGGCGCTCCACAGCCGCCCGAACCCGCCGCGCCAGTCCGGCGCCCCAACTCCCCCCGCACCGCCGTCCGTCCGCGCCATGACCGCCCCCGTACCGCGCGTCCCCCGGGACCCCCGAGCGGGATCCGTCCCTGCTCGCAACCGTACGGTCGACCACTGACAACGGGCCTACGGCAACCTCCCCATCCCTCCCCTCAGATCCCGTCCTCCCGTTCGCCCCCCCGGAGCGCGAACGGCCGGGAACGCGAACGGCCCGGCGGGAGGGGCGATTCCCTCCGGCCGGGCCGGTCGTGGTGCGCTGCGTGCGGTGCGGTGTGCTGCGGTTCCGTCAGATCTCGCCGCGGAGCTTGGCGAGCGCCTCGGCCAGGATCGCCTCGCCGTCGGCGTCGCTGCGGCGCTCCCGGACGTAGGCGAGGTGCGTCTTGTACGGCTCGGTGCGCGGCGGGTCCGGCGGGCTGTCCCGATCCTTGCCGGCCGGGAAACCACAGCGGGGGCAGTCCCAGGTGTCCGGCACCTGGGCGTCGCCGGCGAAGCTGGGCTGCGTCTCGTGCCCATTGGAGCACCAGAAGGAGATGCGGATGCGCGGCGCGGACTCGCCGCGCTCGGCCTCCCCCATCGGCCCCGCCCCGACCCGACTTCCTCGGATCGCGTTGCCACTTGCCACGGTCGTAACTCCCTGCGTCATGGTGCCGCGTGCCTCTCGCAGCAGCTGCGCTGCGGGCGCCCCAGTCTACGTAAGGCCCAACGCGCGTCCAGTGACACGAGTTACCCGTCCCAGGACGCTGCCTTTCATGATAGGCCGCGTCTCCGACGGGATGTCAGCTACCGAGCTTCATCAGGATGCCGAGCACGACGATGCACGCGAACCAGAGCAGACCGATCACGATGGTGATGCGGTCGAGGTTGCGCTCGGCGACGGAGGAGCCGCCGACCGTGGACTGCATGCCGCCACCGAACATGTCGGACAGGCCGCCGCCCTTCCCCTTGTGCATGAGCACCAGCATCATCAGCAGCAAGCTGAAGATGATGAGGGCGATCGAGAACCCGATGACCACGGCTGGACCAACTCTCTGAGGACTGTCGGACGGAACAAGCCGGCCGGACGGGGCCGGACGGCACGGGGCCGGGCGGTGCGCACGACACCGGGCCCGGCCCCGACAGGGTACGACGGGCCGGGCCCGTCGTCATAGCTGCTACTGATCGCGGAAGCGGACGATCTTGACGAATTCGTCCGCGTCCAGGGCCGCGCCGCCCACCAGGGCGCCGTCGACGTCCGGCTGCGCCATGATCGCGGCGACGTTGCCGGACTTGACCGAGCCGCCGTACTGGATGCGGACCTTGTCGGCCAGCTCCTGGCTGTAGAGCTCGGCGAGGCGGCCGCGGATGGCCGCGCAGACCTCCTGCGCGTCCTCGGGGGTCGCGACCTCGCCGGTGCCGATGGCCCACACCGGCTCGTAGGCGATCACGATCGTCTCGGCCTGCTCGGCCGGGACGTCCTTGAGGCCGCCGTCGACCTGGGCGAGGGTGTGCGCGACCTGGTTGCCGGCCTTGCGGACGTCCAGGCCCTCGCCGACGCAGAGGATCGGGGTCAGGCCGTGCTGGAACGCGGCCTTGACCTTGGCGTTGCAGACCTCCTCGTCCTCACCGTGGTACTGGCGGCGCTCGCTGTGGCCGACGGCCACGTAGGCGCACTTCAGCTTGGAGAGCATGGCGCCGGAGATCTCGCCGGTGTAGGCGCCGGAGCCGTGCGCCGAGAGGTCCTGGGCACCGTACTTGATCTTGAGCTTGTCGCCGTCGACGAGGGTCTGCACCGAGCGCAGGTCGGTGAAGGGCGGCAGGACCGCGACCTCCACCTGGTCGAAGTCCTTGTCGTTCAGGGCGAAGGCGAGCTTCTGGACGTGGGCGATGGCCTCAAGGTGGTTGAGGTTCATCTTCCAGTTGCCCGCCATCAGCGGGGTGCGGTCACTCACGGTTGTTCAGTCCTCCAGAGCGGCGAGGCCGGGGAGCGTCTTGCCTTCGAGGTATTCGAGGCTGGCGCCGCCGCCGGTCGAGATGTGGCCGAACTTCGACTCGTCGAAGCCCAGGTTGCGGACGGCCGCGGCGGAGTCGCCGCCGCCGACGACGGTGAAGCCCGTGCTGTCGAGCAGGGCCTGCGCGATGGCGGTGGTGCCACCGGCGTAGTCGGGGTGCTCGGCGACGCCGACCGGTCCGTTCCAGAAGACGGTCTCGGCGTCGACGATCTTGGAGGCGAACAGCTCACGGGACTTGGGGCCGATGTCCAGCCCCTCCTTGTCGGAGGGGATCTTGTCGGCGTCGACCGTCTCGAAGTTGGCCGGGGCCTTCGTCTTGAGGTCGGGGAAGTCCGCGGAGACCAGCACGTCCACGGGCAGCACGAGCTCGACGCCGTTCTTCGCGGCGCGCTCCATGTACTCGGTGACGGTCGAGATCTGATCCTCCTGGAGGAGGGAGATGCCGACCTCGTAGCCCTTGGCCTTGAGGAAGGTGTACGCCATACCGCCGCCGATCAGCAGCCGGTCGGCCTTGCCGAGCAGCTCGTCGATGACGGCGAGCTTGTCCGAAACCTTCGCACCGCCGAGGACGACCGTGTAGGGGCGCTTGACGTCCTCGGTGAGCTTCTTCAGCACGCCGACCTCGGTGGCGATCAGGTCGCCGGCGGCGTGCGGCAGCCGCTTGGGCAGGTCGTAGACCGAGGCGTGCTTGCGGTGCACGGCGCCGAAGCCGTCGCCGACGTAGAGGTCGGCGAGCTCGGCGAGCTGGTCGGCGAAGGCGCCGCGCTCGGCGTCGTCCTTGCTGGTCTCGCCGGCGTTGAAGCGGAGGTTCTCCAGGACGGCCACCTGACCGTCGGCCAGTTGCGCGGTCACGGAACGGGCGGACTCGCCGACCGTGTCGGTGGCGAACGCCACGTCCTGGCCGAGGAGTTCACCGAGCCGCCGGGCCGCGGGGGCCAGCGAGAAGGCGGGGTCCGGGGCGCCCTTGGGACGGCCCAGGTGGGAGGCGACGATCACCTTGGCGCCGGCCGCGGCGAGCTTGGCGATGGTCGGCTGGACGGCGCGGATCCGGCCGTCGTCGGTGATGGTGGTGCCGTCCAGCGGGACGTTGAGATCGGCGCGGACGAAGACCCGCTTGCCGGCGACGCCGTCCTGGATCAGGTCGTCGATCGTCTTCATGTGAAGTGACTCCGTTGTAGTCCGTCATGGGACGGGGCCCGTAGGTCGCGTTGCCGCGCCCTACGAGCCCCGTCCGCACATTCCGGTGCCTTAGGTGACGTCAGGCGGAGATCAGAGCTGGCCGCCGACGAAGACGGTGAGGTCCACCAGACGGTTGGAGTAGCCCCACTCGTTGTCGTACCAGCCGACGATCTTGACCTGCTTGCCCTGGGTCATCGTAAGGGAGGAGTCAAAGGTGCAGGAGGCCGGCCAGTTGACGATGTCCGAGGAGACGATCGGGTCCTCGGTGTACTCCAGGATGCCCTTGAGCTGCCCCTCGGCGGCCTTCTGGAAGGCGGCGTTGATCTCGTCCTTGCTGACCTCGCGGTCGAGCTCCAGCACCAGGTCGGTGACCGAACCGGTGGGGACCGGCACGCGCATGGCGATGCCGTCCAGCTTGCCCTTGAGCTGCGGGAGGACCAGGGCGGTGGCCTTGGCGGCACCGGTGGAGGTCGGGATGATGTTCTCCGCGGCGGCGCGGGCGCGGCGCAGGTCCTTGTGCGGGAAGTCCAGGATGCGCTGGTCGTTGGTGTACGCGTGGACCGTGGTCATCATGCCCTTGACGATGCCGAAGTTCTCGTCGAGAACCTTGGCCATCGGCGCCACACAGTTGGTGGTGCAGGAGGCGTTGGAGATGACGTGGTGGTTGGCCGCGTCGTACTTGTCCTGGTTGACGCCCATCACGATCGTGATGTCCTCGTCCTTGGCGGGCGCGGAAATCAGGACCTTCTTGGCGCCGGCGGCGAGGTGCTTGGCGGCGTCCTCGCGCTTGGTGAAGATGCCGGTCGACTCGATGACGACGTCGGCACCGAGCTCGCCCCAGGGGAGCTTCGCCGGGTCGCGCTCGGCCATCGTCTTGAAGGTCTGGTCGCCGACCGTGATGGTGTCGTCGGTGTGGCTGACGTCCTGCTTCAGGCGACCCAGGATGGTGTCGTACTTCAGCAGGTGAACCAGGGTGGCGTTGTCGGTCAGGTCGTTGACACCGACGATCTCGATGTCCGCGCCCTGCTCCAGGAGCGCGCGGAAGTAGTTGCGACCAATGCGGCCGAATCCGTTGATGCCTACGCGGATCGTCACGAACCGATCTCCTCGTTGGTACGCCGGTTTTGATAACCGGCGAGCTGTATGGGCTGTCCCCGACCGCCTACGACCCTACCCCCTGGAAGAGACGTACGTGACATTGACATCGGCCGCGAAAGATGCTCAAGTGAGCGCCTTCGAGCCCCTCTGACGCCTACGGGTTCGGCACCCCCATGAGCTGCGAACGCACGGCGCCCCCGGCACCCGATACGGGTGCCGGGGGCGCGCGTGGTTCGGGCCCGGCGGAGGTCAGCTCACCATGCCGTCGGCGAGCTCCTCGGTGAGGTTGGACTCGGTGCCCGGGATGCCCAGGTCCTGGGCGCGCTTGTCGGCCATCGCCAGCAGCCGGCGGATCCGGCCGGCGACCGCGTCCTTCGTCAGCGGCGGATCGGCCAGCGCGCCGAGCTCCTCCAGGGACGCCTGCTTGTGCTCCATGCGCAGCCGGCCGGCCGCCGCGAGGTGCTCGGGGACCTCCTCGCCGAGGATCTCCAGGGCGCGCTGGACCCGGGCGCCGGCGGCGACCGCGGCCCGCGCCGAGCGGCGGAGGTTGGCGTCGTCGAAGTTGGCGAGGCGGTTGGCGGTGGCCCGCACCTCGCGCCGCATCCGTCGCTCCTCCCACGCCAGCACCGACTCGTGGGCACCCAGCCGCGTCAGCAGCGCGCCGATCGCATCACCGTCACGGACGACGACGCGGTCGACGCTGCGCACCTCGCGGGCCTTGGCGCCGATGCCGAGCCGGCGGGCCGCGCCGACCAGGGCGAGCGCGGCCTCGGGGCCGGGGCAGGTGACCTCCAGGGAGGACGAGCGGCCGGGCTCGGTCAGCGAGCCGTGGGCGAGGAAGGCGCCGCGCCAGGCGGCCTCGGCGTCGCAGGTCGCGCCGGAGACCACCTGCGGGGGCAGGCCGCGGATGGGCCGGCCGCGGCCGTCCACCAGGCCGGTCTGCCGGGCCAGTTGGTCGCCGCCGGCCACCACGCGGACCACGTAGCGACTGCCGCGCCGCAGCCCGCCGGGGGCCATCACCACCAGGTCCGAGGAGTGCCCGAAGATCTCCAGGATGTCCTTGCGGAGCCGGCGGGCGGCGATGCCCGTGTCGAGCTCCGCCTCGATCACGATGCGGCCGCTGACCAGGTGCAGACCACCCGCGAACCGCAGGATCGACGAGACCTCGGACTTCCGGCAGCAGGTCCGGGTGACGGGGAGCCGGGAGATCTCATCCTTCACCGCAGCCGTCATCGCCATGGGCCGATCCTTCCATGCATCCGAAAAATACGGTCGTACGCGGCTGCCAGCAGTTCCGGATCGTGCCGGTCGGGGGCTCCGCCGGCACCGGACCGGGCGTCGTCTCCGCGTGCAGCGACCGCGGCCAGCTCGACCTCGCTTCCCACCAGTTGCTTGGCGGCAACCGTCAGGCCGTCGATATCGGGCACCGCGGCCTCATCTGCCAGCACCACGTCGAAGGCGAGTTTAGGGGCGTGTCGGGCCAAAACCTCCAAATGACGCTGCGGGGAGAAGCCCTCGGTTTCGCCCGGCTGGGGCGCGAGGTTGAGCGAGAGGACCTTGCGGGCCTGGGTCTCCTCCAGGGCCACGCGCAGCTCGGGCACGAGCAGATGCGGGATGACCGAGGAGAACCACGAACCGGGGCCCAACACCACCCAGTCGGCGTCCCGGACCGCGGCGACCGCCTCCGGGACGGCCGGCGGCTCCTCCGGAACGACGTGCACGGACTGCACCTCGCCGCGGGTGAGCGCGACCGTGGCCTGGCCGCGGACCGTGCTGATCTCGTCCGGGTGATCCTGGTCCAGACCCTTGACCTGAGCCTGGAGTTCGAGCGGCACCGCCGACATCGGCAGCACCCGGCCGTGCGCGCCGAGCAGCCTGCCGACCAGGTCCAGCGCCTGGACGTGGTCGCCGAGTTGCTCCCACAGGGCGACGATCAGCAGATTGCCGACAGCGTGGTCGTGCAGCTCGCCCTCACTGGTGAAGCGGTGCTGGATCACCCGGGCCCAGGTCTGGCCCCAGTCGTCGTCACCGCACAGCGCGGCCAGCGCCTTGCGCAGGTCTCCGGGGGGCAGCACGCCGAGCTCGTCGCGCAGCCGGCCGCTGGAGCCGCCGTCGTCGGCGACGGTGACCACGGCCGTCACGTCCCGGGTGATCCGGCGCAGGGCGGCGAGCGAGGCGGACAGGCCCATGCCGCCGCCGAGGGCCACCACCTTGGGGGTGGCGCCCTTGGTCGCGCGGCCGCTGGGGACGAAGCGGCGGACCCGGCGCAGCCGCGGCGTACGGGAGGTCACTCGCGCCCCATGTCCCGGTGCACGACGACCGTTTCGACGCCCTCGGAGCTCAGCCGGCGGGCCAGCTTCTCGGACATCGCGACGCTGCGGTGCTTACCGCCGGTGCAGCCGACGGCGATGGTCACATAGCGCTTGCCCTCGCGGCGGTAGCCGGCCGCGACCAGGCGGAGCAGCTCGGTGTAGCCGTCCAGGAATTCCTTGGAACCGGGCTGGTTGAAGACGTAGTTGGAGACCTCGTCGTTCAGGCCGGTGAAGGGGCGCAGCTCGGGGACCCAGTGCGGGTTGGGGATGAAGCGGCAGTCGATGACCATGTCGGCGTCGACCGGGAGGCCGTACTTGAAGCCGAAGGACATGACCGTGGCGCGCAGCTCGGGGACCTCCTCGCCGGCGAACTGGGCGTCCAACTTGGCGCGCAGCTCATGGACGTTGAGGCTGGAGGTGTCGATGACCAGGTCGGCGTCGCCGCGCAGTTCGCGCAGCAGGTCGCGCTCGGCGGCGATGCCGTCGACGATCCGGCCGTCGCCCTGGAGGGGGTGCGGGCGGCGGACCGACTCGAAGCGGCGCACCAGGGCCTCGTCGGAGGACTCCAGGAAGACGATGCGGCGCTTGACGTTCTGCGCGTCGAGGGTGGCCAGGGACTCCTTGAGGTTGGCGAAGAAGCGGCGGCCTCGGACGTCGACGACCACGGCGATCTTGGCGACATTGCCCTGGGAGCGGGCGCCGAGCTCCACCATGGGCGGGATCAGCTCGGGCGGGATGTTGTCGACGACGAACCAGCCGAGGTCCTCCAGGCACTTCGCCGCCGTGCTGCGGCCGGCGCCGGACATGCCGGAGATGATCACCAGCTCGGGGATCGCGGCGCTCTCGCCCTGGTCGGCTTCGCGCATCGTGCCCGTACTCACCTGTGCACCGTCTCTCTCGGATTCCTGCGTCTCGTGCGGTCTGCTGCTCATCGGTCCTGCCCCCGTTCTGCTGACAACGCGGCCGGCGGGGCCCCGTCATCCTCAATGATCTCTCCTGTGGCGGTGTTCACCGCGGGGGCCGACGGGGCCGCGCCGGCCAGCGCCGCGGCGAGGGTCTCGGCGGTCTTCCGGCCCACGCCCGGGACCTGGCAGATCTCCTCCACCGTGGCGGCCCGCAGCTTCTTCAGCGAGCCGAAGTGCTTGAGGAGCGCCTGGCGGCGGGTCTCGCCGAGCCCGGGGACGGCGTCCAGCGGGGATGCCTTCAGCCGCTTGCCGCGCTTGCTGCGCTGATAGGTGATGGCGAAACGATGCGCCTCGTCGCGGACCCGCTGGAGGAGGTAGAGCCCCTCGCTGCTGCGCGGCAGCACCACCGGGTCGTCCTCGCCGGGCAGCCAGACCTCCTCCAGCCGCTTGGCCAGCCCGCAGACCGCCACGTCGTCGATGCCCAGCTCGTCCATGGCCCGGCGGGCGGCGGCCACCTGGGGGGCGCCGCCGTCGACGACCACCAGTTGGGGCGGATAGGCGAACCGCTTGGGGCGGCCGTCCTCGTCGGTGAGGCGGTCGGGAGAGCCGTCGGCCGAGTCGTCGGTCGGGGTGTCGCTGGGGGCCTCGGTCGGCTCCAGGGAGGAGAGCCCGCTCGGCTCGCCCTCGGGCTGGCGCTCCTCGGCGGTCGGCTCCTCGCCCCACTCCCCCGACTTCTGCTTCTCCTGGAGGTAGCGCCGGAAGCGGCGGCCGATGACCTCGTGCATGGAGCGGACGTCGTCCTGCCCCGCGAAGCCCTTGATCTGGAAGCGCCGGTACTCGCTCTTGCGGGCGAGGCCGTCCTCGAAGACCACCATCGAGGCGACGACGTCCTCGCCCTGGAGGTGCGAGATGTCGAAGCACTCGATGCGCAGCGGGACCGTGTCCAGGTCGAGGGCCTGGGCGATCTCCTCCAGGGCGCGGGAGCGGGTGGTCAGGTCGGAGGCGCGCTTGGTCTTGTGCAGGGCGAGGGCCTGTTGGGCGTTGCGCGCGACGGTGGCCATCAGGTCCCTCTTGTCGCCGCGCTGCGGGATGCGCAACGAGACCTGGGAGCCGCGGCGGTGGGTGAGCCACTGGGCCACCGGCTCGACGGGGTCGGGCAGCGCCGGGACCAACACCTCCTTGGGGACCGCGTCGCCCCGCTCCTCGCCGTAGAGCTGCTGGAGGGCGTGCTCGATCAGATCGCCGGTGGTGACCGCCTCGACCTTGTCGGTGACCCAGCCGCGTTGGCCGCGCACCCGGCCGCCGCGGACGTGGAAGATCTGGACGGCGGCCTCCAGTTCGTCCTCGGCGACGGCGATGAGGTCGGCGTCGGTGGCGTCGGCGAGGACCACCGCGCTCTTCTCCATCGCCCGCTTGAGCGCGCCTATGTCGTCCCGCAGCCGGGCGGCGCGCTCGTACTCCATCTCCTCGGCGGCCTCCTGCATCTGACGCTCCAACCGACGGAGGTGGGCGCCGGTGCGGCCGGCCATGAAGTCGCAGAATTCCTCGGCGAGTTCGCGGTGGTCCTCGGGGGAGATCCGGCCGACGCAGGGGGCCGAGCACTTGCCGATGTAGCCGAGCAGGCAGGGGCGGCCGATCTGGGCGGAGCGCTTGAAGACGCCGGCCGAGCAGGTGCGCACGGGGAAGACGCGGAGCAGCAGGTCGACGGTCTCGCGGATGGCCCAGGCGTGGGCGTACGGGCCGAAGTAGCGCACGCCCTTCTTCTTGGCGCCGCGCATCACCTGGACGCGGGGGAACTCCTCGCCCAGGGTCACCGCGAGGTACGGATAGCTCTTGTCGTCGCGGTACTTGACGTTGAACCGCGGGTCGAACTCCTTGATCCAACTGTATTCGAGCTGGAGCGCCTCGACCTCGGTGGAGACGACCGTCCACTCCACGGAGGCGGCGGTGGTGACCATCGTGCGCGTGCGCGGGTGGAGACCGGCCAGGTCCTGGAAGTAGTTGGCCAGGCGCTGGCGCAGGCTCTTGGCCTTGCCGACGTAGATGACCCGGCCGTGCTCGTCGCGGAATTTATAGACCCCCGGCGAGTCGGGGATCTGTCCCGGCTTGGGTCGGTAGCTGCTGGGGTCTGCCATGCCCACCACCCTACTGACCGCCGCTGACAATCAGGGGCGAGGCGGTGGAGCCCGCCCCGGCCGCGCCCGGTGACGGGACGGCGGGACGGGCTCCGGTGGTGCGGTGGGACGGGGTCGGTCAGCGACTGCGGCGCCGGCGCACCGCCACCGTGGCCGACAGGCCGAGCGCCAACAGCGCGGCGCCGCCGGCCACCGACGAGGCGGCGGTCACCGGGAAGGCGTCGGAGGTCGCGGCGTCCGCGGCGACCGGGTGCGGTGCGCGGCCGGGGTCGGCGGCGGGCGGTGCGCCGGCCGGGCCGAAGCCGCCGGCCTCACCGCGCTTGTCGTACGCGGAGCCGGGGAGCTTGTCGCCGTACGCCTTGGCCACCCGCTTCTGGTAGGCGGCGACGGTGGTGCCGTGCGGGCCCACGGCCTTGCGGGCCGCGTCGTCCAGGGGCTCGACGCGGTCGCCCCGCTGGACGTACCAGGCGTCGATCTGCGGCTCGTGGAAAACCGTTCCGCCGCCCTGTGCGGCGCCGGCCGCGACGTAGCGGGTCTCGTCGTCGCCGGTGGCGATGTTGACGACCTTCCAGGAGGCGCCCCGGTGGGCGGTCCACACGGACGCCGTGCGGCCGTCCGCGGCGACCGCCTTGGTGGCCATGAACTCCAGCCGGGCGACTGGGGTGTCGGCCTTCCCGCGGACGAAGTCGGGCGAGAGCTCGTAGACCGGGACGGTGGCGCCCTCGACGTGCGGGGCGGTGTTGGCGGCCGCGACGGCGGCCGCCCCCTTCTTGCCCGGGGCGGCGGCGAAGAAGCGGGCCAGGGTGTCCAGGGTCGCCGGGGCGGCGGCCGCGCCGCGGGCGGCGGACACGCTGGCCCCGGCGGGCGCCGGCGGCGCGGGGGCGGCGGCCAGCGCGACGTGCGGGGCCAGGCCGAGCAGGGCGGCGGCGAGGGTGCCCGTGGCGGCGGCGCGGGCGACGGTGCGCTTCGTCATGGCCTCAGGCTCCTATCCGGTAGAGGGAGTGGGTCCAGGAGAAGGAGCTGCCGTTCACGTAGTTGTCGAAGTCGCCCCAGTTGTAGCGGTTGTTGGTGGCCCAGGGGTCGCCCCAGTACACCCAGTTGCGAGAGGTGTCGTAGCCGTAGAGGACGTGCATGTGGCCGCCGCCGGACGCCCATTGGATGCGGGTCTCGATGGGACGCTTGGCGTTGATCTCGTTCTGCACGGTGGAGTAGCGGAGCCAACCCGTCACATACGAGCCAGGATTGATCCCCATCCAGTCAAACGCGTTCTGCACATTTCCCAGCGTGGCCTGGTTGTTGGGGCAGGTGGAGTTCTGCTGGCGGTTGAACGCGGCGTTGCAGAACTGGTTCTGGCTGTACTTGCGGCCGTAGAAGGCGGCGATGGTGTTGCCGGAGCCGGCCCAGCACCAATTGGTCTTCTCCTGGGCCTGCATGGTGATGTTCAGGCGGTTGGCGCCCAGTGGGGCGGCGGTGGCGGCGCTCGGCAGGCCGGTGAGGGCCACGGCGGCCAGCGCCGCGGCCGACAGCCATCTGCGGCGCCGGTGCCGGGTGAACAGAGAGTGAAGCATGGCGTTCCTCCCGTGAGGGGTGAGAGATGAGAGGAGCGCATCCGGATGCTGCTGTGGAGCATCGGGTGTTGTCGCAGGCAGGTCAACACGCTTCAATGCGAGGTGACATGGGGGTGTGGACGGGCGGGCCCGAATGTGAACGACTGGTGCCCGGCGTCCTGCAGTGAACGAGCAGGGAGAGCGCGCGCCGTGCATCCCGGTTGTGAACATTCACCGCGCGCGCCGGAGGATTGAGGCAATGGCACAGAACACTCCCCAAACCGCACAGCACCCTCCCGTACCGGCCGAGTTGGCCCAATTGCTGCGGACCGGACCGTTCCATCTCGCCCTGCGCAGCGCGCTCACCGCGCGCGGCCTGGCGCTCACCCGCGTCCAGCACAAGCTGGCCCAGCGCGGCATCACCATCGGTGTCACCAGCCTGAGTTACTGGCAGCAGGGCGCCCGACGGCCGCAGCGCCCCGAGTCGCTGCGCGCGGTCCGCGCCCTGGAGGACGTCCTCGGGCTGCCCGACCGGTCGCTGCACCGGCTCCTGGTGCCCGACGGCGGCACCCGCCCGGAGAGCGAGCGACCGCCGGCCCGCTCGTACCGCTCCCTGGTGGCGCCGGCCGACTGCCTCCAGCAGCTCTTCGCCGAGTTGGAGACGCCGGCGGACGGCGGGGTGCACACCGTCGGCCACCACGAGCGGGTGCGGATCGGGCCCCGGCGCGAGCTGAGCGAACGGGAGTCCCTCCAGGTGGTGCGCGCCCACCGGGACGGCGTGGACCGCTATGTCGCCATCCACCGGGGCGACCCCGGCTGCGATCCCTCCCGGGTACGGGTGCGGACCGCGGAGAACTGCCGATTGGGACGGGTGCGCGGGGACGCCGAGAACGGCGTGGTCGTCGCCGAGCTGCTCTTCGACACCCGGCTGCGGGCCGGCGACACCCACGTCTTCGGCTACGCCTTCGAGGACAGCAGCGGCGGCCCGAGCTCCGAGTACGTGCGCGGCTTCAGCTTCGCCGGCGGCCAGTACGTGCTCCAGGTGCGGTTCGACGAGGCGGCGCTGCCGGTGCGTTGCCGGCGCTTCACCCAGGTCTCGGCCGGCGCCCCGCGCAGCGGCCGCCAGGAGCTGACGCTGAGCGGCCGGCACCACGCGGTGCACATGGTGGAGCAAGGGGTGCGACCGGGAATCCTGGGGATCACCTGGGACTGGGGGTGAACGGGACGGCGACGCGGTCGGCGCACCGACGGGCGGGCGCCGGGCCCGTCAACCCGCGATCAGCTTGCCGCCCTTGACCTTGATCGGGACCGTCTCCAAGGGGACGCTCGCCGGGCCCTTGACGACCTTGCCGGTGGCCACCTGGAAGTGGCTGCCGTGCAGCGGGCAGACGGCCTGCCCGTTCTCGATCTTGTTCAGGACCCCGCCCATGTGCGTGCAGACGCTGCTGAAGCACGTGAACTCGCCCTGGGTGGGCTGGGAGACCAGCAGCCGCTGCGCGGCGTAGAGCTTGGCGCCGCCGACCGGTACGTCCGTGGCCGGGCCGAGCTCGACCGGCGCGTCCGAGGACGGCTTGGCTACCGAGCCCTGCGCCCCCGAGGCGCAGGCGGCGGCGCCGAAGCAGGTGAGGCCCGCGAGCGCGGCCCCGCGCAACATGGTCCGGCGGTCCGGGGACGCGCTCATGAGGCAACTCCTGATCAGTGGACGGCGTCGACCTCCGACGATACCGGGGCGGTCCGGGCCGCCGAGCGGCGGTCCGCACCACCCCGCAGCAGCTCCGCCTCGATCTCCTCCAGGCTGCGGCCCTTGGTCTCCGGCAACAGCCGCTGGACGAAGAGGTACGCCAGCAGCGTCGTCCCGGCGAAGAACAGGAAGTTGATCCCGGCGCCCCAGGCGTGCAGCAGGGACGGGAAGAGCAGCGCCACGACCATGTTGAAGAGCCAATTGAACAGCACGCACAGGCTGACCGCGGCGGCCCGGATCCGCATCGGGAACAGCTCCGGCAGCATCACCCACTGCACCGGCCCCCAGGAGACGGCGAACGAGGCGATGTAGAGCGCGATCCCGAGCAGGGTGAGGGTGGACAGCAGCGCGCCGTAGCCGAGCCCGGAGAGGTTGGTGACGGCCAGCACCACCATCGCCGCGCACATCCCCAGCGCCCCGGCCCGCAGCAGCGGCTTGCGGCCCCTGCGGTCGATCAACCGCATCGCCGGCAGCGTCATCACCATGTTGAGCAGGCCGATCCCGACGTTGGCGAGGATCGCCCCGTTGGCGCCGAAGCCGATGTCGGTGAGCAGGGTCGGCGCGTAGTAGATGATCGTGTTGATGCCGACGAAGTTCTGGAAGAACACCAGCAGCATCCCGACCACGAACACCGGCCGAAGCCGCGGCGACAGCAGCCCTCGCAGGGTCAGCGCCTCGCCGGTCGCCCGCTCTGCGCGCTCGGTCCGCTCGATCTCGGCCAGCTCCTCGCCCGCCGCCGCGGCGTCCCCGCGCAGCCGGGTCAGCACCGTACGGGCCTGCGCGGTGCGCCCCTTGCCCACCAGCCAACGCGGGCTCTCCGGCTGGGTGATGATGCCCAGCGCCAGCACCGCGGCGGGCACCACGCCCAGGCCGATCATCCAGCGCCAGGCCCCGGAGTCGGCGAACGCGTAGTCGGTGAGGTAGGCGACGAAGATGCCGACGGTCACCAGGAGTTGCATCAGGGACGTCAGCCCGCCGCGCAGGTGCTTGGGCGCGAGCTCGGTGAGGTAGAGCGGGACGACGACGGAGGCGATGCCGACGCCCACACCGATGACGAAGCGGAACGCGATCAGCGCGCCGGCCCCCGTGGCGAAGGCCGCGCCGAGGGTGCCGAGGATGAAGACCCCGGAGGCGGCCAGGATCAGCCGGCGGCGCCCCCAGGAGTCGGAGAGCCGCCCGGACAGGCCGGCGCCGACCATCGCTCCTACGAGGAGGCCGGAGACGACCAGCCCCTCCAGGAGCGGGGTGAGCGCGATGTCGCGCTTGATGAAGAGCATGGCGCCGGAGATGACCCCGGTGTCGTAGCCCCACAGGATGCCGCCGAGGGCGCCGAAGACCCAGATCGCTGCGTTCTTGAGGGATGCGGGCACGGGGCTCAGCCCTTCTGCGGGGCGAGGTGGATCTTGCGGCCGGTGCCGGCCCGGAAGCGGGCCACCGCCACGTCGAAGTCGCCCAGGCCGAAGACGTCGGAGACCAGCGGGTCCAGGTCCAGCCCGGCGGCCAGCAGGTCGATGGCGGGCTGGAAGCTGTTGTGCACCGCCATCGAGCCGATGATGTCGATCTCCTGGCTGTAGACGCGGTACGGCGAGAACGACGCCGCGCGGGCCGGGTCCGCGACCCCGAACTGGAGGAAGGTGCCGCCGCGGCGCACCCGGCCCAAACCGTCCTCGATGGCCGCGACCGCTCCGGTCGCGTCGACCACCACCTCGAATCCGGGCACTCGGTCGAGGGCGTCGGCGCCCGTCACCGCCGCGTCCACGCCGAAGGAGCGGGCGAACGCCAGCCGTTCCTCGTTGAGGTCCACGACCGAGACCGAGGCGGCCCCCGCGGTCCGCACCAGCGCGGCCATCATCAGGCCCATGGTGCCCGCCCCGTAGATCAGGTAGTGCTCGCCGGGGCGGCGGGGCAGCCGGTTGAGGCCGTGCACCGCACAGGACAGCGGCTCGACGAGCCCGGCGGCGGCCTCCGAGAGGTGCGCCGGCACCACGTAGGCGCAGCGGGCCGGGACGGCGACGAGTTCGGCGAAGCCGCCGGCCCGGGTGACGCCGATCGCGGTGTAGTCCTCGCAGAGGTTGCCGCGGCCTATTCGGCAGTAATGGCAGGCGCCGCACGGCATGTTGGGGTCGACCGCGACCCGCTCGCCGACCTTCCGGTCCCGCACCGCGGTGCCCACCGCAACGATCTCGCCGGTCAACTCGTGCCCGGGGACGAGGGGGTAGCGGGCCACCGGCAGCTCGCCGTCGAGGAGGTGCAGGTCGGTGCCGCACAGCCCGCAGGAGGTCACGCGCACGACCACCTCGTCGGACTCCGGGCGGGGGTCGGGCAGTTCGGTGACAGCGGTGGTGCCCCTGGGGCCCGGTGCGGTGACCACGAGAGCGCGCATCGGCGCCTCCTCACGACGTCGTGCGGGTTCGATGGCCGGGACACTACAGAAAAACCGCCAGGACGTAAACGCTTACGCAAGCGTTTACGTTTGGTCTTCAACGGACGTACTGTGATGGACTGCGGCGGACGGTCGGGTGCCGGGACCGCCCGCCCGGGAAGCCGGGGCACGGTGCGCCGGGGCGTCGGGAGGAAAGAGCCGGATGACGACGATGGTGGATGTGGCACGGCGCGCGGGCGTCTCGGTCGCCACGGTCTCGCACGTGGTGAACGGCACCCGCCCCGTGCGCCCGGACACCCGGGCCGCGGTGCTGGCCGCCATCGAGGAGCTCGGCTACACCCACAACACCCTCGCCCGCTCGCTGGTCACCTCCCGCACCCGCTCCATCGGCCTGGCGGTCTCGGCGATCAGCAACCCGTACTTCACCGAGATCCTCCAGGGCGTCGAGGCCGGTGCCCTGGAGGCCGGGTACAGCCTGCTGATCGCCGATCCGCACGACGATCCGCGCCACGAGCGCAAGGTGGTCCAACTGCTGCACGAGCGGCGGGTGGACGGCATGATCGTCGCCCCGTCCGCCGAACCCGCCGAGATGGTCGACTACGTGACCAAGCGTCGGGTGCCGACGGTCTTCCTCGACCGGCTGGTCGGCGACGACTTCGACCAGGTGTGCGCGGAGAGCACCGACCCGGTGCGCCAACTCGTCGGCCATCTGGCCGACTTGGGGCACACCCGGATCGGCCTGGTGGCGGGGCTGCCCGGGCTCAGCACCACCACCGAGCGGGTCCAGGGCTACCGCGCGGGGCTGCGCGAGCGCGGGCTGCCGTTCGCGCCCGAGCTCCTGGCCGGCGGCAACTCCGAGGCGGAGGGCGCCCAGGACGCCACTCGGCACCTGCTCGCCGCGCCGGAGCCGCCCACCGCGATCATCACCGCCAACAACGCGATGACCATCGGCGCGCTGCAGGCACTGCGCGCCCTGGGCCGCGAGGTCCCCCGGGACATCGCGCTGGCCTGCTTCGACGACTTCTCCTGGGCGGACCTGTTCACCCCGCGGCTGACCGCGATCGCCCAGCCCAGCCGGGAGTTGGGCGCGGCGGCGGTGCGCCTGTTGCTGGAGCGGCTTCAGGCGCCGGACCGGCCGCCCCGCACCGTCCGGCTGCCCTGCACCTTCGTGCACCGCACCTCGTGCGGCTGCCCCGCCTCCGGCTGACGGCCCGAACCGGCCCCGCCCCGGGGCCCGTACGCCCTCCCCCGCCACGTCCCGGCCGGCCCCGGCCGCCCGTAGGAAAGGATCCGCATCCGTGATCGTCGTCGCCGGCGAGGCGCTGATCGACCTCGTCCCCAGTCAACAGCCCTCCCCCGACGGCCCGTTGCCGGCGCTGCTGCCGCGGCGCGGCGGCGGGCCGTACAACACCGCGGTGGCACTGGGGCGGTTGGGCTCGCCGGCCGCGTTCTGCTCCCGGGTCTCGACCGACGCCTTCGGCGCGGCGCTGCTGCGCGGGCTGCGGGACGGCGGGGTGGACACCTCGCTGGTGCAGCGCGGCCCGGAGCCGACCACGCTGGCGATGGCGGACATCAGCCCGGACGGCTCGGCCGGTTACGGCTTCTACGTGGAGGGCACCGCCGACCGGCTGTTCACCCTGCCCCCGGCGCTGCCGGACGCGGTGCGCGCGCTCTCCCTGGGCACCTGCTCGCTGGTGCTTCAGCCGGGCGCCGGCGCCTACGAGGCGCTGCTGCGGCGGGAGGCCCGGCGCGGGGTGTTCACCGCGCTCGACCCCAACATCCGCCCGGGGCTGATCCTCGATCCGGACGCCTACCGGGCGCGGTTCCGCTCCTGGCTGCCGGATCTGGCGTTGCTGAAGCTCTCCGAGGAGGACGCGCTGTGGCTGACCGGGGCGCCGGCCGCGGCGGGCGTCGACCGGGCGGCGGTGCTCGCGGCGGCCCGGGAGTGGCTGGCGGCGGGGCCGGCGGCGATCGTGCTCACCCACGGCGGCGACGGGCTGACGGTGCTGACCCGGGGCGGCGGCGAGGTGTCGGTGCCCGGTGAGCGGGTCGCCGTGGTCGACACCATCGGCGCGGGCGACACCGTCAACGCGGCGCTGCTGCACCGGCTGGACGCCCATGACGCGCTGTCGTATCCGGCGGTCGCGGCGCTGACCGGCGAGGAGTGGGCGGACATCCTCCGCTTCGCCGCCCGGGCGGCCGCGATCACCTGCTCCCGCGCGGGCGCGGAGCCGCCGTTCGCCGCCGAACTGGCGGCCTGAGGGCGGCGGTTGCACCGGCGGGGGCGGGGCTCCGGGAGGGAGCCCCGCCCCGCTGTGGGTGCGACGGTGTGCCGGACGCCCTTGTCAGGAGGCCCGACGGGCCCGCGTCGTCGCCTTCTTGGCCGGGGCCTTCTTGACGGCGGTCTTCTTGGCGGCGGAGGTGGCCGCGGTCTTCTTGGCCGCCGTCTTCGCGGTGGCCTTCTTCGCCGCGGTCTTCTTCACCGTGCCGTTCTTCGCCGTCGAGGCGGTCACGGTCGGCGTCCCGGCGGACGCGGCGGCCACGGCCTTCTTCGTGGCCTTCTTGGCGGCGGCCTTCCGGGCGGCCGGCGCCTTGGTCGCGCCGCCCACCAGGCCGGCGTCGCTGACCCGGTCGCCGAGGATGTCCCGCAGGAACTTGCCGGTGTGGCTGGCCGGGATCGCCGCCACCTGCTCCGGGGTGCCCTCGGCGACGACCATGCCGCCGCCGCTGCCGCCCTCGGGACCCATGTCGATGACCCAGTCCGCGGTCTTGATCACATCGAGGTTGTGCTCGATGACGATCACCGTGTTGCCCTTGTCGACCAGGCCGGAGAGCACCTTGATCAGCTTGCTGATGTCCTCGAAGTGCAGGCCCGTGGTGGGCTCGTCGAGGACGTAGACGGTGCTGCCGGTGGAGCGCTTCTGGAGCTCGCTGGCCAGCTTGACGCGCTGCGCCTCACCGCCGGAGAGGGTGGGCGCGGACTGGCCGAGCCGGACGTAGCCGAGGCCGACCTCGTTGAGCGTCTTGAGGTGGCGGGCGATGGTGGGCACCGCCTCGAAGAAGCTCAGCGCCTCCTCGATCGGCATGTCCAGCACCTCGGCGATGGACTTGCCCTTGTAGTGCACCTCCAGCGTCTCGCGGTTGTACCGCGCGCCGTGGCAGACCTCGCACGGGACGTAGACGTCCGGCAGGAAGTTCATCTCGATCTTGATGGTGCCGTCGCCGGAGCAGTTCTCGCAGCGGCCGCCCTTGACGTTGAAGGAGAAGCGACCGGGCAGATAGCCGCGGACCTTGGCCTCCATCGTCTCCGCGAAGAGCTTGCGGACGTGGTCGAAGACGCCGGTGTAGGTGGCCGGGTTGGACCGCGGGGTGCGGCCGATCGGCGACTGGTCGACGTGCACCACCTTGTCGACGAGGTCGTCGCCGGCGACCCGGGTGTGCCGGCCGGGGACCGACTTGGCACCGTTCAACTCGCGGGCGAGGTGGGTGTAGAGGATGTCGTTGACCAGCGTCGACTTGCCGGAGCCGGAGACGCCGGTGACGGCCGAGAGCACGCCGAGCGGGAAGGAGACGTCGATGTCGCGGAGGTTGTTCTCCTTCGCGCCGTGCACCGTCAACTGGCGGGACGGGTCGGCGGGGCGGCGCACGTCCGGCGTGGCGATGGCCTTCTTGCCGGCGAGGTACTGGCCGGTGAGGGAGTCCTTGTTGGCCAGCAACTGCTTCATCGGGCCGCTGTGCACGACCTTGCCGCCGTGCTCGCCGGCGCCGGGGCCGATGTCGACGACCCAGTCGGCGACCTTGATGGTGTCCTCGTCGTGCTCCACCACGATCAGGGTGTTGCCCATGTCGCGCAGCCGCACCAGGGTCTCGATCAGGCGGTGGTTGTCGCGCTGGTGCAGGCCGATCGACGGCTCGTCGAGGACGTAGAGCACGCCGACCAGGCCGGAGCCGATCTGGGTGGCCAGGCGGATGCGCTGGGCCTCGCCGCCGGAGAGGGTGCCGGCCGCGCGGTTCAGCGAGAGGTAGTCCAGGCCGACGTCGACCAGGAACTTCAGCCGCTCGTTGACCTCCTTCAGGACCCGCTCGGCGATGGTCTTCTCGCGGGCGTTGAGCGTCATGGTGCGCAGGAAGTCGGCGCAGTCGCTGATCGACATCGCCGCGACCTCGGCGATCGACTTCTCCTGGACCGTGACCGCGAGCACGATCGGCTTGAGCCGGGTGCCCTCACAGGTCGGGCAGGGCACCTCGCGCATATAGCCCTCGAAGCGCTCCCGGCTGCTGTCGCTCTCCGCCTCGCTGTGCCGCCGCTTGACGAACGGCACCGCGCCCTCGAAGGCGGTGGTGTAGGCCCGTTGACGGCCGTAGCGGTTGCGGTAGCGGACCTCGATCTGGGTCTTGTGGCCGTGCAGCAGGGCCTTCTTGGCGCGCTGCGGCAGGCCGGCCCAGGGGATGTCCGTGCGGAAGCCCAGGGCGTCGGCGAGCGCGCCGACCAGCCGGCCGAAGTAGTCCTTGGTGTGGCCGCCGGACCAGGGGTGGATGGCGCCCTCGTCGAGGGAGCGCTCCTCGTCCGGGATGATCAGCTCGGGGTCGACCTCCATGCGGGTGCCGATGCCGGTGCAGTCCGGGCAGGCGCCGAAGGGGGAGTTGAAGGAGAAGGAGCGGGGCTCCAACTCCTCGAAGGAGAGGTCGTCGTAGGCGCAGTAGAGGTGCTCGGAGTACATCCGCTCGCGCTGCGGGTCGTCCGGCTCCAGGTCGACGAAGTCGAGGATGACCATGCCGCCGGAGAGGCCGAGGGCGGTCTCCACGGAGTCGGTCAGCCGGCGCTTGGCGCTCTCCTTGACCGTGAGGCGGTCGATGACCACCTCGATGGTGTGCTTCTCCTGCTTCTTCAGCTTCGGCGGGTCGGAGAGCTGGATGGTCTCGCCGTCGACCCGGGCGCGGCTGTAGCCCTTGGTCTGGAGGTCGGAGAAGAGGTCGACGAACTCGCCCTTGCGCTCGCGCACCAGCGGCGAGAGCACCTGGAAGCGGCTGCCCTCGGGGAGCTCCAGGACCTTGTCGACGATGGCCTGCGGCGACTGGCGGGCGATCGGCCGACCGCACTCGGGGCAGTGCGGCTTGCCGATCCGGGCGAAGAGCAGTCGGAGGTAGTCGTAGACCTCGGTGATCGTGCCGACCGTCGAGCGCGGGTTGCGCGAGGTCGACTTCTGGTCGATCGAGACCGCGGGGGACAGGCCCTCGATGAAGTCCACATCGGGCTTGTCCATCTGCCCGAGGAACTGTCGGGCGTAGGAGGAGAGCGACTCGACGTAGCGCCGCTGCCCCTCGGCGAAGATCGTGTCGAAGGCGAGCGAGGACTTGCCCGACCCGGAGAGCCCCGTGAAGACGATGAGGGAGTCGCGGGGGAGGTCGAGCGAGACATTGCGGAGGTTGTGCTCGCGAGCGCCACGAACGATGAGACGGTCGGCCACGCCGGTCGGCACCTTTCTTGGAGAGTGGGGCGGGAGCCACGGGGCTGCGCCCGCCGCGCGGTGAGCGAGCAGAGGCGGCGGAGCGGAGCGGGACCCCCGCCCAAGGGTATGGGGGTCGCCGCGGCAGCGTCGTTGGGATGCCACACACGAGCCTATAGCACGTGCATTCGATTTACTGGCCTCGCAAGCCCCCTTCACCCAAACGTGTCACGGCCCCACAACCTTCCCGAAGCGTTGACCAGCCCTTACGCCGTTCGGCGCGCGGGACGACTCCGACCGACCTGCCCCCGACCTCCGTCCGGCAGCGCCCGCTCCAGTACGTCGAACGTGTGCCGGATCACTGCCTCGTGGTCAACGGCGACCGCGTCCGCGGGGTCACCCGCCAGCTGTCGGGCGGCGGCATCGACGAAGACCGTCCGCCACCCCGCGACGATCAGCGCCGCGGCCAGCCGGGCGTCCCGGTCGGGCCGCGCGGGGTCGCCGCCGGCCGCCTCGGCGAGCGCGCCGGCCAGCGCCCCCTCGACCTCCTCGACCGCCTCGCGGGCGCGGGCCCGCAGCGCGGGCGAGTCGAGCACGGTGCGCCAGAAGTACTGGAACCCCTCCTTCGGCCCGCCCAGCGGATGCCCCTGCGCGAACAGCTCCAGCGCCAGCCGGCGCAGCGCGGCGAGCGGCGTCTCGTCCGCGCCGCGCTCCCGCACCCCGCGCACGGCCAGCTCGACGGCCTCGGGGATCCGGTCGAGGAAGAGGTCCTCCTTGCGCGGGAAGTAGTTGAAGACCGTCATCGTGGAGACCTCGGCGGCGCGGGCCACCTCGGCCACGGTGACGTCGTCGAAGCCGCGCGTGAGGAAGAGCTCCGTCGCGACCGCGGAGATCCGCTGCCGGGTGAGCCGCTTCTTGCGCTCGCGCAGCGGTAGTTGGGCGTCCCCCTCGGCGCCCGCACTCCCCCGCACCGACTCCCCCGCCACCTTCTTTCCGGCCACCTTCTCCCCTTCCGCACTCCCTCAGCAGGGCATCAGCCTCTCCCGACAGGAGGGCAACCAAAAAATTGTACCCAAAACAAATTTTTAGTCACTACACTCCACGCCATGACACATGACGCGGACGTAGTGGTGGCGGGGGGCGGCCCGGTGGGGCTGCTGCTCGCCTGCGAACTGGCCCTGGCGGACGTCTCGGTGATCGTCCTGGAGCGGCTGACCGAGGTGGACACCACGATCAAGGCGGGGTCCCTCAACACCCCCAGCGTGGAGGCCCTCTACCGGCGCGGGCTGCTGCCCCAGTTGGCGGCGGCGCAGCGCACCGCCCTGGCGGGCCTCGGCGCGTTCGTCCGGCAACGGCAGGCCGCCGGCGCCTCGTTGACGAAGCCGGTGCCGAAGTTCGCCGGGCACTTCGCGGGCATCATGCTCCGCGGCGAGTTGCTCGACGAGTCGGACCCGGACTTCGGCACCAGCGGCCCGGCCGGCGAGGTCGGCCTGGTCCCCCAGGAGGCGCTGGAGCGGATACTCGCCGCCCGCGCCGCCGAACTGGGCGTCGCCGTGCGCCGCGGGGTGACCCTCACCGGCTTCGACACCGACGACGACGCGGCGGCCGTCCGCGTCCACACCTCCCAAGGCCCGCTGCGTGCCGGCTGGTTGGTGGGCTGCGACGGCGGCCGCAGCACGGTCCGCCGGCTCGCCGGCATCCCGTTCCCCGGGACGGAGCCGTCGATCACCGGCCACCAGGCCATCGTGGAGCTGACCGGCGCCGACGCCCTGGGGGCCGGCTGGAACTGGACCGCCACCGGGACGTACGCCCACGGGCCGATGCCCGGCCGAATCCTCACCGTGGAGTTCGACGGGGCGCCGGCGGACCGCGAAGCCGCCATCAGTGCCGAGGAGTTGCAGGGCGCGCTGCGCCGGGTCTCCGGCGTCCCGGACGTGACGGTCACCAAGGTGCGCTCGGCGACCCGGTTCACCGACAACGCCCGGCAGGCGGCCGAGTACCGCCGCGGCCGGGTGCTGCTGGCCGGCGACGCGGCCCATGTGCACGCCCCGTTCGGCGGCCAGGGGCTCAACCTGGGCCTCGGGGACGCGATGAACCTCGGCTGGAAGCTGGCGGCCACGGTGCACGGCCGGGCCCCGGAGGGGCTGTTGGGCAGCTACGCCGTCGAACGGCGGCCGCTCGGCGCGTGGGTGCTGGAGTGGACCCGGGCCCAAGTGGCACTGATGCGGCCCGGATCGCACAGCGACGCGCTGCGCCGGGTGGTCGCCGAACTGGCCGGGACGTCCGACGCCACCACCTACTTCGCCAAGAAGATCTCCGGCGTCTGGCAGCGCTACGACCTGCCCGGCACGCACGAGCTGACCGGCCGCAGCGCCCCCGACCTGGAGCTGTCCGACGGGCACCGGCTGGCGGACCATCTGCACGCCGGCACGGGCCTGTTGCTCGACCTCGCCGACGATCCCGGGCTGCGCGGGCGGGCGGCCGGCCTCGGCGACCGGGTGCGGGTCCTGACGGCGCGCTGCCCGGAACGGCCCGCCCTGGCCGGCCTCCTGGTGCGACCGGACGGCTACACCGCCTGGGCGTCCGATGTCGCCGGCCCCTACGGGGAGTTGGACGCGGCGCTGGCCCGGTGGTTCGGGGCGCCCACCGCGGTCCCGGTGGGCTGACGCGCCCCGGGGCGCGGACCGGGCGGACGCCGGGACAGGAATCCCGCGTTCCGTCCGCCCCCTCCGCGCCCGCGCGCACCACCCGTGCCACCGGCACCACCCCTTATCCGGCCGGAAGCTCTCCGTCCGCCTCCCGGATCCGGCCGCCCGGCGCTAGCGTCGGGACATGACCATCGCTCCTGATTTCCCCCGCGACACGGCCGCCGTCCACGACTCCACCGAGCGCCTCCTGATCTCCCTGGGGAAGCTCGACGACGCCGCGGTCGGCGAGCCGTCACTGCTCCCCGGCTGGACCCGCGGCCACGTCCTGGCCCATCTGGCCCGTAACGCCGACGCCCTGGTCAATCTCCTGACGTGGGCCCGGACGGGTGTCCGCACGCCGATGTACGCGAGCGCTCAGGCCCGCAACGGCGACATCGAGCGGGGCGCCGACCGCCCGTTGGCGGTGCACCTCGCGGACCTGGCGGAGAGCTCGGCCCGCTTCGCGGCGGCGGCGCGGGACCTGCCCGAGGACCGTCGGGCCTACGAGGTCGAGATGCGCAACGGCGTCGTCGAACGGGCCGACCGGCTGCCGCTGCGCCGGCTGACCGAGGTCGAGTTGCACCACGTCGACCTGGGCGTCGGCTACACCATCGAGCACCTGCCGGCCGCCTTCGTGGACAGCGAGCTGGACTTCCTCGCCGGGATCAAGTTCGCCCGCCACCCGGACCTGCCGGCCCTGGAGTTGCACGCCGACGAGGGCCGGCGCTGGCGCACCGGGCGCGCGGACTCCGTCGACGGCACGCCCACCGCGCCGGTGGTGGTGCGCGGCCCGGCGCGGGATCTGGTCGGCTGGCTGACCGGGCGCTCCGACGGCGGCCGGCTGGAGACCCACGGCGGTCCGCTGCCGCTGATCCCGCCGCTCTAGAGTTGGTGTCATGACCTACAGCGGAGCAGTGAAGGTCGGCGGACCGGCCGACGTGCACGAGCTGACCGACCTGATGATCTCGAAGGTCGCGGTCGGTCCCACCAACAACAACGCCTATGTGCTGCGCTGTCGTGCCACCGACGAACAGCTTCTGATCGACGCGGCCGCCGAGCCGCACACGCTGCTCACCCTGGTCGGCGACAGCGGCCTCGCGTCCGTGGTCACCACGCACCAGCACGGCGACCACTGGGGCGCGCTGCGCGAGGTCGTCGACGCGACCGGCGCACGGACGTACGCGGGGCGGTACGACGCCGAGGGCATCCCCGTCCCCACCGACGTCCTGGTCGACGACGGCGACGTCCTCACCGTGGGGCGGGTCCGGCTGACCGCGCGCCATCTGGTCGGGCACACCCCGGGCAGCATCGCGCTGGTCTACGACGACCCGCACGGCCACCCGCACGTCTTCACCGGGGACTGCCTCTTCCCCGGCGGGGTGGGCAACACCTGGGGCAGCGCGGAGCGGTTCGCCAGCCTGCTGGACGGCGTGCAGCGCAAGCTCTTCGACGAGTTGCCGGACGAGACCTGGGTCTATCCGGGCCACGGCGCCGACACCACGCTCGGCGACGAGCGGCCGCACCTCGCCGAGTGGCGGGAGCGCGGCTGGTAGGCGCCGGTCGAACGACGCCGGGCCCGGTGGGTGCAGCCGCACCCACCGGGCCCGCTTCGTGTGCGCCCCGCCGCCCGCTAGCCGCGGGGATGCGCCCCCGCCTCGTCGGGCTCCTCGGCCGCCGCCAGCCGCCGCGAGGCGCGCAGGCTGGTCAGCGTGGTGACGACCAGCACCGCGCAGATCACGCCCAACGAGACCGGGATGCTGATCTCCGGCACGGCCACCCCGGACTCGTGCAGGGCGTGCAGCACCAGCTTCACGCCGATGAAGCCGAGGATCACCGACAGGCCGTAGGAGAGGTGGACCAGCTTCTTGAGCAGTCCGCCGATCAGGAAGTAGAGCTGCCGCAGCCCCATCAGGGCGAAGGCGTTGGCGGTGAAGACGATGTACGGGTCCTGGGTGAGGCCGAAGATCGCCGGGATCGAGTCCAGGGCGAACAGCACGTCGGTGGTGCCGATCGCCAGCATGACGATCAGCATCGGCGTCATCAGCCGCCGGCCGTTCTCGACGACGAACAGCTTCGTGCCGTGGTACCGGTCGGTGGACGGGAAGCGGCGCTCGACCGCCTTCAGGAAGCGGTTCTCCTCGAACTCCTCGTCCTCCGCCCCGGAGCGCGCCTCCTGGATGAGCTTCCACGCCGTCCAGATGAGGAACGCGCCGAAGAGGTAGAAGACCCAGGAGAAGTTGGCGATGATCGCGGCGCCCGCGCCGATGAAGCCGGCCCGCAGCACCAGCGCGATCAGCACCCCGACCATCAGCACCCGCTGTTGGTAGATGGCCGGGACCGCGAACTTGCCCATGATCAGGACGAAGACGAAGAGGTTGTCGACGCTCAGCGACTTCTCGGTGATGAAGCCCGCGAAGAACTCGCCCGCCGGCGCGCCGCCGGCGAAGAGCAGCAGCCCGAGCCCGAACAGCACGGCGAGCCCCATCCAGACGCCGGTCCAGATGCCGGCCTCTTTGAGGGACACCTCATGGGGCTTGCGGCCGCCGATGAAGAAATCAACGGCAATCAGGGCGATCAGACCGAGGATGGTCAGCACCCACAGACCAAGGGAAACGTCCACTGCTCCTCCGGCAGACTCGTACGGCACTCACAGCGTCGTCGCTGCCGGAGGGACTTTCCGCACCCTCCACACCAGGAAGAGTAAAGGAAGTTCATCAAAAGGCAAAGAGATAGGCAAATATGCAGGTAGGGGCGATGCTGGGGCGGCTGACACGCCGCGTTCCCGCCGCGGTCGCACGTCTGCCCCGCTCCTCGGCACACGGGCCGACGGGCGGGGCAGAGAGGCTTAACGGGCCGGAGCCGGCCGCTACTTCAGGCCGGCCTCCTTCATCTGCCGCAGCTCCTTCTTCAGCTCGCCGACCTCGTCGCGCAGCCGGGCGGCGACCTCGAACTGGAGCTCCGCGGCGGCCGCCCGCATCCGCTCCGTCAGCTCCTCGATCGTCTCGGCGAGCTCGGCCGCGGGGCGGTCCGTGGGAACCTCGGCGCCCTTGCCGCCCTTGCCCTTGGCCGCCTTGCCGGCCTTCCCTCCGAGCGCCGGGACCGGCGCCTTGACCTTGCCGTCCTTGTCGCCGCCGGACTTGCGGTAGCCGCTGCCCAACAACTCCTGGGTGTCGATCTCCTCGCGGGCCAGGGTGGCGACGATGTCACCGATCTTCTTGCGGAGCGGCTGGGGATCGATGCCGTTCTCCTTGTTGTACGCGAGCTGCTTCTCCCGGCGGCGGTTGGTCTCCTCGATGGCCTTCTCCATCGCCGCGGTGATCTTGTCGGCGTACATGTGCACCTGGCCGGAGACGTTACGGGCCGCCCGGCCGATGGTCTGGATCAGCGAGGTGCCGGAGCGCAGGAAGCCCTCCTTGTCCGCGTCCAGGATCGCCACCAGGGAGACCTCCGGCAGGTCCAGGCCCTCCCGGAGGAGGTTGATGCCGACCAGCACGTCGAACTCGCCGGCCCGCAGCTCGCGCAGCAGCTCCACGCGCCGCAGGGTGTCCACGTCGCTGTGCAGATAGCGGACCTGGATGCCGAGCTCCAGGAAGTAGTCGGTGAGGTCCTCGGCCATCTTCTTGGTGAGCGTGGTGACCAGGACGCGCTCGTCCTTCTCGGTGCGCTTGCGGATCTCGTGCACCAGGTCGTCGATCTGCCCGTCGGTGGGCTTGACCACCACCTCCGGATCGACCAGACCGGTCGGCCGGATGATCTGCTCCACGAAGCCGTCGCCGCGGGACAGCTCGTAGGGGCCGGGCGTCGCGGAGAGGTAGACGGTCTGGCCGACCCGCCCCAGGAACTCCTCCCACTTCAGCGGGCGGTTGTCCAGCGCGGACGGGAGCCGGAAGCCGTGGTCGACGAGGGTGCGCTTGCGGGAGGCGTCGCCCTCGTACATGGCGCCGATCTGCGGGACGGTGACGTGCGACTCGTCGATGACCAGCAGGAAGTCCTCGGGGAAGTAGTCGAGGAGGGTGTTGGGCGCCGAGCCCGGCTCGCGGCCGTCGAAGTGCATCGAGTAGTTCTCGATGCCCGAGCAGGAGCCGATCTGCCGCATCATCTCGATGTCGTAGGTGGTGCGCATGCGCAGCCGCTGGGCCTCCAGCAGCTTGCCCTGCTTCTCCAGCGTGGCCAGCCGGTCCGCCAGCTCGGCCTCGATCCCGGCGACCGCCTTCTCCAACCGCTCGGGGCCGGCGATGTAGTGGCTGGCGGGGAAGACGTAGAGCTGCTGGTCGTCGCTGATCACCTCGCCGGTGAGCGGGTGCAGGGTGGACAGCGCCTCGATCTCGTCGCCGAACATCTCGATCCGGACGGCCAGCTCCTCGTAGACCGGGAAGATCTCGATGGTGTCGCCGCGGACCCGGAAGGTGCCCCGGGTGAACGCCACGTCGTTGCGGGCGTACTGGATGTCCACGAAGCGGCGCAGCAGCTGGTCCCGGTCGATCTCGTCGCCGACCTTGAGGGACACCATGCGGTCGACGTACTCCTGGGGCGTGCCCAGGCCGTAGATGCAGGAGACCGAGGCGACCACGATGACGTCCCGCCGGGTGAGGAGGGAGTTCGTCGCGGAGTGGCGCAGCCGCTCCACCTCCTCGTTGATGGAGGAGTCCTTCTCGATGTACGTATCGGACTGCGGGACGTACGCCTCGGGTTGGTAGTAGTCGTAGTAGGAGACGAAGTACTCGACGGCGTTGTTGGGCAGCAGCTCGCGGAACTCGTTGGCGAGCTGGGCCGCGAGGGTCTTGTTGGGCGCCATCACCAGCGTCGGGCGCTGGAGCTTCTCGATCATCCACGCGGTGGTCGCCGACTTGCCGGTACCGGTCGCGCCCAGCAGGACGACGTCCTTCTCACCGCCGCGGATGCGCCGGTCGAGCTCGGCGATGGCCGTCGGCTGATCGCCGCTGGGCTGGTAGGAGCTGACGACCTCGAAGGGCGCCACCGTGCGTTCGATCTTTGAAACGGGCCGCATGGGATCCACCGTACGACCCGCCACTGACAATCGGGGCCGGATCGGATCTGACCTGCGGTTTTCACGGGTGCTCTGAGGGGCGGGGCGAGCGGTCGCGGCCGCGGCGGGTCCGCGGCTCGGCGCGGCGATCCACGACCTGGAGCCGGGCGGAGTCGGGTGCGGGGCGGTCCGGACGACGGCCCGCCCCGGACGCGGCCGGCAAAATCGGCCAACCATGCGAGGGGTGACCGACCGTCGGCCGAGATGCGCGGACGCCGCGGCTCCGGCAAGTTGGACGACGTCGGGACGTACGTCTGCTGCACGGCCATTCCGGGCACCCTGCAACTACGACGCTCGGCACGGAACACCGGCCTCTTGTCGTTCAGCGCCCGGCCACCGCACGTCCGCCCCCTCCTCCGGCCCGGCTGCGATTCTCCGACCGTCCCTCCCGTTCACCTCACTTCACGTCAGCTCACTTCCACGACGTCACGAGGAGTCCGTATGCGTATCCGCCCCGTCGCAGCCCTCGCCGGCGCGCTCATGGGTCTGTCCGCGCTCGTCCTCCCCACCGCCGCGGCCCGGGCCGCGGCCAACGGGCACCCCCCTGTAGTGGTCGGCCACCGCGGCGCGGCGGCGTACGCGCCCGAGAACACCCTCGCCTCGATCGACGCGGCGCACCGGCGCGGGATCACCTGGGTCGAGAACGACGTCCAGCGCACCAAGGACGGGGAGCTGGTCGTCCTGCACGACACCTCGCTGGCGCGCACCACCAACGCCAAGAAGGTCTTCCCCAACCGCTCCCCGTGGAACGTCGGCGACTTCACGCTCCGGGAGGTCAAGAAGCTGGACGCGGGCAGTTGGTACGGGGCGAGGTTCAAGGGGGTGCGGGTGCCCACCCTGGAGGAGTACCTGGACGAGGTCGAGCACAACGGGCAGCGGCTGCTGATGGAGCTGAAGAACCCGGAGCTCTACCCCGGGATCGAACGGCAGGCCCTGCGGGAGTTGCGGGCCGAGGGCTGGCTGAACGGCTCGCACCTCAAGCGCCGGCTGATCGTCCAGAGCTTCAACGCCGACGCGATCAGGAAGGTGCACCGGATGAACCCGGCCATCAAGACGGGCTTCCTGGGCAGCCCCTCGGTGGCCGACCTGCCCAAGTACGCGGCCTACTGCGACCAGATCAATCCGCCGCACACGGCCGTCACCCCGCACTACGTGACCGCCGTGCACCACCTGAAGGGCCCGCACCACCGGCGGTTGGAGCTCTACATCTGGACCGTCGACGACGCCAAGTCGGCGGTGCGCGCCGCGGGCCAGGGCGTCGACGGGGTGATCAGCAACAAGCCCGACGTGGCGCGCAAGGCGCTGCACAGCGCCGGCTACTGACCGCTGCGGCGCAGCGGGGAGGAGGTCCGGCGGCGGTCGCCGGACCTCCTCCCCGCCGCGTTGTCGGTGGGCGGCCCTAGGCTGGGGAGCGTGACGGACGCAGAGCACGTTCCCGGGCCGGCGACGACGCCGGCCGCAGCACCCGACACCGCCCAGAAGAAGGCGTACCCGGCCCGCCGCGACTGGGGCTGGACGCGCATCGACAGCCCGATCGGCCCGCTGCTGCTGGCGGCGACCCGGGAGGGCCTGGTGCAGGTCGCCTTCCACGCCGACGAGCGGGTCACGCGCCGCGCGCTCGGCCGGCTGGAGACCGTCTTCGGCGGGCCCCCGCTCCCGGAGATACCGCATCTGGCGACGGCCGCCGCCGAGCTGCGCCGTTATTTCTCCGGCGAGCTGCGGAGTTTCGCGGTCCCCCTGGACTGGTCGCTGTCCGGTGGTTTCAACGCCCGGGTGCTGCACGCCCTGGACGACGGCGTCCCCTACGGCACCGTGGTCGGCTATCAGGACCTCGCCGACCGGGTCGGTGAGCCGGGCGCGGCCCGCGCGGTGGGCGCGGCGATGGGCTCCAATCCGCTCCCCGTGGTCGTCCCCTGCCACCGGGTGGTGGCCAGCGACGGCGGCATCGGGGGCTTCGGCGGCGGCCTGGAGGCGAAACGACTGCTGCTGGCCCTGGAGGGTGTGCTGCCCGCGCCCCTGTTCTGAGCGGCGCCGTTCGCGCCCCGCCCGTTCCTCCTCCGCGCCGCCGGGGTCCGTCCCGGCGGCCGGCACCGTCCACGAAGGGCCCGCATGTCCCGTCAGATCGCCCTGCTCCGCGGCATCAACGTCGGGGGCCACAACGCCTTCCCCAAGGCGCGTCAGTTGGAGCTGGCCCGCTCCCTGGGGTTCCAGGAGGTCTCCGTCCTGTTGCAGACGGGCAATCTCGTCTTCGCGGATCCGGGGACCCCGCCGGAGCGGACCGCCCGGCGGATCGAGGAGGGCATCCTGGCCGAACTGGGCCTGACGGTGCCGGTGGTGGTGCGGACCCGGGACGAACTGGCCGCCGTGGTCACCCGGAACCCGTTCCCGTCGGCCGTGCCGGAGCCCAAGACCCTGCACGTGACGTTCCTGTCCGAGGTGCCCGCCGACACGGCCCGGTTGGACACACTCGATCAGGCCGCCTTCGCGCCGGACCGGTTCCAACTGCGGGGCCGTGAGCTGTACTTGTGGTGCCCGCAGGGCATCGGGCGCTCCAAGCTGGCCGATGCGGTGGGGCGCGCCCGGCTCGGAGTGACGGCCACCGCCCGCAACTGGAACACCGTCACCAAGCTGCTCGCGCTGGCCGCCGCCTGACGGCCCGGCGGGCGCCCCGGGACGGCCCCGACGCCCGGGGCGGTTCGGGGCGTCAGCGCCAACCGTGGAGCTCCCGCAGCCGGTTGGCGACGAGGTTGAAGCGGCCCCGGTCAAGCGCGCACGCCTCCCGGCGCATCCCGTCCGGGTGGATGCGCAGCACCCGGTCCACGGCGACCCAGGAGTCGCGCCCCTCGCGGTCCCAGGGGCCCGCGCCGATCGCCACCCAGTCCCGGTCCTCGTCGTGGTGCTTGCTCGACAGTTGCACAGCCAGCACCGTCCCGGCCTTCTCCCGCGCCACGACCAGCACCGGCCGGTCCTTGCCGCGCCCGTCGTGCTCCTCGAAGGGGACCCAGGTCCAGACGATCTCGCCGGGGTCCGGTTCGCCGTCCGGGTCGGGCGCGTAGGTCATCGTCACGGCGCCGACGGCGCGCGGCGGGACCTCCGCGGTCGCGGTGGGGCCCTGGCTGCCGGGCAGGGGCTGGTGCGGGTCTGCTGAGGGGAACGAAGTGGTCATCCCCGCACGCTACCGGCCGCGGTGAACTCGCTGGTCAGCGGCCCGTGTTCGGCCGCCCGCGGTCGATTGTCAGTGGTCGGCCGTACGGTTTTTCACAGCGGGGGGACGGTCGACGGGACCGCCCGGAAGGGAGCACCATGTCCGAGACCACGACGTATCTGGAGCTGTCCCAAGAGGGCGGCGGGGCCCACAAGTTCTACGAGGTCCGCGTGCAGGACACCGTCGTCGCGGTGCGCTACGGGCGGATCGGATCGGCGGGGCAGCGGCAGACCTCGACGTTCCCCACGCGGGAGAAGGCGCAGGCCGCGGCGGCCAGGAAGATCGGCGAGAAGGTGCGCAAGGGCTATGCCCCGGCCATCCCCGGGCAGCGCACGGCCCGGCCGGTGACGCGGCGCCAGACGGCCTCGGCGCCGTCGACGGCACGGGCGGTGGCACCGGTGCTGTGGCGCTTCCGCACGGACGCCGCGGCGTTCGGGATCCACATCGCCGCGGACCGCTGCTGGATGGGCAACCAGAACGGCGAGGTCTTCACCCTCGGCCACGACGGCGAGGTGCTCGCCCGCTATCAGCTCCCGGACGGCGTCAAGTGCCTGGTGGCGGACGACTTCTGGATCTACGCGGGCTGCGACGACGGCACCGTCTACGACCTCTCCTCCAAGCTCCCGTTCGCCGCCTACGCCATCTCCCCGGACACCGACATCTTCTGGCTGGACATCCACGAGGGCGTCCTCAACGTCGCCGACCGCAATGGCACGTTGACCGTGATCGACCACGAGGACGAGTACCAGTGGTCGCGCCGCAGCAGCGGCACACACGCCTGGATGGTGCGCCGCGACGACCGGGCCGTCTACCACGGTCACCACGACGGCGTCACCGCCTACGCCACCGACGGCGGCGGCGAGTTGTGGCACACCCCGACCCGGGGCGGGGTGCTGTTCGGCTGGCAGGAGGACGACGCGGTCTACGCCGGGACCGACCGACGGGTGGTCCAACGGCTGGCGAAGGACAGCGGGGAGTTGGAGGCCACCTACGCGTGCGACACGGCCGTCTACTCCTGTGCCACGGCGCCGGGCGGCCGCTATGTCTTCGCCGGGGACTCGGCGTCCTCGGTGTACTGCTTCGCGACCGACGGCACCCGGCTGTGGAAGCTGAGCACCGGCGGTGGATCGGCGCTGTCGATGCAGTACCTCGACGAGAAGCTCTATCTGGTCACCACCGACGGCTCCCTGGTGTGCGTGGACGCCAGTGACGCCGCGATCGCCGCCGCCCGCGCGGGCACGGTCCCGGTCGCCCGGGACGTGAAGTCGGCCGCCGCGCTGCCCACCTACACCCCGGCCGCCACGGTCCGCACGGTGGCGGGCGACGCGGCCTCGGGGGTCTTGGTGGAGTGTGTGCAGGAAGCCGACCGACTGCGGGTCCACGTGGTCTCCGCCGGCTACGAACCGTCGTGGAACGTCCAGTTCCCGCGCCACATACGACAGGCCGGGGCCCGGTACGTCGTCGAGGAGCTGGCCCCCGCCTCGGGCGGTTTCTACCGCGTCCGGGGCGAGATCCGGCGGTTGGTCTGAGGGCGGCGCGGACCCTGCGCGCGCGGTGCCGGGCGGGCGGCGCTCAGCCGGCCGGCCCGCTCCAGGCCGGTCGGCGGGGATCGTCGGCCCGTACGACCACGTCCGCCGCCTCCTCGGGCCGGGTCTCGGCCTCGTAGCGGGCGAACGCCGGCAGCGTCCAGCGCTGGTCCTCCGGGGTGCGGCGGGCGAGGGCGGCCGGCGACAGCTTCAGGTGCACGGAGAGGTCGAAGGGAAACCAATGTCCGAGCAGCAACGGGCCGTGCAGCAACAGCACGCCGCCGGACGGCAGTTCCACGTAGGGGCTGCGCGTCGCCCGGTCCGCCACCGGGTCCCACAGGTCCGGGAGCACCCGGCCGGTGCCGCCCGGCTCCAGCGGTTGGAACACCTCGCGCCACAGGGCCCGCCGGTCGAACCACTCGTCGTGGAAGGCGTCCGGGTCCTCGCGGCCGTACTCCAGCCGCAGCGAGGCGGGGCGCAGAAAGCCGTGGGCGTCGGCCGCGTGCACCGCCCGCCCCCGCAGCCGCAGCGCCTCGGCGAGCCGCCCGGCGAGGTCGCCGGGGGCGGCTGCGGGCGCTCCGTCCACCGCCACCCGCAGCCAGGGGCTCCCGTCGTGCGCCGTCAGCGCGTCGACGCGCGCGGCGAGCGCGTCGGTGAGCCGTTCCCAGGTGATCGCTTCGAGCCGCACCCGGCCATTGTGCCCCGCCGGCCGGCTCCGGACGCCGGGGGTCAGCGGGAGGACGTTCCGCCGGGCTGGACGTTGAGGCTGCCCCCGTCGGAGACGAGCCCGACCTGGATCACCGACCCGTGCGAGCCGCCGTTGATGGTGTTGTGGATGTCCCGCACGGTGCTCCGGCGCTCCTGGGGCGCCACCTCGTCGAGCAGCGCCCGCAGTTCGGCGGCCGCCTCCGGGTCCTCGGCCAGCAGTCGCCGCAGCCGGGCCTTCCAGACCACGGCCACCCCCTGCGCCACCTCCTCGTCGCCGTCCTCCCGGGCCGCGATGACGTCGGTGCGCGCCCGTTCCAGCTCGCGCTCGACCGCCTCCTCCTCGCCGTCGCCACGACGGCGGGCGAGCAGGGCGGCCGTCCGCCGGCGGACGGCGGCCCAGCCCTCGGTCGCCATCTGCTGCACCAGCGTCGTCGCCCCCGCGGTGGCCAGCGCGATCAATTCCTGTTCCATCGGACCCCCTTGTACGTCGTGCACGCGTGCGTCGCGCGCGTGGTGCCACGGTAGAGAGCCGGGCCACCTGATGAACAGCCGCACGGCCGGGCGCCGCGGCGGGAGTTCAGACGTCCAGCGCCGGGCGGGCCGCTCCGTGGCGGCTGAGTACGGCCGCGGCCTCCTTCGTCGCCTCGATGATCTCCTCGGGCACCTGCGGCATCACGGTCTTCTGCTTGAGCAGCAGCACCGCGCCCATGATGGCGCCGTCCCACATGATCGGCGCGGCGCAGGAGTTCCAGCCGGCCATGCACTCCTCGAAGCCGAGCGCGTAGCCGAGGTCGCGGACCTCCGCCAGGGAGGTCAACAGCGCGTCGTTGTCCCGGTAGACACCGGGGCCGGCCTGCTCGGGGACGGGCTCGGCCAGCACGCGCTGCTGGAGGACGTCGGGCAGGTAGGCGAGGATGGTGCGCCCGGAGGCGCCGGTGCGCAGGGAGCGGGTCACGGACAGCACATCGCGCGGTGTCATGCCGAGTTCGGCCAGATCGGAGTCGCCGACGGCCATGTCGACGCACTGCCGCTGCGCGCCGGAGAACGGCGCCACCATGTAGAGGAACACCAGCCCGTCGCCGGTGGCGTCGCGCAGACCGGCGAGGACCGTCTGGGCGCCGTCGAGGCGGTGGTCCAGGGCGGTGAAGGCGAGGTGGGCGGCCGAGGTCCGCAGCCGGTAGAGGCCGCGGTCCACCCGCTCGAAGATGCGCTGGTAGACGCCGGATTGCAGGATGCGGTAGACGACGGAGTCGTCCAGGCCGGTGAACTCAGCGATCTCACCGGGCCCGTGGGCGGACCCGCCGAGTTCGGCGAAGGCCGTCTGGACGAGGAAGACCCGCTCGGCGTGGCCGGATCCGGACGTCCGGCCGCCGGTGGCGGTCGCGCCCCTGGCTGCCGGGCCGGTGGGCTGCGCGGCCTTTGGAGCCGTGGACTGCGACGCTGCGGTGCGATGGCCCATCGTGTGCTCTCTCCTCTGGCGATGATCCGCGCCCGAAGGCGCACGGCGTGTGCGGTGCGGGGTGCCCCGCCCTCGGAGCCCCCTGCGTCAACGGGTGACGTCGAGGGCGAGTTTCCCGGTCGGGGTGCGGGCGGCGAGGTCGTGGTGCGCCTGCGCCGCCTCCCCGAGCGCGTAGGTGGCGCCGATCAGCGTCCTGAGGGAGCCGTCGGCGACGGCGTCGAACAGCGCCCGCATGGACGTCGGCAGCGCCGTCCGGTCCGCGTAGAGCTGGGGCAGCCAGAAGCCGGAGACGGTGATCGAGCGCTCCATCAGCTCCCGGGTGGACACGCTCGCCAGCTCCCCGCCGGCGAAGCCGTAGACGGCGAGCCGGCCGCGCGGCGCGACGGCGGCCAGGGTCCGGGCGAAGGTGGCACCGCCGGTCATCTCCAGCGCGGTCTCGACGGGACCGCCGGCCGCCTCCAGGATGCACTCCGTGAGGTCCTCGGCAGTGGAGTCGACGACCGCGTGCGCGCCCAGGTCCAGGGCGAGTTGGCGCTTGGCCGGGGAGCCGGCGAGGGCGACGACCTTCGCGCCGGCCCGCGCCGCGAGCTGCACGGCCAGCGTGCCGACCCCGCCCGCCGCGGCCGGCACGACGACGGTCTCACCCGCTGCCAGGCGCAGCGCGGTGAACAGCAGGTGCCAGGCGCTGTTGCCCTGGAGGGCCAGCGCGACCGCCTGCTCGTCGCTGACGGCGTCCGGCACGTCCCAGGTGACGCGGCGGTGCAGCAGCGCCCGTTCCGCGTAGCCGCCGCCGCGGGTGAGGCCGACGACCCGGCGTCCGCCGTCGACGGTGCCCACGACCTCGTTGCCGGGCGTGTAGGGCAGTTCGACGGGGGCGAGGTAGGTGTCCCCGCGGACGTGCACGTCCGCGTAGTTGACGCCGGCCAGGGCCACCTCGACGCATGCGTGCCCGGCACGGGGCTCCGGTTCGGGGACGTCCTCCATCCGGAGCACGTCCGGGCCGCCGAACTCTCGCATCACGATCGCGCGCACGTCTCTCCCTCGGGTCCTCCGGTGCGGTGCCCGCACAGGGTAGGCACGGCGCCGGCCGACCCGCCGCCCCCCGATCATTTCGCGCCAACCCTCCGGCCAATCAGGAGGCAGCCACCTCTTTCGGCCCCCGGTTTCCCGGTGCTTTTCTCGTCTCGCGAGAAAACTCCCGGCCGTTTTCCACCCATTGCTCCGTTTTGTAGCGGGTCTACCCAGTGGTACACGCCGGATGGCTCCTACATATCCCTCACTCGTCTTCGGCTACCGGAAGTGATCGCCGCCGCCTACGATCCGGACGTGTGTCCGCCGTTGCCCAGAAGTGACGGCCGCGTTTCCAGGGGCCGGGCACGGCGTGCGAGGCTGCGGTGTCGGCCCGTCCTACCCGGTGCGCCGGGCGGGGAGTGGCGGAGGACGTGGCTCGGGCTGCGGCAGGGCGGACACGGCCTGAGGGGGATTCATGATGGGGAAATCGGGGGGCGGCAGGCCGGCGTTCGCGCCGGCCTGCCGCGACATCCAGCGCGCTCTGCCGCTGCCTCCTGCTCCCCTGCGCATGTTGCGAACCGCGTCCGCCTCCCTGCCGTCGCTGACGGCGCGGGTCACCGCCGCCACCGACGCCGTCATCGCCGCCGCGCGCCGCCGGTCCCGGCCGTACGCCGCTCCGCCCTTTCTGGACGCGGCCCGGCCCAGCCGGGGACCCGCGCGCCACCGCCGAGAAAGGGACCGCCCATGAACGCGTCGAGCAGTACGAGCAGCGCAGGGCTTGAGTTCACGCACCCATATCTCGCCGTGGTGCTCGGCGGCGGCTTCACGGGCATGCTCGCCGCCGCGGCGCTGTCCGCGTACGCCGATGTGATCGTGGTGGAGCGGGAGCGGCTGCCGCGAACTCCCGTGCTGCCCACGGACCTTCCGCAGCCCCGCCACACCCATCTCCTGGCAGCCGACGGCGCCCGGGTCGTGGAGGGCCTGCTGCCCGGCGCGATCGACAGATGGCTGGCCGAGGGCGCCCACCGGCTCCCCGCACCGACGGAACCGGCCGGTCCGCTGCTGCCCGGTCGGCCGGCCCGCCGGACCCGTACGCGGGAGGTGTTCGCCTGCTCCCGCGATCTGCTCGACCGCGGCGTCCGCGATCAGGTGCCGGTGCTCACCGGGGTGTCGATCCTCGACAGCACGGAGGCGGAGCGGCTGACCGGCACCGCCGAACACGTCACCGGGGTGTGGGTCAAGGACACCATCGGTGGTGAAACGTACCGCTTGGACGCCGACTTGGTGGTCGACGCCACCGGCCGCTCCTCCACCACCCCGGACCGGCTGGCGGCGCTCGGCCTGCCCGCCGCCCCCGAGGACGTCCGGGACTCCGGCATCGTCTGCGCCACCCGGATCTTCCGCGCCCCGCCCGGGCAGGAGAACTGTCCGGTGCTCACGGCCCGTTCGGGCGGCGACGGGAGCGCCGACGCCCACCCGGCCGCCCGGACGGCGACCCTGGTCCCGATCGAGGACGGGCGCTGGCTGGTCACCCTCACGGGCAGCGGCGCCGATCGGCCGTCCCAACGGGCCGACGCCTTCGTGCCGTTCGCCCGCCGGATCCACGCGGCCATCGGGGACCTCATCGCCGACGCCGAGCCGCTGAGCGAGGTGCGGGTGACCCGCGACACCACGAGCCGTCGCCACCGCTACGAGCAACTGTCCTGCTGGCCCAGCGGGTTCGTGGCGCTCGGCGGCGCGGTTGCCTCGATCAATCCGGACTACGGCCAGGGGCTGTCCCTCGCCGCCCACGGCGCCACCGCGCTCCGCAACGCGCTGCGGCGGTACGGCCTGGACGATCCCGCGCTGGCCCGCAGGGTGCAGCGCACCGTCGGCGACCTGGTCGAGGCGCCCTGGGCGCTGGCCACCGGCGCGGAGCCCCCGCGGTCGCCGCACCCGAACGCGGCGTCGCTCGCCGCCCGCCTCGTGCGCGGCGCCGTGCCCGGGGCACACCTCCCGGCCGCCGCCCTGCCGCCGGTCTGTCGCGCCTACGTCGATGTGATCACGCCCACGGTGCACGCGGCCCGTCCGCCGCAGGCGTTCGCCCCGCGACCGACGTCCACCACACCGGCGCCCACGGTGCGACCGCCCGGCGTCGACACCCCGGAACCGCCGTCTCCCCTGTCGTCCCTGTTCAGCGCCTCGGCCGCCGCCGCACTCACCGCGGCGCCGCCCCCGGTGGTACCGGGTAGCCCCGGTAACGCCGCCGGTTCGGGCACCGGTACCGAGCAGACCCCCCGCCGACTCCCCCGCCCCCTCGGCTTCGGGCCCGGCTCGTTGCGGTTACGGCGGTTCAACAGCGGCCGAAGGAAACCCGGCGGCTCCTGAGGCGCGCCCCTGAACTACGGTGGACGACAGGGACACGTCCGATCACAGGTGGAACGACCGCCGGCAGTCGAACCACCAGGGGGGTTGCGGAGAACGGTGAGGCGCGCTAAGACCACTATGGCGACGAACCGCGAACCGCGAACCGCGAACCGCGAACCGCGAACCGCGAACCGCGAACCGCGAACCGCGAACCGCGAACCGCGAACCGCGAACCGCGAACCGCGAACCGCGAACGAGGCCGGGCCTGCCGGTGGTTGTGCGCCCGCGGTGGCCGACACCACGCACGGACTGCTGCCGCCGCTCCGGGTCCCCGTGGGCGAGGACCCCGAGCGCTGGCAGACGTTCCCCGGCGAGAAGCTGGTCGTCGCCGTCGCCCGCACCGTCACCTCGACCGTCCGGGTCCTCGACGTCCTCCGCCCGGTGCTGCGCGACGACCCGCGGGTCCACCTGGTCTTCGCCTTCGACCCCACCTCGGCCTTCAACGACGGGGTGCCCGCGCTGCTCCGCTCGGTCGGCGTCCGGGTGCTGCCCTGGCACCAGTTCGCCGAGGCCGACCCGCATCTGATCGTCACGGCGACCGAGAACGCCGACCTCGCCTCCGCTGGCCACACCTGCCCGGTGCTGGTGCTGCCACACGGCGTCGGCTTCCACAAGGTCGTTCCTGACTCCCGCAGCGACCGCGACCGGCTGGCCGGCGTCGTCCCGGACGCGCTGCTGCGCAGCGGCCGCGCCCGGCTCGCGATATCCCACCCGGACCAGGCGGCCCAACTCGCCGCCGCGCACCCGGCCACCGCGGGCCGCACGCTGCTCGTCGGCGACCCCTGCTACGACGCGCTACTGGACGGACGGGACCTCCGCGCCGACTACCGCCGGGCCCTCGGCGTCCGCGACGGGCAGCGGCTGATCATGCTCAGCTCGACCTGGCGCGACCACTCGCTCCTGGGCCACCACCCCGCCCTACCGGCCCGCCTGCTCGCCGAACTCCCCCTGGACGACCACGCGGTCGCCCTGGTCACCCACCCCAACATCACCTCCGCCCACGGCAGTTACACCCTCCGCTCGCACCTCGACTCCGCACACGACGCCGGACTGCTGACCATCCCGCCGACCGCCGGCTGGCAGGCCACCCTGCTCGCCGCCGACCTGCTGATCGGCGACCACGGATCGGTCACCTTCTACGGTGCGGCACTCGGCACGCCCCTGCTGCTCGGCGCGTTCAGCGACGACGAGGCCGTCCCCGGGACTCCCATGGCCGAGTTGGGCCGGATCGCCCCGCGCCTACACCCCGACGCCCCGCTGCGGCCTCAGCTCGAACGGGCGCTGGGACGAGGGCAGTCGGCCGGCGACGACACCGCGGAGCGGCTGTGCAAGATCGGCGAGAGCGCCTTCGCCGTGCCGGGGCGCGCCCTGGAACTCCTGCGCACCGCCGTGTACGACCTGCTGCGCCTCCCCGAACCGGACGACTCACCGCCACCCCGCCGCGCCCCGGCGCCACCCGCCTTGCGGCACCACCCGGAGCCCACCACCGCCTGCCACGTCCACACCTCGGTCACCGAGGAACCCGGCGGCCCCCGCATATCCGTCGAACGCTTTCCCGCCACGGTCGCCTCGTCCTCATCATCCTCACCCTCCTTGCCCTCCACGTCCTCGTCGTCCTGCTCGCTCATGTCGTCCGTGACGGGGCACGACTCCCCTGACGGCCCGTTCCGGCATCTGTCCTGTGCCGACGACGAGGAGGACCGGCGGTGGCCGGAGAGCGCGTCCGTGCTGGTCCGGCGTACCCCGGCCAAGACCACCGTGAGCGCCGACCGGTGGATCGACGACACCCTCGCCCGCTACCCCGGCTGTCTGCTCGCCACCGCCACGGTCGCCGGCCACGGCTGCCGAGCCGGGCTGCGCGACGGCCGGACGGTGGAAGTGAACGCCACCGGCCTGCTGGACGACGCCGCCGTCCTGGCCGCCGTCGTCTACGCCTGCCTGCGCACCCGGCGCCCCCTGGAGGGCTTCGCCACGCTCGCCCTGGGCAGCCGCACCGAGGACATCGAGCTCCGCCCCGCCCGACGTGTAGGCCAGCCGCGGCCACCCGCCTGAACTCCCCCCGGTCCGGACCGGGGCCTCCGGCTCTCGGCCCGGAGCAGCGACGCCAGGAGGCCAGCCCCCGAATCCCCGAGAGGCAAGGTCTCGGCTCCAACCACTGCCCGACAACGGTCCGTGCCCCGACAGGAGTTGACCGGCCGGTCTCCGCCCTCGGCTTGCGCTAGGCGTCCCCCGTGCCCTCGCCGTCGGCCTCCTCCCCACCGTCGGGCCGCTCCGTGGCACTGCCGGCGTCGGTTGCCGCACCGGGCGCGGCATCCGTCAACCTGCCGCGCAGTTCCACGGCGCGCGGGCCGCCGCCGGCCTCGTATATCTCCAGGGCCCGTGTGAGGCATCGTCGCCATTGCTCGCGGTCGCCACGCTCCTCGGCCAGTTCGGCGAGCGTCTCGCACACCTCGGCCTCGTAGTGGACGGCCCCGCGCTCGCGGAGCATGGCCGCGGCCTCCTCCAGGGCCGCCACGGCCTGGGTCGCCCGCCCCAGGTCGCGGTGCATACCGCCGAGGGCGGCCAGCGCGCGGGCGCCCATCCGCCGGTCGTCGAGGGCCAGAAACGCGTCATAGGCGTCCTGGAGGGCGGCCTGCGCCTCGTCGGTACGACCGACGGCGTGCAGGGCGCTGCCCATGAAGAAGCGGCCGATGGCGATGCCACGTTCGTCGCCCGCGGCGCGGTAGTAGACCATCGCCTCCTCATAGACGGTCACGGCGCGGGCGGGATCGCAACGGTCCCAGTAGCGGCCGTAGAACTCGCGGACGGAGGCGCGCAACAGGGTGTGGCCGGACTCGTCGGCCCGGGCGACGGCGGTCTCCAACTCTGCGCGAGCGCGCCGCAGTTCGTCGCGGTCCATCAGGGGGCGGGACAGCAGTGCGCGCAGCCGGGCCTCGGCGGCCGGATTGCCGTCGGCCTCGGCGTGGCGGGCACCCAGGTCGCCGCTGCGCACCCAGTCGTTGAGGTATCTGCGGTTGAGGAACAGCGCGGTCAGCGCCTCGGCGAGCTCCCAGGCGCGGCGGTGCCATCCGTGGTCAGCCGCGATCTGCTGGGCGGACAGCAACTCACCGCGCCAGGCGTCCAACCAGTGCAGCGCCTCCTGCCGGCCGGGGAAGGCGGTGGCGCGGTCCGCCTCGCTCAGCCGGTCGGTGTACTCGCCGATGCGCATCCGGCGGCCCATGACGGCGAGATCGGCCTGGGCGGCGCGGGTGAGCAGATGGTCCACGACCCGAGCCACGGCCGCGGTGCGCTCGGGCTCGTCATCCTCCAGAGCGGCCTGTTCACGGGCGTGCAGCCGCACCAGGTCGTGGAACTCGTAGCGCCCGTCGGCGGCCACGGTGACCAGGCTCGCGGTCTCCAGGACGTCGAGCTGCTCGGCGGCGCGCTCGGGCGTCGTCCCGGCTGCCGCGGCGGCCGAGGCGGCGTCCCAGCGGCGGCCGGGGTGCAGGCCCAGCAGCCGGTAGAGCCGGGCGACCGGCCCGGGCAGTCCTGCGTAGGCCACTGCGAAAACGGCGGACACCGTGCGCTCCCCTCCCCGACGCAGGGCATCCAACCGGCGCCGGTCGTCGGCCAATTCATCGGCCAGCGCGGCGACCGACAAACCTGGATGCATCACCAACCGCGCCGCGGCGACCTGAAGGGCCACCGGCAGCCCGCCACAACTCGCCACGATCCGCTCGGCCGCACCCTCGTCGTCCGCGGCGATACGCTCCGCCCCGCACAGCCGGCGCAGCAGTTGCCTGCCGTGCTCCGGCGACAGCGGTTCCAGCGGCATCAAGCGGGCGCCCTCGGCCAGCAACTCCCCCAGCTTCGACTGGCTGGTGGCGAGGACGACGCTGCCGGGGGCGCTCGGGAGCAACGCCCGCACTTGCGCCGGCTCGGTCACGTCATCGAGCACCATCAGTACGCGCTCGTCCGCGGTCAGGGTGCGCAGCATGCTGGTCAACTCGCCCAGGGAGTCGGGGAGATAGCGGTCCTCGACGCCGAGCGCCCGCAGGCAGCGGCTCACCCCGGCCGACACGTCGCCGCCCGCCTGCGCCCGCAGCTCGGCGAAGTCGACATAGAACTCCCCGCCGGGGAACCGGCCCCGCTCCTCCTGCGCCCATCTCCGTACGGTCGCGCTCTTGCCGACGCCCGGCAGGCCGCTGAGCACCGCCATGCCGCCGCCGTCGCCGACCCAGCCGTCGATCTCCGCCAGCACCGGCTCGCGATCCACGAACTGCCGGGAGCCGGCCGGCACCTGTCGCGGCACCGGCCGCTCCGGTCGGTGCATCTCGATCCGCACGCCGCCCTCGATCACCCCGGCCTGGATCACCGGCCCGTGCGCCATCCCGCTGAACTCGTTCCGGACGCGCCCGGCGTCCGCCGCGTTGTCCCCCATGTCGCACTCCCCCTCGCTCGACTCCGTACGCAGAAAACGCTACTTGACGCCACTGACAACGCCGCCCGGCGGCCGACCGACGTGCCACGCACCCCCTACCAAGCGGCCGCAACCGGTCAAGCAGCGGTGAAGTTCGGTCCGGGCGACGGCGGGAAGGGCACGGCACGGACCGCCCCACAACGGAAAGGGAAAGCGGACCAGGGGGCAGAAACCGAGGAACAGGAAGCGACATGTCGACTTGAGTGGGGGGCGGGGCTGAGCTTGGGAACGTCAAGTGGGGTCCGTCGGTACCGATTTCGATGCGCGGACAGGTCGAGACGGCGCCCGGCCTGCTGCCGCGGATCGGCATCTGCTCTGGGTGGACGGGCATCGCCAGGGTGGCCCGCGGCAATTTTCTGTCACGTAGGGGTGGCACCGAGCACGAGCAGGCCGGGCAACCGGACGGGAGTCGTTCCGCCCCGTCCGTACGACGCGGAGCGGAACACCTGGTCAACGAGTCAACAAGGTCAACCGGTCAGTTGCGGCCGCTCGTTGCGGTCTCCCGTGGCTCGGCCGGGTGCCCCAGGAGGCGTTGGGCGAGGGCCAGCGAAGCGTGCGGATCCCGGGTGGGGCCGGGGGTCGCGGTGCGGTGGCTGGGCGGCCGTTCGACGGCGGCGGTGCCGGTGCCGGACTCCAGGGCGGGGGCGTATCCCGCGGCGCGCAACGCGTCCAGGGTGGCGGCCGGCGGGCGGCCGCTGACCAGGACCGTGGGGGCGATCGCACGCAACCCCAGCCCGCGCAGCGCGTGACGGGCGGCGAGTTCGGCGATCAGGGCCTCGTCGTCGGAGCGGATGCAGCAGCCGGCCGGCACGACCCGCATCCGGCCGTGGGCGCGGGCGGTGTCCTGGATGAGGTAGCCGAGGGGTTGTGGCAGGGCGTCGCCGGCCGAGGCGGCGGTGAGCGCGTCCCGGAGGGAGTCAGCGGTGTGGCCGGCATCCAGGGCGCGGTGGATCGATCCGGGGGTAAAGCGCCAGGTCACGGCGTGTCCCTCGGACTCCCGGTCGGCGGTGGAGGCGAGGAGTCCGGCGAGCGCGGGGGCGGGGCGGCCGGGCACGACGGCGGTCAAATCGGCCTGGAAGTGGGCCCGTTCGACCGGCGGCGGGAGCAGGTCGCGGAGCGGTTCGTCGAGGTCCGTCGGGTCGGCGAGCAGGGCCCGGCCGAGGGGCGTGAGGGTGCCGTGGGCGGTGAGCCCGAGGTAGGCGGCTTCGTGGAGGGTGTGGGCGGCGCGCTCGTCGACCATCGGCTGCTCGGTGACGGCGAGCGGACGGTGCCATTCCGCGGTGCGGAGGAGGCGTCGCAGGGGCGCGAGGGCCGCCTCGTCCTCGGGCGCATCGGACAGCGGCAGCGGCGGGGGCAGCGGTCCGGCGCCCGAGGGGACGTCGGCCAGGGCGGCGAGCAGGGCGAACCGGAGGGCGGGGGCGTGCCGGTCGTGCCCGCGGACCAGGGCGGTGGGGGTCTCTCCGAACGGGGTGTGGGTGGGGATGTCCCACAGGGCGTACCAGGCGGCCAGTACGGGAGCGAGACGGGCGCCGGGCGCCTTGGCGAGCCAGTCGTCGTAGGAGTGGGTGGGCAGTGCGGTGATGCCCGACGGGCTGCGGGTCAGCGCGATCAGGCCGGCGGCCAGGGCGAGATCGAGCAGGAGCCGGGTGTGCGGCTCCGTGGCCCCGGCCGCCCTCGCCAGGCGCTTCACCTCGCGGAAGGTGAGCCCGCCCGACTTGCGGAGGGTGGCGGGTTCGCCGGCCAGGGAGGCGAGCAGCCGCTCCATGGTGGTGGCCAACTGCGCGGCGGCGGCCTGGGATTCGTCGTGGGGCGAGGTCCGCGGGGCGGGCACGGTGGGGGCGCTGGAGGGTGCGGCGCTCTCGGGGGTGGGGGCCTGCGGCGCGAACGGGCCGAGGTCGTGGGCGGCGAGGAGCTGGGGCACGCGCGGCGGCACGACGACGGCGCCGTCCTCGGCGGGCGCGGCGAGCCCGTCGTCGAAGAGCGCGTCCAGGGCGGATTCGGCGACGGCCCGGGCCGGCCCGGGGGCGGTGACGCCGAGCGCGGCGTAGACGTCCTCGGGCGGGACGGCCTCGCTGGCCAGCTCCGGGAAGGACAGTCGGTGGGCCATCAGCGACTGGTAGTCGGCGCCGGCGGTGGGGGCGGCGGGCGCGGCGGCGTGCCGTGCGGCCCGCTGCTGGCTGATGCGGGCAGTGGCGGCGAGCACCTGGAGCCGCGGGCGGTCGAGGTGCAGCACCACCTGGTGGAGGGTCTCGTAGGACCACAACGCGCCGGCCAGGCCCCGGAGTTCGGTGGGTGCGGGCCGGCGGGCGAGCGGCTCGGCGTGCCGGGTGAGCAGTGCGGCGAGCCGTTCGGGGGTGCGCTGTGCCAGGGAGCGGGTGAGTGCGTCGAGTCCTTCCACGGCCTTGAGGTTAGTCATCGTGTCACCAGGGTGGTCAGGGCGCCCACGGGGTCCGGGTCCGCGGGGCCGGTGGGCCACCAGTCCTCGGCGCCGGGCTCGGATTCGTACGGGTACCAGCGGTGGTCGTGGCCGAAGCGGAGTTGGAGCCCGCGGGCGGCGTCGGTGAGGCGGTTGTGATGCGGGCGCAGGGCCGGCAACCCCGCGGCCAGGAGGGCGCTGCGGGCCCGGTCGAAGTCGCCGGCCGGCGGGTTCCAGGTGTTCTCCAGGAGGACGAGCCCCTCGTGGCCCCCCTGACGCCAGGCGGCGACGGACCGGGCGATGTCCGTGGGGGTGCGGCCGCTCGCCGCCGCGAGGTCGCGGTACAGCGCGCGGGTGGTCGTGGTCAGACCGGCAGTGGGGTGGGCGGTGGCGGCCAGGCGGATGGCGTCCTCCCACGGCGGGAGCGCCGGGAAGGGACCGGCCGCTGCGGGCTCCCCCGGGGATTCGGGGTCCGTGAGGCAGGCATGGGCGCGGGCCGCGGCGTCGGTGGCGAGGAGTTCGAGCGTGGCGGCGTCGAACGGGAGCCCGTCGGCGTCCGGGAGGGCCAACGGCCGGCCGGGCCGCGGCGGTACCGCGGCCGGTGGTGGGAGTGGCGGTCTGGGGCGGTCGGCGAGGGCCTCCCGGGCGAGCACGCCCTGAGCCGGGAGAGCCGGAGCCCAAGCGGCTCCGCCGCCCCCATCGGCGCCCACCCGGGCCGGCTCCTCCTCCGGTGTCACGGCACGCTCCACGGCGGCAGATCCGGACGCCCGCGCTCCGTCAGGGCCGAACGCCGGGCGGGACGTAGAAGGGGTGGGAGCGGCCACAGCCGAACTCACCGCAGATACGACGGCGGTCGCGGGCCCGTCGCCCCCGGGCACCACCCGGGCCAGACCAGCGGCCCGCCCCCGACTCTCCCGTGCGCCGTGGCCGGCGCTGCGACGTCCGAGCTCGTCGAGCAACTCCCGCTCACCGCGGCCCCGGATCAGCAGCAGGATGAAGGGATCGGCGTCCAACAGCCGGGCCACCTGGAAGCAGAGCGCGGCGGCGTGCTTGCAGGGCCGGCCGGTGTCCGGGCAGGAGCACCGGGGCACCAAGTCGCCCGGCCCCGGCAGGAGTCCCGGTTCGGCCTCGGCCAGTGCGCGGGGCAGTTCCTTGGCCAGCAGCGCAGTGAGCTGGTCTGGGTGGGCGGCGACACCGTCCAACAGGGCGTCCCACTCCTGGTCGGTGAGCGTCTTGACGCGCACCTCGGCACTGTACGGGCGGGGTCGGCTGCCCCGTACGGTGGCGATCATCCGGCCCGGGGTGATGTTGATCGTGTCGACGTGACCGGCGCGAGCGTAGGCCCGGCCACGGGTCAACCGGGCGCCGTCCAGTGCGCTGCGCTCCAGCGCCGTCAGCCAGGCACCGCCCCACCAGGACGCGGCGGCGGTCCCGTCCGGGCCGTCGAGGACCGGCAGCGGCGGGAAGGTGCGCGAACGGTCGGCGCGGGCCAGTCGGTCCGCCGCCGCGGCGCGCCCCGTGACGGGCCGCCGCCGGTGCCCGGGGTTCATCCGGTCCTCCTCAGGGAGACGAGGTCGGCGAGTTCGGCGTCGGTCAGCTCGGTGAACGCGCCCTCGCTACCGGAGAGCACCGCGTCGGCGAGGGCCCTTTTGGCGGTGAGGAGTTGGGCGATGTTGTCCTCCACGGTGCCCTCGGTGATCAGCCGGTGGACCTGGACGGGCTGGGTCTGGCCGATGCGGTAGGCGCGGTCGGTGGCCTGCTCCTCCACCGCCGGATTCCACCAGCGGTCGTAGTGGACGACGTGCCCGGCCCGGGTGAGGTTCAGGCCGGTGCCCGCCGCCTTCAGGGACAGCAGGAAGACCGGCGCCCGACCCGACTGGAAGCGGTCCACCATCCGCTCCCGTTCGGCCACCGGGGTCCCGCCGTGCAGGAGTTGACTGTGGACGCCTCTCCCCGCAAGGTGGCGCTCCAGCAGCCGTGCCATGGCGACGTACTGGGTGAAGACCAGGGTGGCGCCGCCCTCCGCGAGGATGGTGTCCAGGAGCTCGTCGAGGAGTTCGAGTTTCCCGGAGCGCGCGGCCAGGCCCGGGGCGTTCTCCTTGAGGTACTGCGCGGGGTGGTTGCAGATCTGCTTCAGGTCGGTGAGCAGCTTCATCACCAGGCCGCGCCGCGCCATCCCCTCGGCGCCCTCGATCCGGGCGAGGGTCTCGCGCACCACCGCCTGGTACAGCGCGGCCTGTTCGCGCCCCAGCGGGACCGGATGGTCGGTCTCCGTCTTGGGCGGGAGTTCGGGCGCGATACCGGGATCGGACTTCTTGCGGCGCAGGATGAACGGCCGGACCAGTCTGGCCAGTCGCTCCGCCGCCCGCGGATCCTCTCCGCCCTCGACCTCGCGGGCGTGCAGGGCGCGGAACGTCTTGAGCGGCCCGAGGAGCCCGGGGGTGGTCCAATCCAGCAGCGCCCACAGCTCGGAGAGGTTGTTCTCCACGGGCGTGCCGGTGAGGGCGAGCCGCGCCGGGGCCTTGATGCCGCGCAGCGCCCTGGCCGTCGAGGAGCGCGGATTCTTCACGTGCTGCGCCTCGTCGGCGACGACCCAGGCCCAGGTGCGGCCGGCCAGTTCGGTGGCGCTGCTGCGCATCGTCCCGTAGGTCGTCAGCACGAAGCCGCCGTCCATGCCGTCGAGGCTGCGGCCGGCGCCGTGGAAGCGGCGTACGGGCGTGCCGGGTGCGAAGCGTTCGATCTCGCGCTGCCAGTTGCCGAGCAGGGACGCGGGGCAGACGACGAGGACGGGGGCGGTGGGCCGCCGGTGGAGGTGGAGCGCGATGACGGTGATGGTCTTGCCCAGCCCCATGTCGTCTGCCAGGCAGCCGCCCAGTCCGGTGGAGACCATGGTGTCGAGCCAGGCCACGCCGCGCAGTTGGTAGTCGCGCAGGGTCGCCCGCAGTCCCGCGGGCTGGGCTAGCGGGCGCGCCGTGGTGGTGAGCCGGCCGCGCAGGGCGGCGAGGGCGCCCAGGGGCACCACCTCGACCCGTTCGCCGTCCACCTCCGCGGTGCCGTCGAGCGTGGCGGCGAGGGCCCGGGCCGGGTCCAGATAGCCCAGTTCGCGCTTGCGTGCCTTGCGGACCAACCCGGGGTCGACGAGGACCCACTGGTCGCGCAGTCGCACCATGGGGCGGTGCGCCTCGGCGAGGGCATCCATCTCCGCGTCGCTGAGCGGCACCCCGTCCATGGCCAACTGCCAGCGGAACTGTGCCAGTTCACCGGCGTCGAAGAAGCCGAAGCCGTCCGCCGCCGAACCGGGAGCGGGCCGCAGCACCGCCATCGCGGTCAGACCGCGGGTCAGCTCCTTGGGCCAGTGGACGGCCATCCCGGCGGCGTCGAGGCGCGGCGCGAACTCCCCCAGGAGGGCGTACAACTCGTCCTCGGCGAGCGGGAGTACATCAGGAACGGGGCGCTCCAGGAGGCGGCCGAGTGGGGGCCAGACGCGGGTCGCGCGGCGCAGCGCGAGCAGCGCGTCGGCACGGGACCGGGCGCCGAAGTGGTCCGGTGCTCCGCCCTCCCAGAGCTGGCGGGCATCGACCACCAGGGTCGGGTCGGTGAGGCTGTGGACCTGTAGGACGGCCGCCGCCGCGCGCCGTTCCTCCATGCCACCGCCCGGAGTTGCCGCCCCATCCCCGTTCGCTTCCTCGCCGTGCGCACCGTCCGCCGCGGGCGCATCCCCTCCCTCGGTGTCGAAGAGCTGGTGCGGGGCGAGGTCGAGACGGAGCGAGAGCCGGACGCCGGCGTCGGCCCCGGCGGCGACCTCAGCGGCCCACTCCTGGGCGGCCGGGAGGTACTGCGGTGCCGTCGCGGCGAACGGGGCGCCCGCCACCAACTCGGCGGCCGGGGTACGCGGCAGGGTGTCGACGACGGCATCCACGAACTGCCGTACCAGGGCTACCGGATCGGGCAACTGGAGCGGTCGGGCACCCGGGATCGGTACCGCGTACGCCTCCGGGGGCATGGCGGCGGCGATGGCTCGGAGGTGTGCGATGTCGTCCGCGTCGAGCGGGCCGGCGCGCCAGGCATCGGCGTCCTCGTCGGTCAGACCGGGCAGCAGTCTGCCGCGAGCGGTGAGGTGCAGCGCGTGCAGGGTGGCCGCGCCCCAGCAGGCGGCTGCCGGATGGGCGCTGGAGGCGTGCCGGGCCCGGGCCAGCACTGGCACGGCGTCGGGCAGGGGCAGCAGACGCGCGGGCACCGTCCGGCTCCGCGCACCGTTGCCATGGCGCCGCGCGACGGTCAGCCGCGTGACACCACCCGACACCGGCTCCCGGCCGCCGCCCCCCTCCACGTCGGCGCCGGGAAGCGGGCCGCCGTCCGGTCGCCAGAAGGCGACCATCCCGGCCCGCGGCGTACGGGCCGGCAGAAAGATCGCGGCGCACTCCACCAGGGCCGCGGCCAGATCGCCGACTCCACCTTCGCCCGCGCGGGGCGCTCCGACGGCAGGGGCGATCGAGGGCCGGGACGCCTCTCCCGGCGCCTCCTGCCACCTCGCCATGCCATCCCCTGCCGTCGGGTCGTTCCGCGCCGCCAACGGCGCTTCCCGGGCCCATCGCGCCCGGACTCCTTCTGCTACGCCCCCGACCTGCGAGTCTACGGTCGTCTTCACGTCGTCTCCCCCGTCGTCCTCCGGCAGCCGCGGCATCCCCCACCGGTCACGGCGTGGCCTTCACGCCGTGCCTTTCCGCCACGTCCGACACCGCAGCTCTGCGTGACATCTGCACGTCGTCTGCGTGATGTCGAGGAAAGCAGACCCCACTGACAATCGGCGGCCCCTCGCCCCGCGCACCGTACGCGCGGAGCACCGCACCTCATGTGAAGCCGTCCGACCGCACACGCCCTGACCAGCACAGAGAGCCGATACCCACGCACCACGAGCCGGACAGAAAGCCGCCCACGCCGAAGTTATCCACAGGCTGGACGCGGGCCGCCCGCTCCCGCGCCAAGTCGATTACATTCAGTGACGCAATCACTCACCGCGACGCACAGAAACTCACCGTCGCACAGCAACACCGCCGCGCGACGGCACAGCGGCAACTCACCACACCACACGGCGATCCACGACCATCGAGGAGTCCTCATGCACACCCCCACCCCCGAGCAGGCCGCCGCAGCCGAAGCCTTCCCCACCGGCGCCCACCTCGTCATCCAGGCCGGCGCCGGCACCGGAAAGACGACGACGCTGGCGATGCTGGCCCACACCGCCCGACGCCAACGCCGCACCGGCCGCTACATCGCCTTCAACCGCGCCGTCGCACGCCACGCAGCCAGCACCTTCCCCTCCGAGGTGTCCTGCAGAACCGCACACGCCCTCGCGTACACCGCCGTCGGCCGGCACTACCAAGCGCGCCTGAACGCCCCACGCCAAGCGGGCTGGCGCACAGGCGCCGCCCTCGGAATCGAGGACGGCCTGTCCTTACGCATCGGCCCGCGCAAGGTCAACAACAAAGCCCTGTCCTACACGGTGCTCCGCACCGTCACCCGCTTCTGCCAGTCCGCCGACAAGGAGCTCGCACACCATCACGTCCCACCACTGCGCGGCGCCGAGTCCGAGCCGCTGCACACCCAACTCGCCACCCTGGTCCTGCCGTTCGCCCGCAAGGCATGGACCGATCTGCAGGACCCGGACCAGGGCGTGGTCCGCTTCGAGCACGACCACTACCTCAAGATGTGGGCATTGAGCGACCCCCTCATCCCCGCCGACTTCCTCCTCCTCGACGAGGCACAGGACACCAACCCGGTCGTCGAGCAGGTCCTCACCACACAGCGGGACCACGCGCAGCTCGTGCTGGTCGGAGACTCCGCACAGGCCATCTACGGCTGGCGCGGCGCCCGCGACGTGATGACCGGCTTCGACGGCACCCACCTCAGCCTCTCCCGCTCCTTCCGCTTCGGCCCGGCCCTGGCGAACGAGGCCAACCGGTGGCTGACGATCGTCGGCACGCCCCTCCGGCTCACCGGGTCCCCCTGTCTGAAGTCCGAGCTGTGCCGCGTCCCGGTCCCCGAGGCGATCCTGTGCCGGACGAACGTGGGCGCCATGGTCGAGGTGATACGGCAGTTGGAGGCGAACCGCCGGGTCGCACTCGCCGGTGGCGGGGAGTCACTGACCGCGCTGGCCCGCGCCGCGCACGACCTGGCATCGGGCCGGCGCACAGCACACCCCGAGCTGATGCTCTTCGAGACCTGGTCCGAACTCCGCGAGTACGCGGAATTCGATCCGGCCGGACGCGACCTGTTACCCCTGGTGGAGCTGATCGACGAACACGGCTCGGACGCGGTACTGCGCGCCCTGGACCGGCTCTCGCCCGAGGAGTCCGCCGAGGTGACGGTGTCCACCGCCCACCGCGCCAAGGGCCGCGAGTGGTCGAGCGTGCGCATCGCGGACGACTTCACCGGCCCCGATGATCTCGACGAGCGCGACGAGGACGGCACACCCCTGCCGGGCCCGATCGACCTCGACGAGGCCCGCCTGGCCTATGTCGCGGTGACCCGCGCCCGGTCGCAGCTCGACATCGGCGGGCTGTCGTGGATCAACACCCACCCGGCCGGCGATCCCCGCCCTCAGCCCGAAGGCGGCAACCGCCGCACGAACCCAAATGCGTAATGGCCGGCCCCCACCCCGGCCCCGCACTCCGGCAGCACCGCGCCGGGACCCAACGCCGAAAGGATCAGGAACCAAAGCCCATCACCACCGAGGGCCGAGCCCCAGCCCCAATCTCCAAAACCCACCCATTCCCACAGCGCGCCACCCGGCCGGTACAGGACGGAACACCCCGCACGAGAACGCGAGACCCAGACCCCGAGACCCCGAGACCCCGAGACCCCGAGAACGCGACGACGCGACGACGCGACGAATCCAGGAGACGAGCACACCGAACCGAGGGCAAGCCTCTGGGGAGGGCAGGAGCCAAGAACCCGGAGGAGCCGGGAGATGCGCACAGGCAACGACGATCACGCAGAAAGGAGAAACCCGACACGTGACGGACGAATCGAGCAGGAGGATGCTGGAGGTAGGAGATGAGTGTGATGCGCTCGGGAGATGAGCCGCTACACGCGCGCAGCCCGCTGAGGATGCGATTGGGGCTGGCCCTGTGGGGGCTGCTGTGGGCCATCGCCGGCGCCGTGGCCTTCGTGATGGCCGGCCGGCCGCAGTGGGCGGCGGCCTGCGCCGCACTGGCCGCGCTGGCCGCCACCGACCTGGCCTTGGTGATCCGGCACATCCATCAGGGACCGCACTACCAGCCCGGCAGGGACATACCGCCCTATGCACCGGACCACGGCCGCAGCGAGATACGTGACACCACCGGTCGGCGACGCGACTCCAGACCGTAACCACGGGTCCTGATGCCAGGCCGTAGCAGCAGATCGCGAATGCAGCCGTTGCCGGCCGACAGGCCAGGTGGCACACCGGCGACAGCTACGAGGCGCTGGAGGTGGGCCCACCTACGGGGCGCCGTCCTCCGGTCCAGTCGCACGGCCACCGTTGCCGCGGTCCGGGGCGAAGCGGGCGGCTTCGATGAATTCCCGGCGCGGTTCGAGTGCCGCTGCCAGACGGAAGTGCCGCAACGCCTCGTCGGGGCGGCTGGCACGCTCCAGGGTGCGACCCAGTGCGAAGTGAGCGAAGGCATTGTCCGGTTCGCGTTCCAACACGATCTGGAACTCCAGCTCCGCGGGGCGGAGTTGGGCGGAGAGGAAGAAGGCACGGGCACGCAGCAGCCGCGCGGCGGTGTTCTCCGGGTGTGCGCTGATCACTGAATCCAACAGCCGGATCGCGCCGCGCGGGTCACGGGCGTCCAGCAGTTGCTCCGCGGCACGGTAGTCGATGACGTGTGTCTCGGGGCTGCGCTCGGGCACGGGCCGACTCCTTCCGGTGTCGTCGGGGCAGGCCGTAACCGGCCTACTCCGTACGGCGATGTGCGGTGCACAACCGCTCAGTGTGGTGCAACCGCCCTGTGCGGTGCGGCAACGAGGTCGTCAACACCCGGATGCGTTGCCGCATTCCCGACCCGGCGGTCGCTCCCTACCGGAGCCCGGGACCCGTCGACGGCGGCACCCGTCGACGCCGAGGGCCGCGGCCAGCGGGGTCCGTTGGAACGGGACTCGTTGGCAACGGGCCTCGTGGATGGCGGTGTCCCACACCAACGCCAGCACCTCACACCGACGCCGACCCGACCCCGACGCCGATGTGCCCACCGCCCCGCTAGAGGCTGATGTGGTACGCCTTGCGCAACGTCTCGTGCACGGTCCATCGCGTCCGGTCGCCCTCGCGCAGGACGCAGGCGTCCCCCGGTCCCACCTCCAGGACCGGGCCGCCCTCGACCTCGATGGTGGCGCGTCCGCTGACAACCACGAACAGCTCGTTCGCCTCGGTGTCCGTCACCACGCCCGGGGTGATCTGCCAGATGCCGCGGATCTGGCAGCCGTCCGGGGACTCCCAGAGCACCTTGCCGGTCACCACCGGATCGCCGGAAACGACCTGTTCGGGATCGAGGGGCTCCGGTTCCAGTTCGGCGTCGGCAAGGCCGGGGACGTTGACGACGAACGACGCGGGAGCGACGTCACCGGAGCCAGCGGCCAAGCCGGAGGCCCCGGTGGTGGAACCGGGGCCCGGGACAGGGGACTTGGGGTCAAGATCGGTGGTTGTCATGGCGGTGAGGCTACCGCCCGGGCTCAGGCCCCGCGCAGCCGCTCCCACACCGCGCGGACCTGGGGTTCCAACGCCTCCAGCGGGCCGTCGTTGTCAATCACCAGGTCGGCGATGGCGAGCCGTTCCTCGCGGGTGGCCTGTGCCGCCATCCGCTGCGTGGCCTCGCCCCCCGCCATCCCGCGCAGCCGCACCAGCCGGTCCAGTTGGGTCTGCGGCGTCGCGTCGACGACCACCACCAGGTCGTAGAGCGGCGCCAGGCCGTTCTCCGTCAGGAGCGGCACATCGTGGATCACCACGGCGTCCGGCCCCGCCGCCGCTTCGAGTTCGGCCGACCGCGCGCCCACCAAGGGGTGCACGATCGCGTTGAGCGCCTTGAGCTTCTCCTGGTCGGCGAAGACCAGCGCGCCCAGCTTCGGCCGGTCCAGGGTGCCGTCCGGCGCGAGGACATCCGCCCCGAACTCCTCGACCACCGCGGCGAGTCCGGGCGTCCCGGGCTCGACGACCTCGCGGGCGATCTTGTCCGCGTCCACGATCACCGCGCCGTACGACGCCAGCAACCGCGAGACCTCACTCTTGCCGGCACCGATCCCGCCGGTCAGCCCCACCTTCACCATGGCCCCACGCTATACGCCCCGCCCCGCGACAGGACGCCCGGGCGACGGCATCCCGCACCCCACCGGTCCTCAACGCCCGGCAACCGCACCAACGAAGGGACGTCCGCACCAGCCGCCCACCAGCCACCACCCGCCACTCACCGGGCAGAGCTCTCACGCACGTGATGCCAACCCGTCATAGAGCCCCCACCAGCCGGAGCAGCCCCACACGGCTCAACTCCGCCACGCACAAGCGAAGTCGAGCCGACGATCCATGAGGTCCTGCCCCGCTACGCACTCAGCCGCTGGCCGCTGACCCGCTGGTCAACCTCAGAGCGCACCTCCGCCGCCCTCCGCCTCACGCTCCGCCAGGAAGCGCTCGAATTCCCGGCCGATCTCGTCGGCCGACGGGAGTTCAAGCGGTTCGGCGACGAGGTTGCCCCGGGATTCCGCCCCGGCCACCGCGTCGTACTGGTGCTCAAGGCCGCTCACCAGGGCGATCAACTCCTCATCGCCCTCGGAGATCTGCCGTTCGATCTCCTCCTGCGTCCGCAGCGCCTCCGTGCGCAGCGCATGCGCGGCGTTCGGCAGCACCAGGCCGGTGGCGGCGGTGACCGCCTCCAAGGCAGTGAGCGCGGCGTCCGGGTACGCGGACCGGGCGATGTAGTGCGGCACGTGCGCCGCGACGCCCAGCACGTCGTGCCCCGCCTCGGCGAGCCGGAACTCGACCAGGGCCTCGGCGCTACCAGGCACCTGGGCCTCGTCGAAGAAGCTACCGTGCCCCGGAATCAGGTCCGTGCGGTTGCCGTGCGGGGTGAGGCCCACGGGGCGGGTGTGCGGGACGCCCATCGGGATGCCGTGGAAGTTGACCGCCAGCCGGACGCCGAGCCGCTCCACCATCTGCCGAACCGCCGCGGCGAACCGCTCCCACTCCACGTCCGGTTCGGGCCCGGACAGCAGCAGGAAGGGTGCCCCGGTGGCGTCCTCGACCAGGTGGAGTTCGATGCTCGGGGCCTCGTAAGCGGTCCAGCGGTGGCGTTCGAAGGTGAGCAGCGGGCGGCGCGCTCGGTAGTCCACCAGTCGGTCGTGGTCGAAACGGGCCACCACGCGGTGCGACAGGCCGTCGAGCAACCGCTCCACGATCTGGTCACCGGTCTCACCGGCGTCGATGTAGCCGTCGAAGTGGTAGAGCAGCACCAGGCCGGCGGAGTCCCTGGCCGTGAACGCCTCGACCGCCGCGAGCCCACTCGGCTCCCATTCGTACAAACCCTGGGGATCCAACACAGTGACCGCTCCTCCTCGTGTCCGTAAGCAAGAACGTCTCGGAAGGGCCCCGGCATTCCCGCCCCAACACCCCCTGCGCATCAATGAACCGCGTCGCCTCCCGGGCAAGGTCCACATCTGGCACGGAAGTTGAACGCCCACCGCCCCCCTCATCGCCCCCGCCGGCACCACCATGACCATGCACACAAGGACGACAAGACCGGCAACCAGCCCCCCTCACTCAGCAGGCCACCACTCACCACCCGGGCCGGAGCCACGGCACCGCACGGTCTCGCCCCCTCCCGGCCCGGTCCCAGCACGCTCAGCAATTCTCAGCAAGACCCACACACACACGACGAAGGCCCGCCCCCCGAAGGGAGCGGGCCTTGCGTCTTCAGCTACCTCAACCGGCTAGCGCTGACGGTGGAACCGTTCAGCTCTGGCCGCCGGCCAGCTTCTCGCGGAGCGCGGCGAGGGCCTCGTCCGACGCCAGGGCGCCGGAGTTGTCCGCCGACTCCGAGGAGTACGAGCCACCGGAGACGTTGCCGCCGCCGCCCTGGCCGCTGGCCGCCGGAGCCGCAGCGCCCTCGGCCGCAGCCTGCTCGTCGGCCTCGCGGGACTTGATGACCTGGGCCTGGTGCTGCTCGAAGCGCTGCTGCGCCTCGGCGTACTGGTTCTCCCAGGCCTCGCGCTGCGTCTCGTAGCCCTCAAGCCAGTCGTTGGTCTCGGGGTCGAAGCCCTCGGGGTAGATGTAGTTGCCCTGGTCGTCGTAGGACGCGGCCATGCCGTACAGGGTCGGGTCGAACTCGACCGCCGACGGGTCGGCGCCGAAGGACTCGTTGGCCTGCTTCAGCGAGAGGCTGATGCGGCGGCGCTCCAGGTCGATGTCGATGACCTTGACGAAGATCTCGTCGTTGACCTGGACGACCTGCTCCGGGATCTCCACGTGGCGCTCGGCCAGCTCGGAGATGTGGACCAGACCCTCGATGCCCTCGTCGACGCGGACGAACGCACCGAACGGCACCAGCTTCGTGACCTTGCCGGGCACGACCTGGCCGATCTGGTGGGTGCGGGCGAACTGCTGCCACGGGTCTTCCTGGGTCGCCTTGAGCGACAGGGAGACGCGCTCGCGGTCCATGTCGACGTCCAGGACCTCGACCGTGACCTCCTGGCCGACCTCGACGACCTCGGAGGGGTGGTCGATGTGCTTCCAGGACAGCTCGGAGACGTGGACGAGACCGTCGACGCCGCCCAGGTCCACGAAGGCACCGAAGTTGACGATGGAGGAGACGACGCCGGAGCGCACCTGGCCCTTCTGGAGGGTGGTGAGGAAGGTCTGACGGACCTCGCTCTGGGTCTGCTCCAGCCAGGCGCGGCGGGACAGGACCACGTTGTTGCGGTTCTTGTCCAGCTCGATGATCTTGGCCTCAAGCTCCTTGCCCACGTAGGGCTGGAGGTCGCGGACACGACGCATCTCGACCAGGGAGGCCGGAAGGAAGCCGCGGAGGCCGATGTCGAGGATGAGACCACCCTTGACGACCTCGATGACGGTACCGGTGACGATCCCGTCCTCTTCCTTGATCTTCTCGATGGTGCCCCAGGCACGCTCGTACTGGGCGCGCTTCTTCGAGAGGATCAGGCGGCCTTCCTTGTCCTCCTTCTGGAGAACAAGCGCCTCGATCTCGTCGCCGACCGCAACGACCTCGTTGGGGTCGACGTCGTGCTTGATCGAGAGCTCACGGCTCGGGATGACGCCTTCGGTCTTGTAACCGATGTCGAGCAGGACCTCGTCCCGGTCGACCTTCACGATGACGCCGTCGACGATGTCGCCGTCGTTGAAGTACTTGATCGTCTCGTCGATCGCGGCGAGGAATGCTTCCTCGTTACCGATGTCGTTGACCGCAACCTGCGGGGTGGTGGCGGTGGTCTCGGTGCTGCTCGTCATGTGGGAAAGGGCTCCGGTACGGACATTGAAGTCGTAGGTACTGCTACGCCGAGAGCCCGTATCGCCTCTGCATCAGACCGGACAGCGTCTAAGGCGCATCCTCCGGAGGCCCCGCAAACCGGAGCTACCCGAAACGCCTCAAAACCGAGGGGACATTCATACAGATGCGAGCGCGGCCTACTCCGTCCGAGGCACGCAGGCCCGCAGCGCAACTTGTAGCATACGGGGGCAGCCGGACAGGGTCAATGCGCGAAAGGCGCACACCCGGGGCAGAACGCTCCATACCCGGCACACGCGATGTTCCGCGAGGTCGTAGGGCCTCGCAGTCCCCCGCTGCGACAAGCAGTGCGAAGACTACGACGACGGGCGCGATGAACCAAGACCACGAGCCGGAGGCGACCCGACGTGACGCCTCGGACACCGAGAGCAGCCGGGCCAACCGCGGCTGGTGGGACCGCAATGCGGACGACTACCAGCAGGAGCACGGCTCCTTTCTCGGGGACGACCGGTTCGTCTGGGGTCCGGAGGGGCTCGACGAGGCGGACGCCGCGCTGCTGGGGCCGGCCGCGGAGCTGAAGGGGCGGCGTGTCCTGGAGATCGGGGCCGGTGCGGCCCAGTGCTCCCGTTGGCTGGCGGCCCAGGGGGCGCTGCCGGTGGCGCTGGACCTCTCCCACCGGCAGCTCCAGCACGCGCTGCGGATCAACGACGACGCCGGCGACGCGGTCGGGTTGGTGGAGGCGGACGCGGGCGCGCTGCCGTTCCGTGACGACAGTTTCGACCTGGCCTGTTCCGCCTACGGGGCGCTGCCGTTCGTCGCCGATCCGGTACGGGTGCTGCGCGAGGTCCGGCGGGTGCTGCGGCCTGGCGGGCGGTTCGTCTTCTCGGTGACGCACCCGATCCGCTGGGCGTTCCCCGACGAGCCGGGGCCGGAGGGCCTGTCGGTGGCGGCCTCCTACTTCGACCGCACGCCGTACGTCGAGCAGGACGAGAACGGGCGCGCGGTGTATGTGGAGCACCACCGGACGGTGGGCGACCGGGTGCGGGACGTGGTGGCGGCCGGTTTCCGGCTGGTGGATCTCGTCGAACCGGAATGGCCGGAATGGAACGCCCAGGAGTGGGGCGGCTGGTCGCCGCTGCGGGGGCATCTGATCCCGGGGACGGCGATCTTCGTGTGCGAGGTGGACGGGGCGTAGCGCTCCGGGAGTCGATCGCTCCGGGGCGGGCGGCCGGCGCGTGGTGTCCGGGCGGCAGACTGGAGCGGTGAGCCTCACCCCTTCCCCGGCCGCCGGTGCCGCCCTCGCCGAACTGCCCGTCCGCAGCGCGCTGCCCGCGCTGCGGAGTGCCCTGGACACCGCCGGCGCCGCGGTGCTGTGCGCGCCGCCGGGCACCGGCAAGACGACCCTGGTGCCGCTGGAGCTCGCCGGGCTGGTCGGCGCGGGGCCGCGGCGGCGGGTGTTGGTCGCCGAGCCGCGGCGGATCGCGGCCCGGGCGGCGGCCCGGCGAATGGCTTGGCTGCTGGGCGAGCGGGTGGGCGACAGCGTCGGCTTCACGGTGCGCGGGGAGCGGCGGGCCGGGCCCCGTACCGCGGTGGAGGTGGTGACCACCGGGGTGCTGTTGCAGCGGTTGCAGCGCGATCCGGAGCTGGCCGGGGTGGACGTCGTGGTGCTGGACGAGTGCCACGAGCGGCACCTGGACGCGGATACCTGCGCGGCCTTCCTGTTGGACGTACGGGCGGCGCTGCGGCCGGAGTTGCAACTGCTGGCGGCCTCGGCGACGACGGACGCGGAGGGCTGGGCGCGGCTGTTGGGCGGCGCCGACGAGCCGGCTCCGGTGGTGACGGCGGAGGGGGTCTCGCACCCCGTGGAGACCGTGTGGGCGCCGCCGGAGCGGCCGGTCGCGCCGGCGCACGGGATGCGGGTGGACCCGGCACTGCTGGCGCACGTCGCCGCCGTGGTGCGCCGGGCCCTTGGTGAACGGGACGGCGACGTGCTGTGCTTCCTGCCCGGGGTCGGGGAAATCGCCCGGGTCGCGGGGCAGTTGGACGGCGTGGACGCCGAGGTGTTGCAGGTGCACGGGCGGGCACCGGCCGAGGTGCAGGACGCGGTGCTGGCCGGCGGGGACGGCCGGCAGCGGGTGGTGCTGGCGACGGCGGTGGCGGAGTCCAGCCTGACCGTGCCGGGGGTGCGGGTCGTGGTGGACGGCGGGCTGGCGCGGGTGCCGCGGATGGACCATGCGCGCGGGCTGAGCGCGCTGACGACCGTGCGGGCCTCGCGGGCGGCGGCGCGGCAGCGGGCCGGGCGGGCCGGCCGGCAGGGGCCCGGGGTGGCCTACCGCTGCTGGGCGGAAGGGGAGGACGGGCGACTGCCGCGCTTCCCCGACCCGGAGATCAGGGTCGCGGATCTGACCGCGTTCGCCCTGCAGGCGGCCTGTTGGGGCGATCCGTCCGCGAGCGGGCTGGCGCTGCTCGACGCCCCACCGGCCGGTGCGCTGGCCGCGGCCCGCGAGGTGCTGACGGCGATCGGCGCGGTGGACGAGGCCGGGCGGGCCACCGAGCGGGGCGTACGGATGGCGCGGCTCGGGCTTCATCCGCGGCTGGCCCGCGCCCTGTTGGACGGTGCGCCGGAGGTCGGGGCGCGGCGCGCCGCGGAGGTGGTGGCGCTGTTGAGCGAGGAGCCCCCGCGGTCCTACGGGGACGATCTTGCGGCGGCGTGGCGCACCGCGCGGCGGGGCGGCGACGCGTACGCCGGGCGGTGGCGGCAGGAGGCGCGGCGGCTCGCGGCGGCGGCCGGGGAGCCGAAGCGGGAGCCCGCCGAACGGCCGGCGGCCGGTGCGGTGTCGGAGGACGCGGTGGCCGGGCTGATCGCGGCGCTGGCCTTCCCGGAGCGGGTGGCCAGGGCGCGCGGCGCCGGCAGCTATCTGATGGCGTCCGGGACCGGCGCCGAGCTGGCCGGGGCGGCCTTCGGGGGCCGGGCCGGCGACGGGTCGCGGCTGCGGGACGCGGCCTGGCTGGCGGTCGCGGTGGCGGACCGGCCCCTCGCGGCGGCGTCCGCCCGGATCCGGCTCGCGGCCGTGATCGACGAGGCGACCGCCCGCGCCGCGGCCGGGGCGCTGTACTCCTCCGGGGAGGAGGTGCGCTGGGCGGACGGGGAGGTGGTGGCCCGGCGGGTGAGCCGGCTGGGCGCGATCGAGCTGACGGCCCGGCCGCTGTCCGCGCCGGATCCCGGGCTGCTGCGGGACGCGGTCGTCGACGGGCTGCGGCGGGAGGGGCTCGGAGTGCTGCGGTGGACGCCGGGGGCGGCCACGGTGCGGGAGCGGATGGCCTTTCTGCACCGGGAGTTGGGGGCGCCGTGGCCGGAGGTGTCGGACGCGGCACTGCTGGAGCGCGTCGAGGACTGGCTGGGGCCGGAGTTGGGGCGGGCCCGGCGGCGGGCCGATCTGGCGCGGATCGACGCGGGGCAGGCGCTGACCCGGCTGCTGCCGTGGGCGACCGGCGAGGCGGTGCGCTTCGAGGAGCTGGCACCGGAGCGGATCGAGGTGCCCAGTGGCTCCCGGGTGCGCGTGGACTACGGCGGCGAGCAGCCCGTACTGGCCGTGAAACTGCAGGAGTTGTTCGGGCTGCGGGAGTCGCCGCGGGTGGCGGGCGGGCGGGTGCCGGTGCTGGTGCACCTGCTGTCGCCGGCGGGGCGACCGGCCGCGGTCACCGCGGATCTGGCCTCCTTCTGGCGGGACGGCTACCGGGCCGTGCGGGCGGAGCTGCGCGGCCGCTACCCCAAGCACCCCTGGCCGGAGGACCCTTCGACGGCCGAGCCGACCCGGCACACCACGGCGCGGCTGCGGCGGGGGTGAGACCCCGCCCGGCGGAGCGGGCCCGCCGCGGGGCGCACGGGCCCGTGGGCGGGCTCCCTCCGGGACGGCGGGGCGCGTCAACTCCCGTGCGGAGAAGGCCGTGCGGAGGCTCGTCGGTCGGATCGTCAGTCGACTCGTCGGCGTCATGGGGAAGTTCGTCAGCGTCATGTCTCCACGTTACGGACCGCCACTGACAACGCCCCCGCCCGACGCCGCCGGGCCCGTGCGGGGCCGCCGCGCGCGGGCTTCGAGGAGCAGGCTGGCGGCGAGAAGGGCGGCGCCCAGGGCCAGGAAGCCCCAGGGCAGATAGCCGGTGAGCAGCAGGACGAGGGTGCGCTGCGCGGAGACCAGGGCGACGGTGGAGTCGACGTAGTCGGCGCGCATCTTCACATGGCCGGCGAAGGCGGTGACCTTGCCGCCGCCGGGCAGGAGCTGGCCGCCGCGCAGCTCCTCCTTGTGGATCTCCTCGCCGTTGACGGGGGCGCCGGTGACCGGGTCGACCCAGAACATCCGCGTGGTGGAGTACCAGCGGGTGGTGCCCATCTTCTCGACGGCCTGGGGGGTGATGCCCTTGACCGGCATCTTCTTGGGCAGCGGGACCCTGGTCCAGGGGATGGTCTGCTCGAAGTAGTAGACCTCCAGGCCGTGGAAGGTGCGGGTCCCCTTGTAGTGGATGGGGGCGGAGGTGCGGGTCTGCGGGTCGAAGTAGGCGTAGTCGCGCTTCTCGGTGAGGAACGGCCACTTGTACTCGATGCCCGAGCGGCGCACGGGGTCGCCGTCGACCATCTCGCCCGCGGCGTGCACGGGTTCCTGGGAGTGGGCGTCGAAGACGTAGCGCTCGGGGATCTCGGAGACCATCTTGCCGTCGGGGCCGGCCACATAGGACAGCGCGTCCCAGACGACGACATCGCGGCCGACGGCCCGTTCGACGCGGTGGGCCTCGTCGACGTTGCCCTTGAGGGTCTGCACGATGGTGACCTTGGGGACCTGCCGGGCCTTCATGGTGCCGTAGTCGAGGAGGGTGGCGGGCCTGGCCTCCAGGACCATGGCCTGGTACTGGCTGGGCGGGATCTTGGCGAGGCGGGGGAAGGCGTACCACCGCATCAGGGGGGAGAGGGCGGTGAAGAAGGCGGCGAGCCCGAGCAGGACGAGGCTCGCGGTGCGGCGCATCCCCCTCTGCGGCCGCGACGGGTGCGTCCCGGTACGGGGCGGAGTTCGGCGCATGGCGGTGGCGACGCTCCCTTCAGGGGCGTGCGGGCACGGTGGTCAGCAGCGGCTTGGGGGAGGTGTGGCCTTCGGGGGCACCGATCGCGGTGATCGTGAAGACCAGGGCGAGCGCGGCGGCCAGGCCGATCGCGGCTGCTGTCAGGGCGCGCATGGCCGTCCTCCCGGAGAACTGGACTGATGCAGCGTCAGGGCGGGGGCACGGTAGCAACGGGCGGCGAAGATGAGAACACGTTGCACCGCCGCCCTGCCCGGGCGTACGGGCGGGACGGCGGTGGCGGTACGGGCGGGGCCCGGCGGTCAGGGGGCGGCGGGCGCCGTCACGGTGAGGGTGACGGTCAACGCGGCGCCGTCGGCGGTGGTCAACTGGAGCCGGAAGGTGCCCGGGTGGCCGTCGGTGTAGATCTTCGGGAGGGTGAGCAGGCCGTCGGCGTCGGTGGTGAGGCCGGTGAGGGTGCGGACCGGCTTGTCCTGGGCGGCGCCGGTGGCCTTGGGGTCCTTGAAGTAGGGGCCGCGGTCGTTCTCGACGGGCTTCTTGGGGTCGTCGGTGACCATGGTGGCGGTGACCGCGACGCCGGGCGCGGCCTTGCCCCGGTAGGTCGCCGTGAGTTGGACCGCGTCGTCGGCGTAGGCGCCGCCGGCCGCCACCGTCAGCGGCCGGTCGGAGGTGCGGGCGAGCGCGTCGGCCTTCGGGGCGGGCTTGGCCGTGACGGTGCCCTTGGCGTCGACGGGCGGCACCGTGCGGCCGACTGCGGTGGCGCGGACGGTGAACGCGCCCGGGGCGTCGCCGGCGTGCAGCGTCGGGGCGGTGGCCAGGCCGTCCTTGCCGGTTTTGACGGTGACCTCGGTGGCGCCGCCGGGGAAGCGGGTCCCGGTGGTGCCGGTGAGGGTGAAGCGGATCGCGGCGCCGCCCACCGGCTTGCCGTGGGCGTCCTTGGCGCGGACCCGCACGGGAGTGGTGAAGTCGGTGCCGGCGGTGGCCGTGAGGTCCTTGCCGCCCTGGTCGCCGGCCGGTTCGAGGGCGGTGAGCGGGGCGGGCTTGGCGGGCGGCGGCTTCGGGGTGGGCGTGGGGGTCGGGGTGGGCTTCGGGGACGGCGTGGGGGCCGGGGCGCCGCCGTCGTGCGAGGGCCCGGAGCTGTCGCCGTTGCCGGACGAACCACCGGGCAGCGACGGGGTGTTGGGCTTCTGCCGGCCGGCCGGTCCGCCGGACTTCCCCGGGTGCGTGCCCTTGGCGTCGCCACCGTGGCTCGCCTTCCCGGTCCCGTCACCGGTGGCGGTGGTACCGCCGCCGCGCCGTACGGGGAGCGCGCCCTTGCCGTCCGGTACCTCGAACGTGCCCTTCCGGTAGAACGCGTACCAGGACAGCACCGTCCGCAGGTATGCGGTGGAGTCGTTGTAGCCGAGGACGGCCCGGTCCAGGTCGGTCTGGTCGGACAGGTCGCGGCCGTCGGCGCAGAGGTAACGGCCGGCGGCGAGGGTGGCGTCGTAGACGTTGTTGGGGTCCTTGATGCCGTCGCCGTTGCCGTCGGCGCCCCAGTTCGCCCAGGTCGAGGGGATGAACTGCATCGGGCCGACGGCCCGGTCGTGGACGGGGTCGCCGTCGTAGCGGCCGCCGTCGGTGTCGGGTATCAGGGCGAAGCCGTTGCCGTCGAGCACCGGGCCGAGGATCGGCCGGAGGGTGGTGCCCTCGGCGTCCACCGCGCCGCCGCGGGCGTGGCCGGACTCCACCTCGCCGATCCCGGCGAGCAGTTGCCAGGGCAGGTGGCAGCCCGGTTGGGAGACGCCCAGTTGGGCCTCGGCCTTCTTGTAGGCGGCCAGCACGGTGGCCGGAATGCCCGCCTGGGAGGAGCCGTGCACGCCACGCTCGGGACCGTCGTGGTGGCCGGAACCGTTCGGTGGGACGGGGCTGTTGAGCGGCGGCAGATCGGTGTAGTAGGGCGAGCCGCCGTCGATGGGAGTGTTGGCGGGCGGCACCGGGGGGCGCACCGCGTGGGCCGTCGGGCGGTCCGCGGCACCGGGCGCCTGCGAGGCGGTCAGCGCGGCCAGCGCCGCCGCTGCCACGGCCGTGGAGGCCACTCCTCTTTGGAGTCGCCGCCGGAATGTGGCTGCCATACCTGGTGTCCCCTCCGTCGACCAACCGCGTGCGTACCTGTTGCCGGTGCCCGGCTTCCCACGCGCGTCGTCGTACCGCGCTCCCCGTACCTCAACTCCGGCGAGACTACGACAACTCGGGCCGCACAGCCACCACCCCCACGGCCACATAATGATCCGAATCGATCAAGGAGGGAAAGATGCCGTTCACACTGAGCCATGCCGCTGCCGTGCTCCCGCTCATCCGCCGCACCGGCACCGCCCGCGGGCCCCTGATCGCCTCCGCGCTGGTCGCCGGCTCGTTCGCCCCGGACGTGACGTACTACGCGGACACCGTGATCCCGGGCGGCATGGCCTTCGGGACGGTCACCCACTCGCTGCCCGGCGTGCTGACCGTGGACGCGCTGCTCACCGCGGTCCTAGTCGCCGGCTGGCGGTGGGTGCGCGAGCCGCTGCTGGCGCTGCTGCCGCCGGCCGGGCGGGAACGGGTCGGGGCTCTCGCCCGCGGTCGGCCCCGGCGAGAGCGCACCACCCGCGAACGGGCCGCGCTGGCGGGCTGGTTCTACGCCTCGGCGGTGCTCGGCGCGGTGACCCACGTGGTCTGGGACGCCTTCACCCACCCCGGGCGCTGGGGCAGCCATCTGCTTCCCGTACTCAACACGGTGCTGGGCGACCGGCCGTTGGCCATGTACCTCCAGTACGCCACCTCCGCGCTGGCACTGCTGGCACTCGGAGGGTTCCTCCACGCCGCACTACGGAAGGGCCCCGCGGCCGGGACCGCCAGCACCGAGGCCACCGCTCCCGAACTGCCCATCCGGGCGCGGCTGTTGCTCGCCGCCCCGATCGCCCTGGGCGTGCTGCTCGGCGCCGGCTACCGCACGCTGCGGGCCCACGCCGTCTACGGGGCCGGCGTGGGATGGTTCGACTATCTGCCGGACCTGCTCTTCGGGGCGGGCGCCGGGCTCGTACCCGGGCTGCTGGTCAGCGCGGCGGGGACCCGGCTCCTGGGCCGCCACCGGACGTGGCACACTCCGGCCGCGGCGGACGTCCACGCCGAGACCGGAACAGCCTGAGCGGCCCGGGTGCGCACGGAGCCGACCCCGCGCGCCCCCGGGCCAGCCGTCAGTGCGCCGCCGACTCCCAGTCCGTGCCGTGACCGACCGAGACGTCCAGCGGGGCGCGGAGCTCGACGGCCGCGGCCATCTCCTTGCGGACCAGCTCCTCGACCCGGGCGCACTCGCCCGGAGCCACCTCGACCACGATTTCGTCGTGGACCTGGAGCAGCATCCGCGAGGACAGCTCCGCCGCCCGCAGCGCCGCATCGACCCGCAGCATCGCGATCTTGACGATGTCCGCGGCGGTGCCCTGGATCGGGGCGTTCAGCGCCATCCGCTCGGCCATCTCGCGGCGCTGGCGGTTGTCGCTGTTGAGGTCGGGCAGATAGCGGCGGCGCCCCAGGATCGTCTCGGTGTACCCGGTCGCCCGGGCCTCCTCCACGACGCGCTGGAGGTAGTCCCGCACCCCGCCGAACCGCTCGAAGAAGGTGTCCATCAACTTGCGGGCCTCGTCCGGCTGGATGCCCAACTGCTGGGAGAGCCCGAACGCCGACAGCCCGTAGGCCAGCCCGTACGACATCGCCTTGATCTTGCGGCGCATCTCCGGGTCGACCTCGTCTTTGGCGACCGAGAAGACCTGCGAGGCGACCGTGGTGTGCAGGTCCTCACCGGAGGTGAACGCCTCGATCAGGCCCTCGTCCTCGGAGAGATGGGCCATCACCCGCAGCTCGATCTGGCTGTAGTCGGCCGTCAGCAGCGTCTCAAAGCCCTCGCCGACGACGAAGCCGCGGCGGATCGCCCGGCCCTCGTCCGTCCGCACCGGGATGTTCTGCAGATTGGGGTCGGTGGACGACAACCGGCCCGTGGCGGCCACGGTCTGGTTGAAGGTGGTGTGGATCCGGCCGTCCGTGGCGATCGCCTTGATCAGGCCCTCGACCGTGGTCCGCAGCTTGGCCTGCTCCCGGTGGCGCAGCATGATCACCGGGAGCTCGTTGTCGGTCCCCGACGCCAGCCACGCCAGCGCATCGGCATCGGTGGTGTAACCGGTCTTGGTCTTCTTGGTCTTGGGCAGGCCCAACTCCCCGAACAGCACCTCCTGGAGCTGCTTGGGCGAGCCGAGGTTGAACTCATGACCGGCCGCGGCGTGCGCCTCCTTCACCGCCTGCTGCACGGCGCCGGCGAACTGCTGCTCCATCCGCTCCAGCCAGCCCCGGTCGGCGGCGATCCCGGCCCGCTCCATACGGGCCAGCAACTCGCTGGTCGGCAGCTCCACCTCGCGCAACAGATCGGCCGCGCCGACCTCCGCCAGCTTCGTCCCGAACGCCGTCCCCAGATCGAGGACCGTGCGGGCCTGCGCCATCAGCGCCTCCGCCTCGGCCTGCTCGTCCACGCCGAACGCCAACTGGCCGTCCCCGGCCGCCGCCGGCGCCAGATCACGGCCCAGGTACTCGATCGACAGGGCGTCCAGCGCGAAGGAACGGCGACCGGGCTTGACCAGATAGGCGGCGAGCGCGGTGTCCATGGCCACGCCCTCGATGCGCCAGCCGTGCTCGCCGAAGACCCGCATCAGGCCCTTGGCGTTGTGCATCACCTTGGGCCGCTCGGCGTCCGCGCTCCAGGCGGCGAACGCCCGCTCGTCCGTCTCGTCCAACTGCGCCGGATCGAACCACGCGGCCGGACCGTGCCCGGTGGCCAACGCCACCTCGGCGACGCTGCCGCTGCCCAACGACCACACGTCGACGGTGGCCACGCCCAACGGACCCGCGCCGTGCTCGGCCAGCCACGGGGCGAGCTCGCCGGTGCCCAGCACCGCGCCGTCCACCTCGACGCCGGCCGCCGGCTCGGCCTCCTGTGCGCTCTCGACGGAACCCGGGTCCACCGCCAACAGGCGGTCCCGCAGGCCCTGGTTGCGGATCTCCAGGGCGTTCAGGAAGACCTTCAGCGCCTCGCGGTCGTAGGGCTCGCGGGTCAGCTCGGCGGGGCCGCAGGACAGCTCCACGTCCCGGACCATCTCGGTCAGCCGGCGGTTCAGCTTCACCGACTCCAGATGATCGCGGAGGTTCTGCCCCGCCTTGCCCTTGACCTCGTCGACGCGCTCGACCAACTCCGCGAACGAACCGAACTGGTTGATCCACTTCGTGGCCGTCTTCTCACCGACGCCGGGGATGCCGGGGAGGTTGTCCGACGGGTCGCCGCGCAGGGCCGCGAAGTCCGGGTACTGGGCAGGGGTCAGGCCGTACTTCTCGGCGACCTTCTCCGGGGTGAAGCGGGTCAGCTCCGAGACGCCCTTGGTCGGGTAGAGCACCGTGACGTCCTCGGAGACCAACTGGAAGGAGTCCCGGTCGCCGGTGACGATCGCGACCTCGAAGCCCAGGGCCGTGGCCTGTGTGGCAAGAGTGGCGATCACGTCGTCCGCCTCGAAGCCGTCCACCGCGAAGCGCTTGACGTGCATCGCGTCCAGCAGCTCGCCGATCAGCTCGACCTGGCCCTTGAACTCGTCGGGGGTCTTGGAGCGGTTCGCCTTGTACTCCGGGAACTCCTCCGAGCGCCACGTCTTGCGGGAGACGTCGAACGCCACCGCGAAGTGCGTGGGGGCCTCGTCACGCAGGGTGTTCGCGAGCATCGACGCGAAGCCGTAGATCGCATTGGTCGGTTGTCCGGTCGCGGTGGTGAAATTCTCCACGGGCAGGGCGAAGAACGCCCGGTATGCCATGGAATGCCCGTCCATCAGGAGCAGGCGCGGACGGCCACCCGCCGCCGCCTCGGTGCCGGTCGCTTCGCTCATCTTCACTGCCTTTCCTGCCACGCCCCCGATCCTGCCACGGCCCACTGACAATCCCCGCCGCGGCGGCAACGCACCGACCGCCGCCCCCCACCCACCGGCGCGCGCTGCCTTACTCCCCGCACCCCCGCCATGACAGGATCGACACCGCACCACTCACCTGTGCACGGCAACGACCCGCCGCGCCCGGCGATCCCGTCCGGCACACAACCCCAGGGAGAGCGCCATGGCAGGCAAGCCGCCCACATCGGACCCCGTCCAGGACGCGCCCGAGGTCGGCGCGCCCCAGCACTCCGCCGTCGGCATCCCCGCCATCACCAACGCGCTCAAGATCTCCCAACAACAGATGGGCGTCCGCCGCACCGCCCTCACCCTCCTCCGCGTCAACCAGAAGAACGGCTTCGACTGCCCCGGCTGCGCCTGGCCCGAGGACGACAAACGGCACGCCGCCGAATTCTGCGAGAACGGCGCCAAGGCCGTCGCCGAGGAAGCCACCCTCCGCCGCGTCACCCCCGACTTCTTCGCCGCCCACCCCGTCAGCGACCTCGCCACCCGCAGCGGCTACTGGCTCGGCCAACAAGGCCGCCTCACCCACCCCATGTACCTCCCCGAAGGCGCCGACCACTACCAACCCCTCACCTGGGACCGCGCCTTCGACCTCATCGCCGAGGAACTCACCGCCCTCGACACCCCCGACGAGGCCGTCTTCTACACCTCCGGCCGCACCAGCAACGAAGCCGCCTTCCTCTACCAGCTCTTCGCCCGCGAATTCGGCACCAACAACCTCCCCGACTGCTCCAACATGTGCCACGAGTCCTCCGGCTCCGCACTCACCGCCACCCTGGGCGTCGGCAAGGGCAGCGTCCTCCTGGAAGACCTCTACAAGGCCGACCTGATCATCGTCGCCGGCCAGAACCCCGGCACCAACCACCCCCGGATGCTCAGCGCCCTGGAGAAGGCCAAGGCCGGCGGCGCAAAGATCATCTCGATCAACCCGCTCCCCGAAGCCGGCCTCGAACGCTTCAAGAACCCCCAGACCCCCCGCGGCCTCGCCGGCGGCGGCACCGCCCTCACCGACCTCTTCCTCCAAGTCCGCCTCGGCGGCGACCAGGCCCTCTTCCGCGCCCTCAACCACCGCCTCCTGGCCACCGAAGGCGCCCTCGACACGGACTTCATCCGCGAACACACCCACGGCTTCGACGAGTTCGCCGCCCTCGCCAACACCACCGTCGACGCCGAGACCCTGCGCGCCACCGGACTCACCCAGGACGAGATCGACCGCGCCCTCGCCATGGTCCTCGCCTCCCGGCGCACCATCGTCTGCTGGGCCATGGGCCTGACCCAACACAAACACTCCGTCCCCACCATCGCCGAGGTCGTCAACTTCCTCCTGCTGCGCGGCAACATCGGCCGCCCCGGAGCGGGCGTCTGCCCCGTACGCGGCCACAGCAACGTCCAGGGCGACCGCACCATGGGCATCTTCGAACGCCCCGCACCCGCCTTCCTCGACGCCCTGGAAAAGGAATTCGGCTTCGCCCCGCCCCGCGACCACGGCTACGACGTCGTCCGCGCCATCCGCGCCCTACGGGACGGCCACGCCAAGGTCTTCTTCGCCATGGGCGGCAACTTCGTCTCCGCCACCCCCGACACCGACGTCACCGAAGCCGCCGTCCGCCGCGCCCGCCTCACCGTGCACGTCTCCACCAAACTCAACCGCTCCCACGCGGTCACCGGCGCCCGCGCCCTGATCCTGCCCACCCTCGGCCGCACCGAACGGGACCGCCAAGTCCGCCCGGACGGGACGAGCGCCGACCAGTTCGTCACCGTCGAGGACTCCATGGGCATGGTCCACGCCTCCCGCGGCCGCCTCGAACCCGCCGGCCCCCACCTGCTGTCCGAACCGGCCATCGTCGCCCGCCTCGCCCGCCGCGTCCTCGGCCCCCAAAGCCCCACCCCCTGGGAAGAGTTCGAGAGGAACTACGCCACCATCCGGGACCGCATCGCCCGCGTCATCCCCGGCTTCGAGGACTTCAACGCCAAGGTCGCCCGCCCCGGAGGCTTCACCCTCCCGCACGCCCCCCGGGACAGCCGCAGCTTCCCCACCGCCACCGGCAAGGCCAACTTCACCGCCGCCCCCGTGGAATACCCCACCGCCCCCGAAGGCCGGCTCCTCCTCCAGACCCTGCGCTCCCACGACCAGTACAACACCACCATCTACGGCCTCGACGACCGCTACCGCGGCATCAAGAACGGCCGCCGCGTCGTCCTCGTCCACCCCGACGACGCGGCCGAACTCGGCTTCGCCGACGGCGAATACGCCGACCTCGTCAGCGAATGGACCGACGGCAGCGAACGCCGCGCCCCCGGCTTCCGCGTGGTCCACTACCCCACCGCCCGCGGCTGCGCGGCCGCCTACTACCCCGAGACCAACGTCCTGATCCCGCTGGACCACACCGCCGACACCAGCAACACCCCCGCCGCCAAGTCCGTCGTCGTCCGCCTGGAGCCCGCACAGCAGGGCTGACGGGCGGGCCAGCGGGCTCCCTTGGCCAGCGGTCGCGACGGGGCGACCGCCGGCCGACGACGGCCACCCCGCGGCGGGCGCCCGCACAGCCGCCTGATAGGAACAGGCGCAGATCGGCCACGATCAAGACCGCTGTCAAGGCCACGTGCCACAGGCGCCGTCAAGGGCGAGCGAAACGGAGCAGTCCATGGGAGAGCAGAGCACGACCACCTTCCCGCAGGAGATCCTCGACCAGTGGGCCGGCATCGGGGTCGACCTGCCCGCCCTCTTCTCCGCCGGCCACCTCGGCGAGCGGATGAGCGTCCGGGTCACCCACGCCGCCCCGGAACGGGTCGTCGGCACCATGCCCGTCGAGGGCAACACCCAGCCCTACGGGCTGCTGCACGGCGGCGCCTCCGCCGTCCTGGCCGAAACCCTCGGCTCCGTCGGCGCGATGCTGCACGGCGGCCCCACCAAGGCGGCCGTCGGCGTCGACCTCAACTGCACCCACCACCGCGGCGTCCGCTCCGGACTCGTCACCGGCACCGCCACCCCCGTACACCGCGGCCGGTCCACCACCACCTACGAGATCGTCATCACCGACGAGCAGGACAAGCGGGTCTGCACCGCTCGCCTGACCTGCCTGCTGCGCGACGCCGACCCCGCCATGTACCGCGCCTGACCACCCCGCGCACCACGACGCCGGTGGCGCCCCCACGGGCACCACCGGCGTTCAACGGGCCGCGCAGGGACGCCCAACGCCCCTGCCGGCCCCGGGACCACGGGCCGGACCTGCTGCCTACTGGTCCTTGCCCTGGTCCTTCTTCTGCTGGCGCTCCGCCGCGTCCTCGATGACCGCCTCGGCCACCTGATGCATCGACAGCCGGCGGTCCATCGACGTCTTCTGGATCCATCGGAAGGCGGCCGGCTCCGCCAGCCCGTACTGGGTCTGCAGGATGCTCTTCGCCCGGTCCACCAGCTTCCGGGTCTCCAGCCGCTGGGTGAGGTCGACGACCTCCTTCTCCAACGCCTTCAGCTCGGTGAACCGGCTCACCGCCATCTCGATCGCCGGCACCACGTCGCTCTTGCTGAACGGCTTGACCAGATAGGCCATCGCGCCCGCGTCGCGGGCCCGCTCCACCAGTTCGCGCTGCGAGAACGCGGTCAGCATCAGGACCGGGGCGATGCTCTCCTCGGCGATCTTCTCGGCCGCCGAGATGCCGTCCAGGATCGGCATCTTCACGTCCAGGATCACCAGGTCGGGACGGTGCTCGCGGGCCAGTTCCACGGCTTTCTGGCCGTCTCCGGCTTCACCGACGACGGTGTAGCCCTCCTCCTCCAGCATCTCCTTGAGGTCGAGGCGGATCAGCGCCTCGTCCTCGGCGATCACGACGCGCGTGGTCAACGGCGGGACGTGCGACTGGTCGCCATCGGCAACGGGCTGCTGGGGCTCGGCGGCACTCAAGGGGACTCCTCGTTCCAGGCAGGTGGTGCCATTGCAGCCTACCTAGGGGCGACCAGCCTTACTCACACGGTATGGTGTCTCATGCCGCCGGCCGGGTTGGTGGAATGGCATACACGGATGTCTCAAACACATCTGCCCGAAAGGGCTTGCGGGTTCGAATCCCGCACCCGGCACTCACGGATCAACTGGAATTTCACGTTCTCGTGAAATTCCCCGCGGATCGCCCCGCGCACGCGCATCATCACGCACAGTGACAGTATGCGATCTCACGACACCGAAGTACGACAGCAGGCGATCGTCCGGCTCCGCGCGGGCGCGAAGAACGCCGACGTGGCCCGGGCTCTCAACCTCCCGCTCGGCACCGTCAGCTACTGGCGGCACAGGGACCGCGCCCAGCGCGGCGAGTGCCCGGGGCGGCACCAACCGCAGTGCCCCCGCTGCGACGGCTGCGCACTCGACCCTGCGGCGTACTCCTACCTCCTGGCCCTCTACCTTGGCGACGGCCACATCATCCAGTGCTCAGCGCACCGGGTACCGAGCCTGATGATCACCTGCGACGACAACTGGCCCGGCCTCATGGACGACTGCGAGGCGGCGATGCGGACCGTCTTCCCCGACAACTCGGTGTGCCGCGTGAGCCGGACCGGCTGCCACAACGTGAAGGTCTACTCGAAGCACTTGTGGTGCATGTTCCCCCAGCACGGCCCCGGCAAGAAGCACGAGCGCCGGATCGAACTGGAGCCGTGGCAGCGGCGGATCGTGGACGCGCATCCCTGGGAGTTCATCCGCGGCCTCGTGCACTCCGACGGCTGTCGGATCACCAACTGGACGGTGCGCACGGTCGGCGGGGAGCGCAAACGCTACGAGTACCCCCGGTACTTCTTCACGAACAAGTCCGCGGACATCCGCGGGCTTTACGCGGCGGCGTTGGACCGGGTCGGCGTCGAGTGGAGGGTGACCCGGCGGGGCAGCGAGCCGTACCACGTCTCCGTCGCCCAACGCGCCTCCGTGGCGCTCATGGACCAACACATCGGGCCGAAGCACTGACGCGGACGGCAGTCAGTTCCTCGGCCCAGCGGGTTCGGGTGCGGGTGGAGCTACTGGTGCGTGTCGGCCTCGCCGATGCGGTGGACGCGGACGAGGTTGGTGGAGCCGGGGACCCCGGGCGGGGAGCCGGCGGTGATGATGACGAGGTCGCCCTTCTGGCAGCGGCCGATCTTCAGGAGTTGTTCGTCGACCTGGGCGACCATCTCGTCGGTGGAGTTGACGGTGGGGCCGAGGAAGGTCTCCACGCCCCAGGTGAGGTTGAGTTGGGAGCGGGTGGCGGGGTCGGGGGTGAAGGCGAGGAGGGGGATGGGCGAGCGGTAGCGGGAGAGACGGCGGACGGTGTCGCCGGACTGGGTGAAGGCGACGAGGAACTTGGCGCCGAGGAAGTCGCCCATCTCGGCGGCGGCGCGGGCGACGGCGCCGCCCTGGGTGCGGGGCTTGCTGCGTTCGGTAAGCGGCGGGAGTCCCTTGGCGAGGATGTCCTCCTCGGCGGCCTCGACGATGCGGCTCATGGTGCGGACCGTCTCGGTGGGGTATTTGCCGACGCTGGTCTCGCCGGAGAGCATCACGGCGTCGGTGCCGTCGATGACGGCGTTGGCGACGTCGCTGGCCTCGGCCCTGGTGGGGCGGGAGTTGTCGATCATCGAGTCGAGCATCTGGGTGGCGACGATGACCGGCTTGGCGTTGCGCTTGGCGAGTTTGACGGCGCGCTTCTGGACGATCGGGACGGTCTCCAGGGGCATTTCGACGCCGAGGTCGCCGCGGGCGACCATGATGCCGTCGAAGGCGGCGACGATGTCGTCGATGTGCTCGACGGCCTGGGGCTTCTCGACCTTGGCAATGACGGGCAGGAAGCGGTTCTCCTCGCGCATGATGCGGTGGACGTCGTGGATGTCGCGGCCGCTGCGGACGAAGGAGAGGGCGATGACGTCGGCGCCGTAGCGCAGGGCCCAGCGGAGGTCGTCCTGGTCCTTCCCGGAGAGGGCGGGGACGGAGACGGCGACGCCGGGGAGGTTGAGGCCCTTGTGGTCGGAGACCATGCCGCCCTCGATGACCTTGGTGTGGACGCGGGGCCCTTCGACGGCGGTGACTTCGAGGGTGACCTTGCCGTCGTCGACGAGGATGCGTTCGCCGGGGGTGACGTCGGCGGCGAGGCCGGGGTAGGTGGTGCCGCAGATCCGCCGGTCGCCCTCGACGCCGCCCTCGACGGTGATGGTGAACGCGTCGTCGCGTTCGAGAAGTACGGGGCCTTCGTGGAAGCGGCCCAGGCGGATCTTCGGGCCTTGAAGGTCGGCCAGGATGCCGACGCTGCGGTGGGACTCTTCGGAGGCTTTGCGGACCCGGTCGAAGCGCGCTTCGTGGTCGGCGTAGGTGCCGTGGCTGAGATTGAAGCGGGCGATGTCCATGCCGGCGTCGACGAGGGCTTTGATCTGCTCGTACGAGTCGGTGGCGGGTCCCAGTGTGCAGACGATCTTTGCTCGGCGCATGTTTCGAGCCTATGACCTACCCGACGGTAGGGAACTGTGGCGACATGACTGCTCAACGACCGCTCGGTGAAGGGCTGTTGACAAGTAATGGAATGCGCGCGAGGCCGCTCCGATGAGCGGACCGGCGGCCTCGCGCGGGGCGTCAGAGCACCGGACGGGTCATGGTGAAGCGGGCGTTGACGCCGGCGCGGACGGTCTGCCGGCGGGGTTCGAGGTCGAGGGCGGGGGCGGCTTCGAAAGAGGCGCTGCGGGCGGCCCCGCCGGCCGCGAAGCCGTAGCCCTGTTGGTGGGGTTGGCCGTCCGCGCCGAGGTCGGCGATTTCGAGGACGGCGTCGAGGCGGGCGCCGAGGGCCTCGGCGTATTCGCGGGCGCGCTGGACGGCCTCCTGGACGGCCCGGGTGCGGGCGGTGCGGTGGGCGGGCGAGTCGGGGCGCAGGTCCCACCAGGGGCCGTCGACGCGGGTGAGTTCGAGGTCGGCGAGGCGGGTGGTGAGCTCGCCGAGGGCGGTGAAGTCGTTGAGGGTGGCGGTGAGGGTGACGTGTCCTTGGTAGGCGCGGACGCGTTCGTGGCGGCCCTTTTCGGTGAGTTGGGGGGTGAGGGTGAAGCTGCCGGTCTCCAGGTGTTCGACGGCGGGGCCGTAGCTCTTGACGAGGGTGAGGGCGTGTTCGTTGCGGCGGGTGAGGTCGGTGAGGGCGGTTTTGCGGTCGGTGCCGCGGGCGTTGACGGTGATGGTGATGCGGGCGATTTCGGGGTCGACTTCGAGGTGGGCCTCGCCGCGGACGGCGAGGCGCGGGGCGTCGGGGGTCCCGTAGGGCAGTGCGGCGGGGGGCGTGGGGTCGGTCATGGGTGGTGGGTGCCCTTCTGCGGTGGCGGGTGTGGTGTGAGGTCCTTGGGGTTGCAGGGTGGCACAGGGGCGGGATGGGGGTTGGTCATCGGATCGCAACCTGTGGGGGGTGTTGCGCGAGGGGTGGCTGCGTCAGAATCTACGCGCGTTGCCCGGGTCGGACGCCCGGGTCGTGCCGCGCCGTCGGAGCATGTGCCGTGTCTTTGTAGGGGAGTTGGGATGGGGTTCGACCGGAGGAAGTTCCTGGGTGGTTCCGTGGTGGCGGGGGCGGGGGTGGTGCTCGGGGGGCCGGGAGCGCCCACCGCGTCGGCGGCACCGGCCGGGCCGGGCGGCGCCGAACGGCGCCGGGACCGCTACGCGTTCACCGTCATGGGGACGACGGACCTGCACGGGAACGTCTTCAACTGGGACTACGCCACCGATGCGGAGTTCGACGATCCGGACCACAACGACGTGGGGTTGGCGAAGATCTCGACGCTGGTGGACGACGTCCGCCGGGCGCGGGGGCGGCAGAACACCCTGCTGATCGACGCCGGCGACACCATCCAGGGCACGCAACTGGCCTACTACTACGCGAAGGTGGACCCGATCACCGGTCCGCGGGGGCCGGTCCACCCGATGGCGCGGGCGATGAACGCCATCGGCTATGACGCGGCGGCGCTGGGGAACCACGAGTTCAACTACGGGATCCCGGTGTTGCGGAAGTTCGAGGAGAGCTGCCGCTTCCCGCTGTTGGGCGCCAACGCGCTGGACGCGCGGACGCTGCGGCCGGCGTTCCGTCCGTACGTGATCAAGCGGCTGCGCACGCCGCGGGGGCGGGACGTGCGGGTGGCGGTGCTGGGGCTGACCAACCCCGGGATCGCACTGTGGGACAAGGCCCATGTGCAGGGGAAGTTGACCTTCCCGGGCCTTCCCGAGCAGGCCGCGAAGTGGGTGCCGCGGCTGCGGTCGATGGGCGCCGACGTGGTGATCGTGGCGGCGCACTCGGGGGCCAGCGGCACCTCGTCGTACGGGGACCAACTGCCGTACGTGGAGAACGCGGCGGCGCTGGTGGCGGAGCGGGTGCCGGGGATCGACGCGATCCTGGTGGGGCACGCGCATGTGGAGATCCCGGAGCGGCGGGTGGTGAACGAGGCGACGGGCCGCGAGGTGGTGCTGTCGGAGCCGCTGAAGTGGGGGCAGCGGCTGACGCTGTTCGACGTGGCGGTGGAGTGGCGCCGGGGCCGCTGGGAGGTCGACTCGGTGGGGGCGCGGGTGCTCAACTCCAACACGGCGCGGGAGGATCCGCGGATCACGACGCTGCTGCGGGCCGAGCACCGCAAGGTGGTGGCGTACGTGAACCAGGTGATCGGGAAGTCGAAGGCGGAGATGTCGGCGCAGCAGGCGCCGGTGAAGGACACCCCGATCCTGGACTTCATCGCGTATGTGCAGGCGGAGGCGGTGCGCAAGGCGCTGGCGGGGTCGGCGCACGCGGCGTTGCCGGTGCTGTCGCAGGCGTCGTGCTTCTCGCGGACGGCGAAGGTGCCGGCGGGGGACGTGTCGATCCGGTCGATGGCGGCGCTCTATCCGTTCGACAACACCCTTCAGGCACGGGTGTTGACGGGGAAGCAGTTGCGGGAATACCTGGAGTTCTCGGCGCGCTATTACGTGCGGACGGCGCCGGGCGGTCCGGTGGATCCGGCGCGGATCACCAATGCGGACAACACGCCGGATTACAACTACGACGCGGTGAGCGGGGTGGCGTATGAGATCGATATCGCCAAGCCGGTGGGGCAGCGGATCGGGCAGCTGACGTTCGACGGGAAGCCGGTGGCGGACGCGGCGCGGTTCGTGCTGGCGGTGAACAACTACCGGGCGAGCGGCGGGGGTGGCTTCCCGCATGTGGCGTCTGCGGAGCAGGTGTGGCAGACGTCGGAGGAGATCCGGAATCTGATCATCGCGTGGGTGAAGGCGAGCGGGGTGATCGATCCGGCGGTGTTCGCGAGGGTGGGGTGGCGGTTGACGCGGGACGGGGTGCCGGTGTTCTAGCCGCGGGTCCGTGCCGTGTGTTGCGCGGGCCGCCCCTCTCCCCCGCTGCCGTTCGGGCGGGGTGGGAGGGGCGGTGGCGTTCAGTGGCGGGGGACGAGGGTGGAGCCCTGGCGGGGGACGGTGCCCGAGCGGCGGGGTTGGGGCTGGCTGAGGCCGAAGGTGGTGAACGCGGTGCGGCCCGGGAGGGTGTAAGGGCTGTTGCCGGTCAGGGAGTTGAGGATGGTGGCGCTTCGCCAGGCGGCGAGTCCGAGGTCGGGGGCGCCGGCGCCGTGGGTGTGACGTTCGGCGTTTTGGACGTAGACGGAGCCGGTGATGGCGGGGTCGAGGACGAGGCGGTGGTGCTCGTCGATGCGGGGGCGTTCGGAGGCGTCGCGGCGGAGGTAGGGGTCGAGGGCGGCGAGGAGGGTGTCGAGGCGGCGCTCGCGGTAGCCGGTGGCGAGGACGACGGCGTCGGTGGTGAGGCGGGAGCGGCTGCCCTGTTGGGCGTGTTCGAGGTGGAGTTCGACCTTGGTGGTGCCGACCCGGCCGGCGGTGCGGACCTGGACGCCGGGGGTGAGGACGGCGTTGGGCCAGCCGCCGTCGAGGGTGCGGCGGTAGAGCTCGTCGTGGATGGCGGCGAGGGTGTCGTGGTCGATGCCCTTGTAGAGCTGCCATTGGGCGGGGAGGAGCTCGTCGCGGGCGCGTTCGGAGAGGCCGTGGAAGTAGCGGGTGTAGTCGGGGGTGAACTGTTCCAGGCCGAGCTTGCTGTATTCCATGGGCGCGAAGGCCGGGGTGCGGGCGAGCCAGTGGAGGTGCTCGCGGCCTTCGGGGCGGGCGCGGAGTTGGTCGAGGAAGATCTCGGCGCCCGATTGGCCGGCACCGATGACGGTGAGGTGCTCGGCGGCCAGGAGCCGTTCGCGGTGGTCGAGGTAGTCGGCGGAGTGGATGACGGGGACGGTGGGGGCGTCGGCGAGGGGGCGGAGCGGGATGGGGATGTGGGGGGCGGTGCCGATGCCGAGGACGAGGTTGCGGGCGTGGGTGCGGCCGAGGGCCTCGGCCTCGCCGTCGGCGTCGAGTTGGGTGAAGTCGACCTCGAAGAGGTGGCGTTCGTGGTTCCAGCGGACGGCGTCGATGTGGTGGCCGAAGTGGAGGGCGGGGAGGTTCTCGCTGACCCAGCGGCAGTAGGCGTCGTATTCGGCGCGGTGGATGTGGAAGCGCTCGGCGAAGTAGAAGGGGAAGAGGCGTTCGCGGGTCTTGAGGTAGTTGAGGAAGGTCCAGGGGCTGGCGGGGTCGGCGAGGGTGACGAGGTCGGCGAGGAAGGGGACTTGGAGGGTGGTGCCGTCGATGAGGAGGCCGGGGTGCCAGTGGAAGGCGGGGTGCTGGTCGTAGAAGGCGGTGCGGAGCTGGGTGAGGGGGTGGGCGAGGGCGGCGAGGGAGAGGTTGAAGGGGCCGATGCCGATGCCGGCGAGGTCGAGGGGCTCGTCGGGGCCGGGGGCGTCGGCGGTGGTGTCGGGGTCGTTGTGCGGTGGGGTGTTCATCGCGGGGTGTGGCCTTCCACGAGTTTGAGGAGGTGGGTGAGGTCTCCGGGTTGGGTGTGGGGGTTGAGGAGGGTGGCTTTGAGCCAGAGGCCGGTGGGGGTGGTGGCGCGGCCGAGGACGGCGTGGCCTTCGGCGAGGAGGGTGCGGCGGATGGTCGCGAGGGTGGTGTCGTCGGCACCGATGGGGCGGAAGAGGACGGTGGTGAGGGTGGGGCGGGAGTGGAGTTCGTAGCCGGGGTGGGCGTCGATGAGGTCGGCGAGGGTCTGGGCGGCGGCGAGGGTGCGGTCGACGAGGTCGCCGAGGCCCTGGCGGCCGAGGGCCTTGAGGGTGACGGCGATCTTGAGGATGTCGGGGCGGCGGGTGGTGCGCAGCGAGCGGCCGAGGAGGTCGGGGACGCCGGCTTCGGTGTCGTCGTCGGCGTTGAGGTAGTCGGCCTGGTGGGCGAGGGGGGTCAGGGTCGCGGGGGTGGGGACGGCGAGGAGGCCGGCGGCGACCGGTTGCCAGCCGAGTTTGTGCAGGTCGAGGGTGACGGTGTGGGCGCGGGCGAGGCCGATGAGGGCAGTGTGGTGGGTGGAGCTGAAGAGGAGGGGGCCGCCGTAGGAGGCGTCGATGTGGAGCCGGGCACCGTGTTGGTCGGCGAGGTCGGCGAGGGCCGGGAGGGGGTCGAGGGCGCCGGCGTCGGTGGTGCCGGCGGTGGCGACGAGGAGAACCTGACCGGCGCGGCCGCTGTGTCCGGTGAGTTCGGCGAGGCAGGTGTGGACGGTGGCGGGGTCGAGGGTGCCGTGGGGGGTGGGGAGGGTGAGGGGTTCGGGGAGGCCGAGGAGCCAGGCGGCGCGGTGGACGCTGTGGTGGGCGTTGGCACCGCAGACGATGCGCAGGGGGCCGGTGGCGCCCGGGGGGCGGGGGGCCTCGCGGGCGAGCAGGACGGCGAGTTGGTTGGACTCGGTACCGCCGGTGGTGACCAGGGCGTCGGGTGCGGTGGCCGCGGGGTAGACGAGGGCGGCGAGGGCGCGGGCGGTGTGCGCTTCGAGTTCAGAGGCGGCGGGGGCCTGGTCCCAGGAGTCCATCGAGGGGTTGAGGGCGCTGGCGGCGAGGTCGGCGGCGGTGGCCAACGCCAGCGGGGGGCAGTGCAGATGGGCGGCGCAGTGCGGGTCGGCGGGGTCGGCGGCGCCGACGGCGAGGGTGTGCACGAGGGTGCGGAGGGCGGTGTGCGGGTCGGTGCCCTCGTCGGGGAGGAGGGGGAGGCAGGTGTCGCGCACGGCGCGGGCGACGGCGTCGGGGCCGCCGGGCGGGAGGGGGCCGGAGCGGTCCTGGGCGCCGGTGGTGAGGGCGTCGAGGACGGTGTCAAGGAGGGGGCGGAGCGCGCGGGGGCCGTCGGTGCCGCCTGCGAGGGCGGTGCCGGCAGGGGCGACTGACATCAAGTGGGCTCTTCTTCAACGGGAGTTGACTGCGCAGGGGTCCGGTCTTAGGCCGCCCTAAGTTACTGGCCCGGTACGGCGGGTATCCACCCGTTGCGCCACTACCACCCGTTCGTGGGACGACTGTCCCGCAGGTGTTCGGTTGCCTGCGGTCTTGCGCCCCGTCGAGGGGTGGGTGTCGGGGAGGTGACGCGGACGCGACGCGGGTGCCGTCGGCGGCCTGCGACCACCCGACGACACCCGCGTCGGTCCACTCCTCGCGCGCTACTCCGCCGCGTTGGCGGCGGCCTCCCGGACCCGCAACGCCCGCCGCAGATCGTCGAGTTGGTCGTCGAGGGCGCGCCGCAGGGCGGGCGTCGGGTCGCCGCCGGCCAGGCAGCGTTCGCCGAGGCGGAGGGTGGCCTCCTCGACGCATGCGGCGGGGAACGCGTACCGGCCGGCGGCCTTGGCGAGGGCCGGCCCGCGGCGGGCGGCGAGGGCGGGGACCTCGGCGAAGTAGCGGGCGACGTAGGGGCGGAGCAGGTCCTGCTGCTCGGGGGCCCAGAAGCCGGTGGCGGTGGCGGTGAAGAGGTAGTTGGAGAGTTCGGCGTCGGCGTCGGCGGTGAACAGGGCGTCCCAGGCGGCCTGTTTGGCGGCCGGGTCGGGCAGCGCGGCGCGGCAGCGGGCGGCGCCCTCGCTGCCGGTGGCGCTGGGGTCGCGGGCGAGTTCGGCGTCGATGGCCTCGGGGGTGGTGGCGCCGAGGGCGGCGAGCCGGCCGAGGATGCGCCAGCGCAGTTCGTGGTCGAGGGCGGGGCCGCCGGGGACGCTGCCGTCGTCGAGCCAGCCCTGGATGGCCTCGGGGGTGGTGGCGCTGTCGATGAGGACGCGGACGGCGGTCAGCCGCAGGCCGGCCTCGGTGCCCTCGCCGGGGTCCTCGGTGCGGCGCAGGATCGCGCGGCTGAGGGCGGTGAGGGTGGTCAGGGCGGTGTGCCGGGCCTCCGGTGGGAGGTAGCGGTCGGCGATCTGGGTGCGGGCGAAGGCGAGCACGCCCTGGACGACGGCGAGGTCGCTCTCGTGCGGGAGGTGGTCGCGGGCCACGTCCAGGTAGGCGGTGGGCGCCAGTTCGCCGTCGCGGACCAGGTCGCGGGCGGCGTTCCAGACGACCGCGCGGGTCAGCGGGTCGGGTAGGCCGGACAGGGCGCGGGCGACCGCCTGCCAGGAGGCGGGGTCGAAACGGACCTTGGCGTAGCTGAGGTCGCCGTCGTTGAGGACGACGAGGGCGGGGGCGGCCTGGGCGAAGGTGCGCCGGGCGGGGTCGCCGTCCGCCGGGACGTCGATGTCGAAGCGGTCGCGCGGGGTCAGGCGGCCGGTGTGGGCCGGGTCCGGGTCGTAGGCGCCGACCGTGATGCGGTGCGGGCGGCTGCCGTTGTGGGCGAGGTCCAGGTGCCAGGCGCCGTCGTCCTCGACGAGGGTGGGGGTGAGGGTGTCGACGCCGGTGGTGCGCAGCCAGCGCTCGGCCCAGGCGTGGACGTCGCGGTCGGTGGCGCGGGCCAGGGAGTCGAGGAAGTCGGCGAGGGTGGCGTTGCCGAAGCGGTGCCGGGCGAAGTGGTCGTTGATGCCGGCGAGGAAGTCCTTCTCCCCCATCCAGGCGACGAGTTGGCGCAGGGCGGAGGCGCCCTTCGCGTAGGAGATGCCGTCGAAGTTGAGGAGGGCGGAGGCGGTGTCGGGGACGTCGTCGGGGGCGGGGGCGACCGGGTGGGTGGAGGGGCGCTGGTCGGCGTCGTAGCCCCAGCCCTTGCGGGCGACGGCGAAGTCGGTCCAGGTGCCGGTGAAGCGGGTGGCCTCGGAGAGGACCTGGTAGCCCATGTACTCGGCGAACGACTCGTTGAGCCAGATGTCGTCCCACCACCGGAGGGTGACCAGGTCGCCGAACCACATGTGGGCCATCTCGTGGGCGATGACCATGCCGCGGGTCTGGCGTTCGGTGTCGGTGACGGCGGAGCGGAAGACGAACTCGTCGCGGAAGGTGACCAGTCCGGGGTTCTCCATCGCGCCGGCGTTGAACTCCGGGACGAACGCCTGGTCGTAGGAGTCGAAGGGGTACGGCTCGGTGAAGATCTGGTGGTAGCGGTCGAAGCAGCGGCGGGTGAGGGCGAAGAGCTCCTCGGTGTCGGCGTCGAGGTGGGGCGCGAGGGAGCGGCGGCAGTGCAGGCCGAAGGGGAGGCCGGCGTGTTCGGTGCGGACGGAGTGCCAGGGGCCGGCGGCGACGGCGACGAGGTAGGTGCTGATGCGGGGGGTGGCGGCGGCGCGCCAGGTGCCGTCGGGGAGTTGCTCGGTGCGGCCGTTGGCGAGCACGGTCCAGGTGGGCGGGGCGGTGACGGTCAGCTCGAAGACGGCCTTGAGGTCGGGCTGGTCGAACGCGCCGAAGACGCGCTGGACGTCGTCCATGAACAACTGCGTGTAGACGTAACTCTCGCCGTCGGCGGGGTCGGTGAAGCGGTGCATGCCCTCACCGGTGCGGGAGTAGCGCATGGTGGCGTCGAGGCGCAGCTCGTGCGGGCCGGCGGCCAGGCCGGTGAGGGGCAGTCGGTTGCCGTCCAGGGCCGCGGGGTCCAGGGGGTGGCCGTCGAGGGTGGCGGCGTGGAGGGCGGCGGGCTTGATCTCGACGAAGGTGTCGCCCGGCTCGCGGGCGGTGAAGTGGAGGGCGGTGCGGGAGGCGAACTCCTCGTCGCCGCAAGTGAGATCGAGCGCGACCTCGTACCGGTGGACGTCGAGCAACTGGGCGCGGGCTTCGGCTTCGGGACGTTGCAGCATGGGGCGAGCTTGCCATGTCGGGCTTCCCGCGTTGGGGGTGTGGTGGGCACGAAGCCGGGCGGACGGCGGCGCGGGCGGCCACGGACCGGCCGGGGCCGGCGGAGTGCGCGAGGAGGGGTCACCCGTCGACGTGGGGTGGAAACGACGGGTCGGGGATGTGGGTGGACCAGCCGCCGGGGACGGAGCGGATCTGGCGGTCGCGGAAGCGGGCCGGGGCGAGGCCGACGCGGCGGGTGAAGAGGCGGCTGAAGTAGGCGGGGTCGTCGTAGCCGACGCGGCGGGCGACGGCCGCGACGGGGAGTTCGGTGGCGACGAGGAGTTCCTTGGCGCGGCCCAGGCGGATGCCGAGGAGGTAGTCCTTGGGGCTGCAACCGGCCCCGCGGCGCACCGCGGCCCGGAGTGCGGCGGGGGTCAGGCCGCGCCGGGCGGCGTGCTCGGCGATCGAGAGCGGGAGGAACGCGTCGCGGGCCAGGGCGGCCAGCACCGGTTCGCCGTCGGCGCCGGTGTCGGCGCGGGCGCGGCGCAGTGCGACGAGGAGTTCGTGGACCGCGGCGGCGGTCTCGACCTCCAGGAGGGGGTTGCCGCGGCGGGCGGCGCGGGCGATGCGGCCGATCGCGGCGCGGGCCGGCCCGGCGTCGGTGAGCGGGACGAGGGGGTGGTGCGGCTCGATGTAGCCGAGTTCGGTGTAGGTGTCGGCGGCGGGGCCGGTGAAGTCGACGAAGCCCTCGTCCCAGCCGGTGTCGGGGTCGGCGCCGTAGTGGTGCTCGACGCCGGGGATGAGCCAGAGCAGGGCGGGGGCGGTGACGGTGCGGCGGTGCCCGTCGGGGGTGGTGAACCAGCCGCGGCCGGCGCACAGGACGACGGCGACGTGGTGGTCGAGGGTGCGCGGGCCGACCGGCGGCAGGGTGCCGTGTTGCAGGCCGACGCCCAGGCAGACCAGGCCGAGCCGGTGGTGGAGCGGGCTCGGGGTGAAGTAGCGCATCCAGGTGCGGTACATGCCGGCCGGTCCTCCCCTCGCCGTGCGCCGCCACCGCGTCGGGGGCGGCGCCCCGCTGACGCCCCGAGCGCGCGCCTTCGCACGCGCGAAGCGCCCGGCGGCGATCCGTCCAATGGGCATCGATCTTTGTCCATGGACCGGCCGGCCGCCAGAGGGCGAGCGTTGTGGGGAGGCGATCGGGAGCGACGAGGCGGGAGGCGCGGGGTGCGGTTTGCCGTTGGGGAGCGGGAGTTCGAGGTGGACGGGCGGCCGGTGCGGCTGTTGTCGGGGGCGTTGCACTACTTCCGGGTGCACGAGGCGCAGTGGGGGCACCGGTTGGCGATGGTGCGGGCGATGGGGCTGAACTGCGTGGAGACGTACGTGCCGTGGAACTGGCACGAGCCGCGGCCGGGTGAGCTGCGGGACGTCGGGGCGCTGGGGCGGTTCCTGGACGCGGTGGCGGCGGCGGGGTTGTGGGCGATCGTGCGGCCGGGGCCGTACATCTGCGCGGAGTGGGAGAACGGGGGGTTGCCGTGGTGGTTGACGGGGGCGTTGGGGCGGCGGGTGCGGACCCGGGAGCCGGCGTTCCTGCGGGCGGTGGACGGGTGGTGGGAGGCGGTGCTGCCGCAGGTGGTGGCGCGGCAGTGCGGCCGGGGCGGTCCGGTGGTGCTGGTGCAGGTGGAGAACGAGTACGGGTCGTACGGGTCGGATGCGGAGTATCTGCGGCATCTGGCGTGGAAGTTGCGGGAGTTGGGGGTGTCGGTGCCGCTGTGCACGTCGGACGGGGCGGAGGACCACATGCTGACCGGCGGGGGCGTGCCGGGGGTGCTGGCGACGGTGAACTTCGGGTCGGGGGCGCGGGAGGCGTTCGCGGCGTTGCGGCGGCATCGGGCGCGGGGGCCGTTGATGTGCATGGAGTTCTGGTGCGGGTGGTTCGCGCACTGGGGTGCGGCGGCGGAGCCGCGGGGGGCGGCGGAGGTGGCGGCGCAGTTGCGGGAGGTGTTGGCGTGCGGGGCGTCGGTGAATGTCTACATGGCGCACGGGGGGACGAGTTTCGGGGGGTGGGCGGGGGCGAACCGGGCGGGTGAGGTGCAGGACGGGGCGTTGTTGCCGACGGTGACGTCGTATGACTACGGGGCGCCGGTGGACGAGCGGGGGCGGCCGACGGAGTTGTTCTGGCGGATGCGGGAGGTGTTGGCGGAGTACGCGGTGGGGCCGTTGCCGGAAGTGCCGGAGGCGCAGCCGGTGTTGGCGGGGGTGGTGGAGGTGGAGTTGTCGGGGTGGCTGGGGATGGACGCGGTGCTGGCGGGGTTGGGGGGTCCGGAGGTGTGCGCGGGGGCGCCGCCGACGTTCGAGGAGTTGGGGGTGGAGCGGGGGTTGGTGCGGTATCGGGTGGCGGTGCCGGGGCCGCGGGAGGCGTATCCGTTGCGGGTGGTGGGGCTGCGGGATCGGGCGGTGACGGTGGTGGACGGGGTGCGGGGGCCGGTGTTGGTGGAGGGGAATGAGGGGGAAGGGGAGGTCGCGGTGTTGGGGAGGGTGGCGGGGCCCGCGGAGGTGGAGTTGTGGGTGGAGTCGTTGGGGCGGGTCAACTACGGGCCGCGGCTGGGTGAGGCGAAGGGGATCACGGGCGGGGTGCTGCACGAGCGGCAGTATCTGCACGGGGTGCGGGCGCGGGGGCTGCGGTGGGACGCGTTGGAGGGGGCGGCGGGCGCGGCGGCGGTGGCCGGGTTGGGGTTCGGTGGGCCGCGGCCGGGGGCGCGGGGGTTGCACCGGGGCACGGTGACGGTGCCGCCGGGCGGGGTGGGGGACGCGGTGGTGGAACTGCCCGGGTGGGCGCGGGGGTTGGTGTGGATCGGGGGCTTTCCGGTGGGGCGGTATTGGTCGGTGGGGCCGCAGCGGGGGTTGTTCGTGCCGGGTCCGGTGTTGCGGGAGGGGGCGAACGAGGTGCTGGTGCTGGAGTTGGAGGGGCCGGACGGGGCCGAGGGGGCGTCGGGGACGGCAGGGGCGCCGCGGTTGGTGCCGTGAGGGTTCGGTGCCGCGGGCCCACGGGCCGGATGCCTGAGCGCGCGGCCGGGGCCCCGGACACCGGGCCCTCTGCCGCCTCACACACCCGGCCCCCGCCCTGCCTCACCCCTCGGCCACCCGAAAGGCATCGAGGGCGAACTCGGCCGTCCCGTCCCCGCCCGTCTTGCGCAGCCCGACCCAGACCTCGCCCTCCTCCGGCGCGGTGAACTCGTAGCTGAGGGTGGCGGGTTGGGTGGCGACCGGTAGGGGGTGCCGGCTGAGCTCACGGGCGTCGGGCGCGTCGACGGCGGTGATCCAGGCGTACTGGTCGGCCTTCTCGTTCTCGTAGCGGAGGGTGACGCGGTAGCGGCGGCCGGGGGCGAAGCGGACGGTGTGCGGGACGGTGCGGTAGACGAGGCCGGTGTTCTCGCCGCGGGACTTCAGGGACTGGGTGCCGTCGATGACGTCGTCGATCGCCTTGTCGTTCCAGCCGCGTTGGGTGTACGGGGCGTGGCGCTGGGCGATGTGGGTGCGGGGGTCGGTGGAGCCGCCGGCGTCGCCCTTGACGAAGGGGCCCCAGCCCTGGGGGACGGCCTCGAAGTCCTCGTGGACGAGGGTGCCGGGCGCGGTGGCGGGGCGTGGGGCGGGGACGATGCGGACGGCGTCGAAGCGGATGCGGGGGCGGCCGGGGGCGGCGGTGAGGGCGAGGGTGGCGGGGCCGCCGCCGTCGGGGACGGTGAAGCGGGTGGTCAGGCGCTGGAAGCGGGTGCCGGTCTTGCGGTCGGCGGCAACGTAGTTGGGGGCGGTGGAGGTCTCGGTCCAGTTGGTGGCGGTGACGCCGTCGGGGGTGCGGATCTCCAGGGCGGCGCGGCGCCGCTCCCCCGCCGTGGCACCGACCTCGACCTGGACGGAGGCGGCGTAGTCGCCGGGGGCGAGGCGGGCCAGGCGTTGGGCGACGGTGGCGGCGGGGCCGGGGCCGATGACGAGTTCGTAGTCGCCGCGGTCGTTGCGTTGGACGGTGGCGGGGCCGGTGGTCTGCCAGGCGGTGAGGTCGCCGGCGTGGAAGCCGGGGTCGGTCAGCGGGGTGCCCTCGCCCCAGTGGGGGTCGGGCGGGGCGGGGGCTTTCGTGCGGTAGAGGACGTAGGCGGTGTCGGGGCGGGCGGTGAGGGTGATCCGGCCGCCGGTGACGGGGACGGGCCGGTGGTCGGTGCGGCCCTGGTCACAGAGGCGGTAGGCGTGGACGGTCCGGGTGCCGGTCCAGCCGCGGGGCAGTTGCCAACTGGTCTGCCCGCCATGGGGGTTGTAGTGGTAGAGCTTGGCGGGGTCGGTGGCGCTGCGGGGTTCCCAGGGCAGCAGGTAGCTGCCGCCGTCGTAGACGAGGCGGCCGTCGGTGGTGATGCGCCGGGTGCCGTCGGTGTCGGTGACGGTGGTGCGGGTGGGGCCCTCGAAGGTGATCTCGTGGGCGCTCCAGGTGCGGATGGGGTACGCCTGGAGGTATTTGGCGGGCAGGGCGTCGTTCCAGACGATGGCGTGGAAGGCGTTCCAGTCGTTCTTGCCGGTCCAGCCCTCGAAGTTGCCCATCCGGGGGGCGCCGAGGAGGGTGGGCCACTTGTCGGCGAAGACGTCCTTCTGGTGGTTGCGGAGGAAGCGGATGAGCTGGGAGTTGATGCCGCGGGAGGTGTCGGGGCCGTAGTCGGTCTCGTTGGCCCAGTGGGACCAGAGGGCGGAGCGTTCCAGGCCGTGGCCCCATTCGGTGGCGACCCGCCAGCCCTGGTCGCGCAGGTGGCGTTGGAGGCGGTCGGAGTTCCAGCCGGATTCGCGGAAGACGTCGAGGTAGACGGTGTTCAGGGCGGGGTCGGTCTCCCGGCGGAGCTGGGCGAAGCGGGCGGCGATGTCGCCGGAGACCAGGTCGCGGCGGGCGTCGATGCGGTAGGACTGGTCGAGCCAGTCCCATTGCTTGTCGTGCTTGTTGACCAGCCGTTCGGAGAAGGCGTGCGCGACGGGGTAGGACTCGGTGGCGTTGACGTGGACGGCGAAGTCGCTGTGCCACTTCTTCCCGGCGCGCAGCAGGGTGTTGAGGTCGGCGAGGCCGCCGGCGCGCTCGTTGTAGTTGCCGCCGTAGTCGGGGTGGGCGGAGTCGTGGCCCTCTGATTGGTAGCCCTTGAGGAGGGTGAACTGGCGCAGGCCGTCGGTGGCCAGGGCGATCCGTTTGACGTTGTCGAGGGTGGCGAGGAACGGGTTGGTGGCCTGGCTGGCGAAGTTGAAGGGGATGTGCGGGACGACGCGCAGGTGCTGGGTGTCGGCGCCGAGCGGGTTGACCATGATGTCGCGCAGGGCGAGGGCGGCGTCCTGCCAGTCGGTGCGGCCGTCGCCGTTGCGGTCGCGGGTGAGGATGACGGTGGCGTACGGGAGGGGTTCGGTGGCGTCGGCGGGTTGGCCGGCGGCGCGGTGGGTCCATTGGCCGGGGGCGAGTTGGGCCGTCAGGTGGCCGTCGACGCGCAGGGTCTGGTGCCAGAGGCGGCCGTTCTCCCAGGCGGTGGGGGTGGTGGGGGTGTCGTAGACGGTGTTGGTCTCGATGGCGGCGGCGAGTTGGTCGGTGGCGACGACGGCGTAGGCGCAGCCGGTGGGGGCGGCCTCGACGGGGGTGTGGGCGGTGAGAGAGACGAGGGTGTCGCCGCTGGTGGCCTTGTCGAGTTGGAGGCGGGCGGCGAGGAGGTGGGCGCCGGGCTGGTCGCTGCGGACGCTGAGCAGGGCGAGGCCGGGTATCTGGAGGGTGCCGACGGGGAGTTTGGAGGTTTCGGTGAGGTCCGTCAGGCGCCAGGTGACCTGCCAGTCGTGGACGGCGATCTCGACGGTGAGGGTGGTGCCGCCGTCGAGGGCGAGGGTGTAGGTGGCGCGGTCGGTGCGGGCGCGCTGGGTGACGCGGGGGGTGTGCGGGCGGCCGTCGATGAGGAGTTGGGTGACGGGGGTTTCCTGGCCGTGCAGGACGGCGCCGGTGGCGCGGTCGGTGTAGGAGACGATGCGGGGGAAGGCGGGGTCGACGCGGACCTCCAGGGCGGTGGAGCGCAGGACCGTCGGGGCGGTGCGGGGTGCGGCGGTCGCGGTGCGGGTGCCGAGGGGGAGGGCGGTGGCGACGCCGGCGAGTGCGGTGGCGGTGACGAGTTGTCTGCGGCTGGGTCCGGGCTGTGCTCTCACGCGCGTCCTCCTCGGTGGCGGTGCGGCCTTGTCGGCGGACAGCGTGCGGGCCGGGCGGGGTGCGGGCCCATGGACTGAGGGGTACCGGGTGTTGGACAGATGCGACCGGCGGGGGCGGCTCAGCGGTCGGTGCGGCCGGCCGGCGGGAGGAGGGCGGTGACCTGCCAGCCGCCTTCGGGGGCGGGGCCGGCGGTGAGGGTGCCGCCGAGGGCGTCGGCGCGTTCGGTGAGGCCGGCCAGGCCGAAGCCGCCGCCGCGGGACTGCTGTTCGGTCGGGCGGGCGGGGGTGCCGCCGTCGTTGGCGATGCGCAGTTCGGTGCCGCGGGGGGTGGCGTGCACGGTGATGCGGACGGCGGTGGCGTCGGGGGCGTGCTTGCGGACGTTGGTGAGGGATTCGCGGACGATGCGGTGGACGGCGGCGGCGACTTCGGGCGGCAGGGTGCGGTCGAGGCCGGGTTCGAGGTCGAGGGTGACCGGGGGGCCGGTGCGGGTGAAGGCGTCGGCGAGGGTGCGGACCTCGGCGAGTCCGGCGACGGGGGTGGTGCGGGCCTCGCCCTCGCGCAGCACCCGGACCAGGCGGCGCATGGCGCCGAGGGCCTCGTCGCCGGCGGTCTCGATCCGGGCGAACGCGTCGCCGGCGCGCGCCCCGTCGAGGGCGGTGAAGCGGGCGGCGCGGGCCGATACGACGATGCCGGTGACGTGGTGGGCGATGACGTCGTGCAGTTCCCTGGCCAACTCCAGGCGTTCGGCGTCCCGTACGGCGGCCAGGTCGCGCAGCCGTGCGGCGTCCTGCCAGCGCAGGATCATCGAGTAGGCGGTGACGACGACGGTGAGGACGCCGTAGACGACGGTGAAGACGCCCATCCGGATGTCCCGCATGGGGGCGAGGACGCAGGACAGGCCGAGCAGCGGGCCGAGGACGGCGGCGGTGCGGGCGGGGGCGCGCTGCACCACCGCGGTGAGCAGCACGAGCAGGGCGATGCCCTCACCCAGGCCCCAGACGCGCAGGGCGTGCTGGCCGGCGATGAGGACGGCGGAGGCGGCGAGGGAGACCGCGACGGCGATGCCGGCGCGGCGGGTCAGCGGGATGCGGCGGGAGGGGACGGCGCACAGGCAGACCACGACGGCGGCGGCGACGACGATGGCGTGCGGGTGGGTGGGCTGTCGGGCCAGGGCGACGGTTTCGAAGCCGACGAGGAAGAGCAGGACGGCGGCGAGGGCGACCTTGGCGGCGGTGGCCTTGTGGGGGTGGGCGCGGGCCCACCCGGTCAGTGGGCTCATTCCTCGGTGGCCAGCCCGGTCTCCCAGGCCCAGGCGGCGATCTCGACGCGGTTGCGGGCGGCGAGTTTGGCCTGGACGTTGGCGAGGTGGGTCTTGACGGTGGAGAGCGAGACGTGCAGGGCGTCGGCGATCTCGGCGTTGGTGCGGCCGGTGGCCAGGGAGCGGACGACCTGTTCCTCGCGGTCGGTGAGGGGTTCGGCGGGCTGTCGGGCGGGGGCGCGGCCGGTGGTGGGGGTGCGTTGGCTCAGCAGGCGCAGGGTGATGGCGGGTGAGACCAGGGCGTCGCCGGCGGCCGCGGCGCGGACGCCCTCGACGAGCAGGGCGGGGCTGGCGTCTTTGAGGAGGAAGCCGCAGGCGCCGTTGTGGAGGGCGGCGTGCACGTACTCGTCGAGGTCGAAGGTGGTGACGATGACGATCTTGGGGCGGCCGTGGAGTTCGGGCTGTTCGGCGGCGCGTTCGGCGAGCCGGCGGGTGACCTCCAGGCCGTCGGGTCCGGGCATCCGGATGTCGAGCAGCAGCACGTCGGGGCGGAGGCGTTCGGCGGCCTCCAGGGCGGCGTCGCCGTCGGTGACGTCGGCGAGGACCTCGATGTCGGGCTGGCTCTCCAGGATCATCCGGAAGCCCGTCCGGACCATCTCCTGGTCGTCGGCGATGACCACGCTGATCGGCATGGCTCCATCGGACCGGTGGCGGTGGCGGCCCGCAAGCCGCGGCGGCGGATGGTGGTACGGGCAGGGGCCCGTGGGGGGTGGCCGGGCCCCTGCGCCGGTGGTGCGGGGTCAGCCGAGTTGGGCGACGGCCTTGGCGATGTCGGCGGCGAAGGTGCTCACCTCGGTGTAGACGCCGGGCTTGCCGGGCCGGGCGCAGCCCTCGCCCCAGGAGACGATGCCGACCTGGATCCACTGGCCGGCGTCGTCCTTGCGGAACATCGGGCCGCCGGAGTCGCCCTGGCAGGTGTCGGTGCCGCCGGTGTCCAGCTTGCCGGCGCATATCTCCTCGCCGGGCGTGAGGGAGTCGCCGTACGCCTGCTGGCAGGCGGCGTCGTCGATGAAGGGGACGGCGGCCTTGAGGAGGTAGCGCTGTTGGTCGCCGCCTTCCTTGTCGGCGCCCCAGCCGGCGATGGTGAAGTCGCCCTTGTTGTAGGTGCCCTTGTCGGCGGTCTTGAGGGTGGGCTGCTCGATCGGCTTGGCCAGCTTGATGAGGGCCCAGTCCTTGCCCTTGCCGTTGTAGCCGGGGGCCTGGAGGACCTGGGTGGAGTTGGCCTTGACGCCGGCGGGGTCCTGGAGGTCGACGGCGCCGCCGGTGGCGGTGATGGAGGTGTCGGGGCCGCTGCCGTCGACGCAGTGCGCGGCGGTGAGCACGATGTCCTTGGCGTACAGGGCGCCGCCGCAGCCCATCGACAGCCGCACCATGAACGGGAATTCGCCCTGGTCGGCGCGGGTGCCGCCGACGACGTGGGAGTGGGCGGAGCCGCCGGGGGTGGGGGCGGGGGCGGCGTGCGCGGCGGCGGGCTGGAGGCTGACGGCGGCCAGGGCGATCGCGCCGGCGGCGGTGGCTCTCTTGAGGTGCTTGGGGTGGGTGCGCAACGTGCTTCCTTCCGTGGGGGGTGGAGAAACGAAGCGTCATGACAGGCTCATGCCAAACCCGACACCGGGCACGGCCCCGCAAAATCCGTGTGAACGACGGCAGCACTCGGCAAAACATCCGGGCGCCTTGGCAATGAACCCGTAAAGCGCCCTGTGATTATGTGGAGCGGGGGAACAGGGTGACAAGGGTCAACATCCGGCCAACTCCCGCACCCCGCGCGCCCGGTGGGCCCCGGTGCCGCCGCACCGGCGCGGGTCGTAGAGTGAGCGGATGACCACCGGCGGCAGCGGGATCGCGCACGGCTTCCCCCATCTCGACACGGTCCGCGCGGCCCTCACCGCGCTCTTCCGCCGGCTGTCCCACGACACCGTGAGCACCTTTCCCACCAGCGTGCTCCCCGTCGACGTGGCCTTCGACGACGCCGAGGACATCCACCTGGGCGCCCAGCGGGTGGCCCGCGCCATGGTCCACCACCTGCATCTGCCGGACGCCAGGATCGTGCTCACGTTCCGCGAGATGGAGCACGCCGCGACCGTCGAACTGACCGCGGGCCCCGAGTACTTCATCGAGCTCAACGACCGCTTCCGCCGGCACCGCAAGGACATCGGCGCCGCCCTGGCCCACGAGGTGACCCACGTCTGGCTGCACCGGTTGGACCTGTCCTTCCCCGGCACCCGCGACAACGAGATCCTCACCGACACCGCCGCCACCTACCTCGGCGCCGGCTGGCTGCTGCTCGACGCCTACCGCGAACACGGCCCGTTCTCCCAGAAGTTGGGCTACCTCACGCCCGAGGAGTTCGGCTACGTGCTGGCCAAGCGCGCCGACTTCTTCGACGAGGACCCCTCGCCGTGGTTCACCAGCCCGCAGGCGTACGACGCGTACACCGCGGGGCGGGCCCGGTCCCGGCAGGACGCCCACCGGCCGCCGCTGGCCGGCGCCGGCCTCGCCGCCCGGCTCCGCTACGCCAAGGACCGCCGCGCGGCCCAGGCCCGCCCCCGCACCACCGGGCCGACCGCCGGCCCGGGCGGGGGCTACGCCTTCGAGTCCGCGGGCCCCGGCACGACGCTGCGGGTCTCGTTCCCCTGCCCGGCCTGCTGCCAACGCATCCGCGTCCCGGTGCGCGGCCGCCTCCAGGCCCGCTGCGGCCTGTGCAAGACCCTGCTGGACTGCGACACCTGACGCCGCGCCAGGCAAGTGCGACGGTTCAGATCCAGCCCTCCAGCCCGGCCAGGAACCCCGCCAGGTCATCCCGGTGGATGGTGTGCCCGGCGCCGACCACGGTCCGGACCGTGAAGCCCCGGCTGACCAACTCCTTCGCCGCCTCCTCGGTGAACAGGAACCCCTCCCCCGCGATCTGCACCAGCGACGGCACCACCGGCCGCGCCGGCGTCCGGTCCCGCAGATGGCCGCCGGACAGGGCCAGCGCCGTCCCGGTGTCCCAGTCGGCGAGGGTGGCCAGTTCGACGTCGACGTCGGCGTCGTCCCAGCCCGGGTTGAAGGCCCGCACCCGCGCCCGGTCGGCGGTCTTGAACGTCACGAACACCGCCGGGTCGACCGCCTGCCCCACGCCCGCCAGCGACCACGCCGGGTCGCAGTAGACCGCCCGTCGCGGCCGCAGCCGCTCGGCGGCCAGGGCCAGCGCCAGCCCGCCCAACGAGTGCCCGACGGCGACCTCGACGCCGGTCGGCAGGGTGTCCACCAGGTCGTCGGCGAAGAGTTCGGGGCCGTAGTCGCCGCGCGGGCTGCGGCCGTGACCGCGCAGGTCGACGCCGATGACGCGGTAACCCCGGTCGGCGAGGGCCGGGCCGACCCGGTGCCAGGTGCGGTGGTCGGACATGATCCCGTGGATCAGCACCGCGATCCGGTCGCCGGCGCCCCACTCGTGGGTGTGCAACTGCATGCCGTGCCTCTCTCCCGCTCGTCTCCCGCCCGCTCCGGGGCCCGCTGACGGCCCGAAGGGGCCGTGACGGCCGAAATTACACGTGCCGGTGGTGGGCAGGGCGTAAACGGCACGGCGCCGGCCGCGCCCCGTCGCCCGACGCAGCCGCCGACCGCCCGCGGAGCCGACTGACTCCCGCGGTCAACGTCCGCCGCACCGCCGCGACTTCACCGCCAGTCCGCCTCCGGTGTGGCCGCCGACAGGAGCGCGCGGGCGCCGGTGCGGACCGGCACGCCGTGCGGGACGCAGACCGTATCGACGTCGTCCAGGGCCGTCAGCCGCCGGAACGAGGCCAGGGCCCGCGCGCGATCGACGTTGAAGGGGCCGAACAGGACCCGGGAGCCGGTGGGGTCGGTGGCGATGGTGTCGCCGGGGAACAGCAGCCGGCTCTGCGGGAGATGGAGGGCGATGGCGCCCTCGGTGTGGCCGGGGACGTGCAGCACCCGGACCGGCTCGGGCCAGTCGTCGAGGGTGTCGCCCTCGTGGAGCGGGGTGTCCACCCCGACGTGGCGCAGCGGCGGCATCGCGCCGGCCGCGAGTTGGGCCATGACGCCCTCGTGCACGACCTGTTCACCGGGGATGAGGTCGAGCGGCGGCTCGGGGCGGGCGCCGCTGATGACGGGGGCGTCGAGGGCACCGGCCAGGACGCGGGCGCCGGTGGCGGCGACCAGGTCGGCGGCGGAGCCCATGTGGTCGAGGTGGTGATGGGTGAGCACGATCTGCCGGAGCGCGGCGGGGCCGCCGCCGAGCCGGTCCAGCGCGTCGAGGATCGCGGGGGCCGAGCCCGGTATGCCGGTGTCGATCGCGGCGAAGCCGCCGTCGGTCAGGGCGACGAGGTACACATGGCCTACCAGGAACGGGAGTTGCCAGATGTGCGGGGTGATCCGGGTGAGCGCGTCCATGATCGGACGCTAACCGCCCTCGGCCGGGCGCGGTTCGGTTTGCGCCCTGGGCGGATTGAGCGCACGGCCAAAAGCGGCGGGGCTCGGCGGTGCGGTCCGGGCCATCGGGGCGGAACCCGTCGTGCCCCTGACGCGTCCCATCCGCGACCGACCCCGAGGAGGCACGTCATGCAGCACACCGCACATCGCTCCCGCACCCGAGCCACCGCCCTGGTCGGCTGCCTCGCCGCGACCGGCGCCCTGGCGCTCGCCGGCTGCGGCAAGGCCACCCAGACGGTGCACAGTTCGCCGCCGCAGCAGCGCGCGGACGCCTTCGCCCAGCGGGCCGCGCAGGTCGTGCGGGACTGGCCGAAGGTCGCGCCGGTCCCGGGCCGGCAGGAGGCGCTGCTGCCGCTGGCCGGCGCCGACCGCCCCGCGACCGCGGACGCCCGGGCGCTCACGGTGACCGTCGGCCACAGCGCCTGCGACGCCCACTACGGCGCCCGCGTCCTGGAGTCCAAGGACCTGGTGGTGGTCTCCGGTTGGGGCAGGAAGAAGAACCCCAAGGCCATGTGCACCGACCAGTTGGCCACCCACAAGACGACGGTGCGGTTGAACGGCCCGTTGGCGGACCGCAAGGTGGTGGACGCGGCCACCGGCAAGCAGTTGCTGAAGGGTTGAGCCGAGCGGCCCGGGGCCGCGACCCGGGCGGCGGGCGGTCGCGGGGTTCGCCACGGAGCGCCCTCGAAGCCCTAGGCTCCCGTCCATGAGCCCTTCCATCGCCACCACCACCCGCGTCGACCTGCCCGAACTGCTGGAGTTCGTCCGCCCCCGGCACCACGCGATCCTGCTCACCCGCCGCTCCGACGGCACCCCGCAGGGCTCGCCGCTGACCTGCGGGGTGGACGACTCCGGTCGGCTGGTGATGTCGACGTACCCGGAGCGGGCCAAGGTCCGCAACGTGCGCCGGGTCGCGTCGGTCAGCGTGCTGGTGCTGTCCGACGAGTGGACCGGACCGTGGGTGCAGGTCGACGGCGAGGCCGAGGTGATCGACACCCCGGACTCCATCGAGCCGCTGGTCGAGTACTACCGCAACATCGCCGGGGAGCACCCGGATTGGGACGAGTACCGCGCCGCGATGCGCAAGCAGGGCAAGTCCCTGATCCGGGTGGTCCCGCGGCGCTGGGGCCCGATCGCGACCGGCGGGTTCCCGGCCCGGCTGGTGGCCGGCGACGGCGCCTGACCCGACGCCGGCCGGGCGTCAACGGGTGGGGTGGGCACCGCCGTTGACGTTCAACACCTGGCCGGTGACGTGCCGGGCGGCCGGGGACGCCAGGAAGGCGACCGCGCCGGCGAGGACTGACGGCCGGGGCCCGGCCGGCGGGCCGCCCCCTCACGTCCGCTCGCGCATCGGCGCCACCGCCGGGGTGGGCGTGAGCACCTCGGCGGGCAGCCCCAGTTGGCTCCGGAAGCCGGCCCGGCCGGCCTCGGTGACCGCGAGGATCCGACTGGCCGGGGCCTTGATGATCCAGCGCCGCTCCACCGCGTGCCGGTAGAGGGCGGCGCCGACCGCGCCGGAGAGGTGCTGCCGGCGCGAGGTCCAGTCCAGGCAGGTGCGCACGTGCGCCCGATGGGTCGGCGAGTGGCCGGCCTCCGGGATGCCCAGGTCGGCCAGCCATGCGGTGCCCGCGGCGGTCAGCTCCAGCCCGTACTGCCGCGCCAGCAGGCCGCGTTCGGTCATCGCCTCGGCGATGGCCACGCCCAGCGCGCCGGCGATGTGGTCGTAGCAGGTGCGGGCGTGGTGCAGGGCCCGGCGGTGGTTGGCCTCGGCCAGCGAGCGGATCCGGACCTGGCGGTAGGGGGCGAGGCCGGCGAGGTTCTCCAGCGTCTCGGCGGTGTCCGGCCCGGCCAGCCGGACGTAGCGCCGGCGCCCCTGCCGCTCCTCGGCCAACAGGCCGCCGGTCACCAGGAGGTTGAGGTGCTCGGTCGCGGTCGACGGGGCCACCCCGGCGTACTCGGCCAGCTCACCGGCGGTCCAGGTGCCGCCGTCGAGCAGGGCGATGCAGATGGCGGCGCGGGTGCGGTCCGCGAGCAGTGCGGCCAGGGCGGCCAGATCGGGGGTTTCGGCGGTGTTTACGTGATCGGCGTCCCATCGAATCATGTGCAGAGCGTAATCACATATAACACTTCGGTGAGAGCCGAATCGTCCGGCTTCTATCCTCGGGAACATGAAATCCGCGCTGGAGAAGAGCAGTTCGGTGGTGCCGGCGCTGCTGTCCACGGAGAACGACGACGGAACGTTCGTGCTGGTGGCACTGCAGATCCGGTGGGAACTCGGCCCGGTGGTGAGCGTCTGGCTACCCGCCCGCGGCCGCACCGCACAGAATCTCGCGCTACGCCCGGACGTGGTCTTCAACCTGCCGCCCGAGGGGGCCGCCGAGGAGGGGGCCCGCATCGGCCCCGAGGCGGAGGAGCCCTGGACCGAGCCGTCCGAACTGGTCCGGCCGCCCCGACTGACGCACTGCCCCGTGCAGTTGGAGGCCCGCCGGGTCGGCGAGCGGACGCTCACCGACGGCGCCTGGACGCAGATCGAGGCGCAGGTGCTGCGGGTGCACGCGGACCCGCGCCGGGTGCTGCCGCTGGGCGACGGCTCCCTCGACATGTCGGGCTGGAGCGCGCCAGTGCACGACTTCCGGCCACCGGTCACTCCCCCGCCGCAGGCCGTCCCCGTCCCCGCCCGCGAACTGGCCCGGCAGTTGGGCCGTCGCTTCCCCGCCCAACGGGACGGCTAGGAGCCCGAGGGACCGTCAAGCGCCCAACGGGACTGCTGGGCGCCCGACATGACAGCGCGGCGCCTGCCCTCCGGTCGGGGTGGAGGGGCAGGCGTCGCTGTTACGGGGGCCGGGCGTTCACCCGGCCCCCGTGCCTCCGTACGACGCTGTACGGGACATCCGGTGACGGACGCTCACACCGTCAGGGCGCGGTCCGTCGGCTTGATCGGGGCCGGCAGGGCGCTGGCTCCGGTGAGGAAGCGGTCCACGCCGCGGGCGGCGGAGCGGCCCTCGGCGATGGCCCACACGATCAACGACTGGCCGCGACCGGCGTCGCCGGCGACGAAGACGCCGGGGACGTTGGTGGCGAAGTCGGCGTCCCGGGCGACGTTGCCGCGCTCGTCCAGCTCCAGGCCGAACTGCTCGACCAGGCCGTTCTCCCGGTCAGTGCCGGTGAAGCCCATGGCCAGGGTGACCAGTTGGGCCGGGATGCGGCGCTCGGTCCCCGGCTTCTGGGCGAGCTTGCCGTCCTTGAACTCCACCTCGATCAGGTGCAGCCACTGGACGTTGCCGTCCTCGTCGCCCTCGAAGTGGGTGGTGGAGACGGAGTAGACCCGCTCGCCGCCCTCCTCGTGCGCGGAGGTGACCTTGTAGAGCATCGGGAAGGTCGGCCAGGGCTGGCCCGCGCTGCGCTCCTCGCCCGGCTTCGGCATGATCTCCAACTGGGTCACCGAGGCGGCGCCCTGGCGGTGCGCGGTGCCCACGCAGTCCGCGCCGGTGTCGCCGCCGCCGATGACGATCACGTGCTTGCCCTCGGCGGTGATCGGCGCGACCGTCAGGTCGCCCTCCTGGACCTTGTTGGCCAGCGGCAGGTACTCCATCGCGAAGTGCACGCCGTTCAGCTCGCGGCCGGGCACCGGCAGGTCGCGGGAGGTGGTGGCGCCGGCCGCGATGACCACCGCGTCGTACCGCTTGCGCAGCTTCGCCGCGTCGATGTCGCGGCCGATCTCCACCTCGGTGCGGAACTTGGTGCCCTCCGCGCGCATCTGCTCGATGCGGCGGTTGATGTGCCGCTTCTCCATCTTGAACTCGGGGATGCCGTAGCGGAGGAGGCCGCCGATCCGGTCCGCGCGCTCGTAGACGGCGACGGTGTGGCCGGCCCGGGTCAGCTGCTGGGCGGCGGCCAGACCGGCCGGTCCGGAGCCGATGACCGCGACGGTCTTGCCGGAGAGGCGCTCCGGCGGCTGCGGGGTGACGTCGCCGGCGTCCCACGCCTTGTCGATGATGGAGACCTCGACGTTCTTGATGGTGACCGGCTGCTGGTTGATGCCCAGCACGCAGGCCGCCTCGCAGGGCGCGGGGCACAACCGCCCGGTGAACTCCGGGAAGTTGTTGGTGGCGTGCAGCCGCTCGCTGGCCGCCGTCCAGTCCTCGCGGTAGGCGTAGTCGTTCCACTCGGGGATGAGGTTCCCCAGCGGACAGCCGTTGTGGCAGAAGGGGATGCCGCAGTCCATGCAGCGCGACGCCTGCTTGGTGATGATCGGCAGCAGGGAGCCGGGCTGGTAGACCTCGTTCCAGTCCTTGACGCGCTCCTCGACGGGCCGGGTCCTGGCGACCTCGCGCCCGTGGTTCAGGAAGCCCTTGGGGTCAGCCATGGGTCGCCGCCTCCATCATCTTCTCGTGGGTCTCGGACTCGGAGAGCCCGGCCCGCTCGGCGGCCTCCTTGGCGACGAGCACTGCCTGGTACGTGGACGGGATGACCTTGGAGAAGCGCACCGCGGCTTCCTCCCAGTCGGCGAGGAGCTTGGCGGCCACCGTGGAGCCGGTCTCCTCCTGGTGGCGGCGCACCACGTCGTGCAGCCACTGCTTGTCGTTGTCGTCCAACGGGCGGACGGCATCGGCCAGTTCCTTGTTGACGTTGGCCGGGTCGAGGTCGATGACGTAGGCGAAGCCGCCGGACATGCCGGCCGCGAAGTTGCGCCCGGTCTCGCCCAGGACGACGGCGCTGCCGCCGGTCATGTACTCGCAGCCGTGGTCGCCGACGCCCTCGGAGACCACCGTGGCACCGGAGTTGCGGACGCAGAACCGCTCACCGACCCGGCCGCGCAGGAACAGCTCGCCGCCGGTGGCGCCGTAGGCGAGGGTGTTGCCGGCGATGGTGGAGAACTCGGCGAGGTGGTCCGCGCCGCGGTCCGGGCGGACCACGATCCGGCCGCCGGACAGGCCCTTGCCGACGTAGTCGTTGGCGTCGCCCTCCAGGCGGAGGGTGATGCCGCGGGGCAGGAACGCGCCGAACGACTGGCCGGCGGAGCCGGTGAAGGTGAGGTCGATGGTGTCGTCGGGCAGGCCGGCGCCGCCGAACTTCTTGGTGACCTCGTGGCCGAGCATGGTGCCGACGGTCCGGTTGATGTTGCGGATCGGGACCTGGGCGCGGACCGGCTGGGCGGCCTCGGCGGTGTCCGCGGCCAGCGCGTCGGCGGCCAGCTTGATCAGCTCGTTGTCCAGCGCCTTCGCCAGGCCGTGGTCCTGCTCGGTGATCCGGTGCCGGACCGCGCCGTCGGACAGCTCGGGGACGTGCAGCAGCGGGGCGAGGTCCAGGCCCTGGGCCTTCCAGTGGGTGACCGCCCGGGCGACGTTGAGGACCTCGGCGTGGCCGACGGCCTCGTCCAGGGTCCTGAAGCCCAGCTCGGCGAGGAGCTCGCGGACCTCCTCGGCGATGAACTGGAAGAAGTTGACGATGAACTCGGCCTTGCCGTTGAACCGTTCGCGCAGCACCGGGTTCTGGGTGGCGATGCCGACCGGGCAGGTGTCCAGGTGGCAGACGCGCATCATGACGCAGCCGGAGACCACCAGCGGGGCGGTGGCGAACCCGAACTCCTCGGCGCCCAGCAGCGCGGCGATGACCACGTCGCGGCCGGTCTTGAGCTGGCCGTCGGTCTGCACCACGATCCGGTCGCGCAGGCCGTTGAGCAGCAGCGTCTGCTGGGTCTCGGCCAGGCCCAACTCCCAGGGGCCGCCGGCGTGCTTGAGGGAGGTGAGCGGCGAGGCGCCGGTGCCGCCGTCGTGGCCGGAGATGAGGACCACGTCCGCGTGCGCCTTGGAGACACCCGCGGCGACCGTGCCGACGCCGACCTCGGAGACCAGCTTCACGTGGATGCGGGCGCCCGGGTTGGCGTTCTTCAGGTCGTGGATGAGCTGGGCGAGGTCCTCGATGGAGTAGATGTCGTGGTGCGGCGGCGGGGAGATGAGCCCCACGCCCGGCGTCGAATGCCGGGTCTTCGCCACCCACGGGTAGACCTTGTGGCCGGGCAGTTGGCCGCCCTCGCCGGGCTTGGCGCCCTGGGCCATCTTGATCTGGATGTCGTCGGCGTTGACCAGGTACTCGGAGGTGACGCCGAACCGGCCGGAGGCGACCTGCTTGATGCTGGAGCGGCGCGCCGGGTCGTAGAGGCGCTCCGGGTCCTCGCCGCCCTCGCCGGTGTTGGACTTGGCACCGAGCTGGTTCATGGCCAGGGCGAGGGTCTCGTGGGCCTCGCGGGAGATCGAGCCGTAGGACATCGCGCCGGTGGAGAACCGTTTGACGATCTCGGAGACCGGCTCGACCTCGTCCAGCGGGATCGACGGACGGTCGGAGGCGAAGGAGAACAGGCCGCGCAGCGTCATCAGCCGCTCCGCCTGCTCGTTCACCCGCTCCGTGTACTTCTTGAAGATGTCGTAGCGGCGGGCCCGGGTCGCGTGCTGGAGCCGGAAGACGGTCTCCGGGTCGAACAGGTGCGGCTCGCCCTCGCGGCGCCACTGGTACTCGCCGCCGATCTCCAGCGCGCGGTGGGTGGCGGTGATGCCGGTGGCCGGGTACGCCTTGGCGTGCCGCGCCGCGACCTCCTGGGCGATGACGTCCAGGCCGGCGCCGCCGATCTTGGTGGCGGTGCCGTGGAAGTACTTGGCGACGAACTCCTCGTCCAGGCCGACGGCTTCGAAGACCTGCGCGCCCCGGTAGGAGGCGACGGTGGAGATGCCCATCTTGGACATCACCTTGAGCACGCCCTTGCCGAGCGCCTTGATGAGGTTCCGGATGGCGGCGTCGGCGTCCGAGCCGGGGACGTCCTGGATGAACGTGCCGGCCCGGACCAGGTCCTCGACGGACTCCATCGCCAGGTACGGGTTGACCGCGGCGGCGCCGTAGCCGATGAGCAGCGCGACGTGGTGCACCTCGCGGACGTCGCCGGCCTCGACCAACAGCCCCACCTGGGTGCGGGTCTTGGTGGCGATGAGGTGGTGGTGGACCGCGGCGGTCAGCAGCAGCGACGGGATCGGCGCGTGCTCGGCGTCGGAGTGCCGGTCGGAGAGCACGATCAGCCGGGCGCCGTCGGCGATGGCGGCGTCGGCCTCGGCGCAGATCTCCTCGATCCGGTCGGCCAGCGACTGGCCGCCGCCGGAGACCCGGTAGAGGCCGGAGAGGGTCACGGCCTTCATGCCGGGCATGTCGCCGTCGGCGTTGATGTGGACCAGCTTGGCCAGCTCGTCGTTGTCGATGACCGGGAACGGCAGGGACACGCTGCGACAGGAGGCCGCGGTGGGGCTCAGGAGGTTGCCCTGCGGGCCGAGGGAGGAGATCAGGGAGGTGACCAGCTCCTCCCGGATGGCGTCCAGCGGCGGGTTGGTGACCTGCGCGAAGAGCTGGGTGAAGTAGTCGAAGAGCAGCCGGGGGCGCTCGGAGAGCGCGGCGATCGGCGAGTCGGTGCCCATCGAACCGATCGGCTCCGCACCGGACTTGGCCATCGGCGCGAGGATGACCCGCAGCTCCTCCTCGGTGTAGCCGAAGGTCTGCTGGCGGCGGGTGACCGAGGCGTGGGTGTGCACGATGTGCTCGCGCTCGGGCAGGTCGGCCAGGTCGATCAGGCCGGCGTCCAACCACTCCTGGTAGGGGTGCTCGGCGGCCAGTTGGGCCTTGATCTCGTCGTCCTCGATGATGCGGTGCTCGGCGGTGTCGACGAGGAACATCCGGCCCGGCTGGAGGCGGCCCTTGCGGACGACCTTGGACGGGTCGATGTCCAGGACGCCGACCTCGGAGGAGAGCACGACCAGGCCGTCGTCGGTGACCCAGTAGCGGCCAGGGCGCAGGCCGTTGCGGTCCAGGACCGCGCCGACCTGGGTGCCGTCGGTGAAGGTGACGCAGGCCGGGCCGTCCCAGGGCTCCATCATCGTGGAGTGGTACTGGTAGAACGCCCGCCGGGCCGGGTCCATGGCGGCGGCGTTCTCCCACGCCTCGGGGACCATCATCAGCACCGCGTGCGGCAGCGGTCGCCCGCCGAGGTGCAGCAGCTCCAGGACCTCGTCGAAGGAGGCGGAGTCGGAGGCGTCCGGCGTGCAGATCGGGAACAGCCGCTCCAGGTCCTCGCTGCCGAACAGCTTGGAGGCGAGCTGCGACTCGCGGGCCCGCATCCAGTTGCGGTTGCCCTTGACGGTGTTGATCTCGCCGTTGTGCGCGACGAAGCGGTACGGGTGGGCGAGCGGCCAGCTCGGGAAGGTGTTGGTGGAGAACCGGGAGTGGACCAGGGCGATGGCGGTGGCGAACCGGCGGTCGGACAGGTCCGGGAAGAAGGGCTCAAGCTGGCCGGTGGTGAGCATGCCCTTGTAGACCAGGGTGCGGGCGGACAGCGAGGGGAAGTAGACCCCGGCCTCCCGCTCGGCGCGCTTGCGCAGCGCGAACGCCTTGCGGTCCAGCGCCAGCCCGGTGCTCTTGCGGTCCGTGCCGCCGTGCTTGTCCGAAACGAAGAGCTGGGAGAAGGCCGGCATGGTGGCGCGGGCGCCGTTGCCGAGGAGCTGCGGGGCGACCGGGACGACCCGCCAGCCGAGGACCTCAAGGCCCTCCTCCACGGCGAGCGTCTCGATCTGTGAGACGGCTTCGGCCGCCGCGTGGGCGTCGGACGGCAGGAAGGCCAGGCCCACGGCGTAGCCGCCGGCCTCGGGGAGCTCGAAGGTGACGTTCTCGCGCAGGAACGCGTCCGGGATCTGGAGCAGGATGCCGGCGCCGTCGCCCGAATCGGGCTCGGAGCCGGTGGCGCCGCGGTGCTCCAGATTCGTCAGCACGGTCAGGGCCCGTTCGACCAGGTCATGGCTGGCCTCGCCGGTGAGGGTGGCCACGAAGCCGACGCCGCAGGCGTCGTGCTCGTTCCGGGGGTCGTACATCCCCTGCTGGGCGGGGCGGCCCTCCATGGGCGACCAGGCGGCGGCGCTGCTGGTGGTCGCGGAGTGCGTGGACGCGTTGCGCATCGGCGCTCCCAACGTCGTCGTGGCATTGGCGGTGCCGAGGGACGACGTTGGCCCTCCGCTGAAATTTCGTGCAGGTTACAGGATGGCCCGCTTCCCAAAAAGCGGAAGACGCCTTCCAACATACGGACACCGCATCAGCGGTGAGGCGAATCTAAGGGGAATGCGGACGGACACGGGCCGCCCTGAAGCGGTGGCGTTCGGCGAGCGACGTTGCCCGCGACGCCAGGGCCTTATGCCCGGTCGTCAACGAGCCGAAACCGCTGGGTAACGCGGCCATCATGCGGTCACCCGTATGAGACGTCAACCCACTACCGTCCCGAACACCGACCCCAGGCCGTACGTCACGGCCGCCGCGGCACCGCCCAGCGCGAGCTGACGCAGCCCGCTGAACCACCAGGAACGGGCCGTCACACGCGCCACGACGGCGCCGCAGGCGAAGAGTCCGAGCAGCGCCAGCAGCAGCGAGGGCCAGAGCGCGCTGGCGCCCAGCAGGAAGGGAAGAACAGGGAGGAGCGCGCCCAGCGCAAAGGATCCGAAGGACGAGACGGCGGCGACGGTGGGGGAAGGAAGGTCCGAGGGATCGATGCCCAACTCCTCGCGGGCGTGGATCTCCAGCGCCTGCTCGGGGTCACGGGAGAGCTGCTCGGCGACCTGCCGGGCGAGCTCCGGCTCCACCCCGCGGGACTCGTAGAGCGCGGCCAGCTCCGCCTGCTCGTCCTTCGGGTGCTTGCGCAACTCGGCCCGCTCGATGTCCAGCTCCGCGACGACCAGTTCACGCTGCGAAGCCACCGAGGTGTACTCCCCCGCGGCCATCGAGAACGCGCCGGCCGCCAGCCCCGCGAGCCCGGTGATCACGATCGTCTGCTGCGACACCGCGCCGCCGGCCACGCCCGTCATCAGCGCGAGGTTGGACACCAGGCCGTCCATCGCGCCGAAGACGGCGGGGCGGAGCCAGCCGCCGTTGACGTCGCGGTGGGTGTGGTTGTCGCGGTGCGCCACATGCGTCGCGGCACCGACATCCATGATCTCCATGACCGACATATCAGGACCTGCTCCCTGCTCTGCGAGGTGTGGGCCAATGGCGGCGCTTCCCCCTTCAACACCTCGAAGCTATGCGCGAATTGCCCTCCTCCGCTAGCAAGGAAGGCCGAACTTACCCCGCTGACCTGCGGTTTTATCGAGGCGAGAAGTCCGTGATCCGGGTCACAAAGGGTCACCTGACTCCCCCGCGCCCGCCCGCGGGAGTCGATCCGGGTGACCCTGCCGGCCCCGGGAGGAGAGCCGGGCCGCCGCGGGGGACGGATACCGGATCCGGGCGGCCGCACCCCGCCCGGCCCACCCCGGAGGGACTTCACCGAGAGGACACCACCACAGATGACCGACGCCACCGCCACCACCCGACCGGACCCCGAACCCCCGGATCCCACCCGGCCCCCGATCCCCCACGGCGCCGCCGCACCTCCCGAGGTCGCGCCCCTGGAGGACCGGGCGGCCGGCGCGCTCGTCGGGGCCGCGGTCGGCGACGCGCTCGGCGGGCCGGTCCAGGGCCTGACGCCGGAGCAGATCGTGGCCCGGCACGGCGGCCGGGTCGAGGGCATCGTCGGCCCCGTCCACCAGGACTGGCGCACCGCCCGCCACCGCACCCCGCACCACAAGGGCCAGGGGCACCTCACCGACGACACCCTGATGACCCACGCCCTGGTCCGCGTCTACGAGACCGTCCGCGACCACCTCGACGCCTACGCCGTCGCCGACCGCCTCGTCCCGGACCTGATCGGCACCCCCCGCTGGCTCCCCGAACTGGAGGCGGAGGCACCGCCGTTGCAGCGGATCTTCCTCGCCGAGAAGTGGATCGTGGCGCGGCTGCACTACGGCCACGCCGACCCGCGCGAGGCCGGCGTCGGAAACACCGTCAACTGCGGTGCGGCGGCGTACATGACACCGGTCGGCGTGGTCAACGCCGGCCATCCGGACCGGGCTTACGCCGAGGCGCTGGACATCGCCGGCGCCCACCAGTCCTCCTACGGGCGGGAGGCGGCCGGGGTGTTCGCCGCCGCGGTGGCCGCCGCGTTCCTCCCGGACGCCACCCCGACCTCGGTCGTCGGGCATGCGCTGCGGCTGGCGAAGGACGGCACCCGGGCGGCGATCGAGGCGGTCCGTGACGCCGCCGCGCCGGGCACCGACCACGCGTCGGCGCTGGCACCGTTGCGGGCCGCGGTCGCGCCCTTCGACACCGTCGGCCCCGACTACCGCGAACCGTCGCTGGGCGCCCGCCGGCCCTCCCGGCTGCACGCCGTCGAGGAACTCCCCGTCGCGCTGGGCCTGTTGCTGGCCGCCGGCGGCGACTACCGGGCCACCGTGCTGGGCGCGGTCAACTACGGGCGGGGCTGCGCCGCCATCGCCACCATGGCCGGCGCGCTCGCCGGCGCCCTCGGTGGCGCGGCGGCGGTACCCGCCGAGTGGAGCGCCGAGGTCGCCCGGGCCAACCGGCTCGACCTGCACGCGCCGGCCGCCGCGCTGGCCGCCGTCGCCCGCGAGGTCTTCGCCCGCGACCAGGGCCGCCGGCTCCGCCACGAGCAGGCGTTCACCACCCTCGCGGCGCGGGTGGCGGTGACCGAGGCCAGCGGGCGCTGAGGGGTCGCCCGCGCAGACGGCGGAGCGCCGGGCGGTCCCGGTGTGAGCGGGTCCGCCCGGCGCTCCGGTCGGAGGGTGGCCGGCGTCGGCGTCAGGGCTTCGCACCGCCCGAACTCCCGGCGGCCTTCGGTGCGTCGGACGCGGCGCCCGGCTCGGCGTCCGCCTCCTTGCCACCGTCCTTACGGTCCTTGGTGCCCCCGGTCTCCTTGACGCCGTCCTGCGCGCCCTCGCCGAGCTGCCACTCCGGCTCGACGATCTCCTCCCGACCCGGGGCCTTCTTCGCGGAGACGACCATGTAGACGACGGCCAGGATGAAGACGATCAGCGACGTCCAGTCGTTGAGCCGCAGGCCGAGGATGTGGTGCGCCTCGTCGACGCGCATGTACTCGATCCAGGCGCGGCCCGCGCAGTACGCGGCGACATAGAGTGCGAAGACCCGGCCGTGGCCGAGGCGGAAGCGCTTGTCCGCCCAGATCACCAGGGCCGCGACGCCCAGGCACCACAGGGACTCGTAGAGGAACGTCGGGTGGTAGGTGCCGCCGATCCGGCCGATCGCCGGGTCCGGGTTGATCTTCAGCGCCCACGGGAGGTCGGTGGGCCTGCCGTACAGCTCCTGGTTGAACCAGTTGCCCCAGCGGCCGATCGCCTGGCCGATCGCCAGGCCCGGCGCCAGCGCGTCGGCGTAGGCGGGCATCGGGATGCCCCGGCGGCGGCAGCCGATCCAGGCGCCGAGCGCGCCCAGCGCCACCGCGCCCCAGATGCCGAGGCCGCCCTGCCAGACCTTGAAGGCGTCGAGCGGGTGGCCGTTCTTGCCGAAGTACGGCTCGTACGTCGTGATGACGTGGTACAGGCGGCCGCCGACGAGGCCGAAGGGCACCGCCCACACGGCGATGTCGGCGACCGTGCCGGAGCGGCCGCCGCGCTGCACCCAGCGCCGGTTGCCGAGCCAGACGCCGACGAACACGCCGATGATGATGCAGAACGCGTAGCCGCGTAGCGGGATCGGGCCGAGGTGGACGACACCGGTCGACGGGCTGGGAATGAATGCGAGGTCCATGGCAGGACCGACGCTACCGCGCCGGGCCGGGTTGACGACAACCCGGCCCGGCTACGGCTGCGTAACGACCCCCGAAGCCGGCCGGCGGTGCCCGCCGGCCGGGTCAGCCCTCGCCGTGCGACTTCCCCTGGTCGGCCTCCTCGACCCTCTTCTTCAGGTCGGCGGGGGTGAGCCGGCCGCCCTTGACCTGGGCCAGGTCCTTGCCGTTGAGCAGCACGGTCGGGGTGCCGCGGAAGCCGCCGGCGGCGAAGGCGGCGTTGGACTTGCGGACGAAGTCCTCGTAGCGGCCGCTCTTGACGCACGAGGTGAAGGTGTCGTTCACCAAACCGCCGACCTTGCCGGCCAGTTGGATCAGGTAGTTCTTGTCGCTGAAGCGGTCCTGCTGCTCGGGCGGTTGGTTGGCGTAGAGCACGTCGTGGTACGGGCGGAACTTCCCGGCGTCCTGGGCGCACAGGGCGGCGTTGGCGGCCTTCAGCGAGCCGCTGCCGCCGCCGTTGCCGTCGATGAGGGTGGCGAGGTGGTACTCGACCTTGAGCTTGCCGGCGTCCTCCAGCTCGTGGATCACCGGGCGGAAGCCGGTCTCGAACTGCTGGCAGGCCGGGCAGCGGAAGTCCTCCCAGACGGTCAGGGTGGAACGGGCGCCGGCCGCGCCCACCTTGACGGCGGGCTTGTCGCCGTCGCTGGCCTGTTTGGGGAGGGCGAACGCGTTGTCGGCGATGCTGCCGGTGCCGCCGCCGGAGGACACCCAGACGGCGATCCCGCCGGCCACCGCGAGCGTCGCCACCACCGCCCCGGCGACGACCGCCTGGCGGACCCGCCGGGCGCGCGTCTTCTCCTTGGCCCGCTCTTCCTGAAGTCGCTCGCGGGCGCTGCTCGTTCCGTCACGGTTCTGGCCGTCATGGTTCTTCTGGTTCACGCCCGGGGACAACGAAGCGGAGGGGCGCAGTCGCACCCCTCCGCTCCAAGGTTCGCCCGAACGAGCGAGCGTGGTGCGTCAGTTACCGGGCGCGCCGCCCCGGCGCACCCCGGCGCCGAGTTGGCCGGCGAGCTCCCGGACCGCGGCGAGGCCGGCGTCAAGGTCGCCGTCGGCGCCCAGGAGGCACTTGACGAACGCCGAGCCGACGATCACACCGTCGGCGAAGTGGGCCACCTCGGCGGCCTGTTCGGCGTTGGAGACGCCGAGGCCGACGCAGACGGGGAGGTCGGTGGTGGCGCGGGTGCGGGCCACCAGGTCCGCCGCCTCGCGGCCGACGGACTCGCGGGTGCCGGTGACGCCCATCAGGGAGGCCGCGTAGACGAAGCCGCTGCCGGCCGCGGTGATCTTGGCCAGCCGCTCGTCCCGGCTGCTCGGCGCGACCACGAAGACGGTGGCCAGGCCGTGCTGTTCGGCGGCCTTCCGCCAGACCTCGGACTCCTCGACCGGGAGGTCCGGCAGGATGCAGCCGGCGCCGCCGGCGTCGGCGAGATCGGCGGCGAACCGCTCGACGCCGTAGCGGTCGACCGGGTTCCAGTACGTCATGCACAGCACCGGGGCGCCGGTGGCGGCGTGCGCCTCGCGGACCGTGCGGAGCACGTCGACGATCTTGACGCCGGCGCGCAGCGCGATGTCGTCGGCGGTCTGGATCACCGGGCCGTCCAACACCGGGTCGCTGTGCGGCAGTCCGACCTCGACGATGTCGCAGCCGCCGTCCAACATCTCGGTCAGCGCCCGGATGCCGCCGTCGACGGTGGGGAAGCCGGCCGGCAGGTAGCCGACCAGGGCCGCCCGGTCCTCCGCCTTGGCCTGCGCCAGTACGGAGGTGAGCAGTTCGAGGTTGCCCGCCATCACTTGTCCCCCTCGTCGGTGCGGCTGTCGTCGTAGAGCCCGAAGTAGCGGGCGGCGGTGTCCATGTCCTTGTCGCCGCGGCCGGAGAGGTTCACCAGCAGCAGGCCGTCGGGGCCCAGCTCCCGGCCGACCTCCAGGGCGCCGGCCAGCGCGTGGGCGCTCTCGATGGCCGGGATGATGCCCTCGGTGCGGGACAGCAGCCGCAGGGCCTGCATCGCCTCGTCGTCGGTGACCGCGCGGTACTCGGCGCGGCCGACGTCCTTGAGGTAGGAGTGCTCGGGGCCGATGCCGGGGTAGTCCAGGCCGGCCGAGATCGAGTACGGCTCGGTGATCTGGCCGTCCTCGTCCTGGAGGACGTAGGAGCGGGAGCCGTGCAGGATGCCGGGGGTGCCCTCGGTGAGGGTGGCGGCGTGCTCGCCGGTCTCGACGCCGTGGCCGCCGGGCTCGCAGCCGATCAGGCGGACGTCGGTGTCGGGCAGGAAGGCGTGGAACAGGCCGATGGCGTTGGAGCCGCCGCCGACGCAGGCCACCGCGGCGTCCGGCAGCCGGCCCGCGCGCTCCAGGATCTGCCGGCGGGCCTCGACGCCGATGACCCGGTGGAAGTCGCGGACCAGCGCCGGGAAGGGGTGCGGGCCGGCGACCGTGCCGAAGAGGTAGTGGGTGCGGTCGACGTTGGCGACCCAGTCCCGGAACGCCTCGTTGATGGCGTCCTTGAGGGTGCGGCTGCCGGACGTCACGGAGATGACCTCCGCGCCCAGCATCCGCATCCGGGCCACGTTGAGGGCCTGCCGCTTGGTGTCGACCTCGCCCATGTAGATGGTGCAGTCGAGGCCGAAGAGGGCGCAGGCGGTGGCGGTGGCGACGCCGTGCTGGCCGGCGCCGGTCTCGGCGATGACCCGGGTCTTGCCCATGCGCTTGGTGAGCAGGGCCTGCCCGAGCACGTTGTTGATCTTGTGTGAGCCGGTGTGGTTGAGGTCCTCGCGCTTGAGGAACACCCGGGCGCCGCCGGCGTGTTCGGCGAACCGCGGCACCTCGGTGAGCGCGCTGGGGCGCCCGGTGTAGTTGACCATCAGGTCGTCGAGCTCGGCGGCGAACGCCGGGTCGGCCTTGGCCTTCTCGTACTCGGCGGCGACCTCGTCCACCGCGGCGACCAGCGCCTCGGGGATGAACTTGCCGCCGAACGCGCCGAAGTACCCCTCGGCGGTGGGGACTTGACCATCCGGGTCGGGAAGGAAGAAACGGGAACTGCCTACGGACATCTGAGCACTCCTCGACCGGGGCGCCTCGCCCCGGGGGTACCGGTGATGCGGGATGTGACGTGACGGTGGTGCGCGCGGTGTCGCGGTGGGTCGCCGCTTACGGGGACATCACGCGGGGCGCGCGGTCCCCGGGCGCCATCGCATCCCGTTGATCTGGCCCGGTTCGGAGCCGATGTGGTACCGGACCCGACGCCCCCGCACCCGCCGAGCGGGGGCCCGGCAGCCGCGGTGCCACGAGGGCAGCGCGCTGACCCGGGCCTCGGGGCGGCGGGGGACGGCGGTCATGTCGGGGTGCCTGTCGTGGTGGGGGAGGTCAGTCCCGGCCGTGCCGGATCGCGGGGTGCGAGCCGGCCGCGACCAGGTCGGCGACCGCGGACCTGGGGTCCTTGCCGGTGACCAGCGACTCGCCCACCAGGACGGCGTCGGCGCCGTCGTTGGCGTAGGCGATCAGGTCGTGCGGGCCGCGCACGCCGGACTCGGCGACCTTGACGATGTGGTCGGGGATCTCGGGGGCGACGCGGGTGAAGGTGCCGCGGTCGACCTCCAGGGTCTTGAGGTTGCGGGCGTTGACCCCGATGATCCGGGCGCCGGCGGCCACCGCGCGGGCGACCTCGTCCTCGTCGTGCGCCTCGACCAGCGGCGTCAGCCCGATCGACTCGGCCCGCTCGATCAGCGAGACCAGCGCCTCCTGCTCCAGCGCGGCGACGATCAGCAGCGCGAGGTCGGCGCCGTAGGCCCGGGCCTCCCAGAGCTGGTAGGCGGTGACGATGAAGTCCTTGCGCAGGACCGGGATGTCGACCTTGGCGCGGACCGCCTCCAGGTCGGCGAGCGAGCCGCCGAACCGGCGCTGCTCGGTGAGGACGGAGATGACCGCGGCGCCGCCGGCCTCGTAGTCGGCGGCCAGGCCCGCGGGGTCGGCGATCGCGGCCAGCGCGCCCTTGGAGGGGCTGGAGCGCTTGACCTCGCAGATCACCCGCACGCCCTCGCCCTTCAGGGCGGCGGCGCCGTCCAGGGCCGGGCGCGCCTTGCGGGCCCGCTCCTTGAGCTCGTCGAGGCTGACGCGCGCCTGTCGCTCGGCGAGGTCGGCGCGGACTCCGTCGATGATCTCATCGAGCACGCTCACGCGAGCGGCCTCCTTCTTGGACGGTGGAGGTGGACAGCGTCCGGGGACCGCACCTGCTGTTCCCTGACGGCTTCTTTCGATGGTATCCGGCGTGGGGTGCAGGTCTCACATCCGGTTGACCGCGGTCCCACAACCTGGACATCTAGGGGTGCGGTAAGGGGGCGGGATCAGGGCCGCAGCACGGCGCCGACGGGGAGGTTGCGGACCAGGGTGAAGGCCAACAGCAGCCCGCCCAGCGCCCACCAGTGGACCGGCCGGGGGCGGGGGCCCGCGGTGGGCAGGCCGCGCGCCGCGCGGGCCAGCCAGCCGAGCCAGAAGAGCGCGAACGCGGCGCAGCCGGCCACCGCCGGGGCGTTGGCGCCCAGCGCGGCGGCGAGGTCGCCGTGCGCGAGGGCGTGGGCGCTGCGCAGTCCGCCGCAGGCCGGACAGAGCAGGCCGGTGAGGTGGCGCAGCGGGCAGATCGGGTAGTGGCCCGGCTCGTTGGGGTCGACGGCGCCGACGTAGGCGAAGGCGGCGACGGCCGCCGCCAGGGTGCCGACCGGTGCCGCGAGGCGGCGCAGCGGGCCGGCGGGCCGCGCCGGGACCAGGGGATCACTCACGGTGCCGATGGTGCTACCGGACGCGGGAAGGCGCAGCTTCATCGCCGCCGTACGGGACGCGGGCCGTACGGGGCGGGAAGCGGCGCCTTCGGGGGCTCCTGGGCGAGCGGGGCTCAGCCTTCCTGCGGCTGGGCCTTGGCCTGCGCGATGGGCTGGCCGGAACGCTTGGGCGTCTGGCCGAGGCCGGCCGCGCGCATCACGCCACCCACGACGGCACCGGCGGCGATCAGCGCCATGCCGGCCCAGAAACCGGGCACGTTGGCCACCACGATGAAGGCACCGGCCACGCAGAAGCCGATGAACGCGATGATGACGCCGGTCCAGGCGGCGGGGGTGTGTCCGTGGCCACTGCTCGACATGGAGTGCTCCTCGTTACTGAAGTCGCGCCGGGGTGCGGGCGCAGGAATGTCGTCGTCCATTGTCACCGATGCCGGGCGGAACCCTTTTACCGGGTGGGGTCCTCGCCGCGGTCCAGGGACTTCCAGATCTCCTCGGGGCGGTCCAGGTCCGGGGCGGCCGGGGCGCGCCGCGGGCCGCGGGCGCCGCCGGGGGTGCGCTCGTAGCGGCCGGACATCCCGGGCCAGGAGCGGCCGAAGACCAGGGCCAGCACGCCGGCCAGGAGCAGCAGCAGGCCGCCGGCGGCGGCCACCCAGGGCCAGACGGTGTGGCTGACGTGGTGCACGTCGGCGCCGGCCAGCCCGACCGCGTCGGCGGCCTTCTCGCGCAGCGCGGAGGTGTCGGCGTTGCCGAGCGCGGCGGCGACGGCGACGCCCAGCCCGCTGAGGGCGAGCAGCGCGGCGACCACGATCCGGCCGACCCGGCGGACCGCGAAGACGGCGACCAGGGCGGCCAGCCCGACCACCGCCAGCGCGCCGGGCACCCCGGTCACGTCGGCGCCGGTCACGGTGCGCGGCAGCTCGCCCTGGGCCAGCACCGCGGTGCCGCGCGCCCAGATGCGGCCGGAGGCCAGCAGGGCCAGGCTCGCGCCGGCGGCGCCGAGCAGCAGCGCCAGGGCGAGGGACCGCTTGGCGCTGCGCGCGGGCCGGGCCGGCGGCGCGGCCGGCTCGGTGTCGGTACGGGGCTGGGGTACGGCACTCACGCACACCACTATCGCCCACCGACCCCCGCGGGCCGGTGGGCGGGGGTGCGCCGGGTCATTTCCCCAGGTGGTTGGCGGTGTGCACGGCGCGGAGGACGGCGGCGGCCTTGTTGCGGCACTCGGTGTCCTCGGCGACCGGGTCGGAGTCGGCGACGATGCCGGCGCCGGCCTGGACGTAGGCGGTGCCGTTCCGCAGCAGGGCGGTGCGGATGGCGATGGCGGTGTCGGAGTCGCCGGCGAAGTCCAGGTAGCCCACGCAGCCGCCGTAGAGGCCGCGCCGGGTCGGCTCCAGTTCCTCGATGATCTGCAGGGCGCGCGGCTTGGGGGCGCCGGAGAGGGTGCCGGCGGGGAAGCAGGCGGTGAGCACGTCGAAGGCGGTGCGGCCCTCGGCGACCGTCCCAGTCACCGTCGAGACGATGTGCATGACGTGGCTGTAGCGCTCGACGGACATGAAGTCGACGACCTCGACGCTGCCCGGCTCGCAGACCCGGCCCAGGTCGTTGCGGCCCAGGTCGACCAGCATCAGGTGCTCGGCGCGCTCCTTGGGGTCGGCCATCAACTCGTCGGCGAGCGCCTGGTCCTCCTGGACCGTCGCGCCGCGCGGGCGGGTGCCGGCGATCGGATGCACCATGGCGCGGCCGCCCTCCACCTTGACCAGTGCCTCGGGGCTGGAGCCGACCACGTCGAACGCGCCGCCGTTGCCGTCTTCGAAGCGGAAGAGGTACATGTACGGGCTGGGGTTGGTCGCCCGCAGCGCCCGGTAGACGTCCAACGCGCTTGCGGTGCAGGGGGTTTCGAACCGCTGCGAGGGCACCACCTGGAACGCCTCGCCGGCCCGGATGCGCTCCTTGACGTCCTCGACGGCGGCCATGAAGGACTCGGCGCCCCACGCGCCGGTGTACGGGGGCACGGCGGACGGCGGGAGCGCGGCGGCGCTGGCGGGGGCGGGGCGGGCGAGGTCGTCGGCCATGGTGTCCAGGCGGGCCACCGCGTCCGCGTACGCCTCGTCGACGCCGGTCTCCAGGTCGTTGTGGTTGATCGCGTTGGCGATCAGCAGGACCGTGCCGCTCCAGTGGTCCAGGACCGCGAGGTCGGAGGTGAGCAGCATGGTCAGCTCGGGCAGGCCGAGGTCGTCGACGGTGTGCTCGCCGACCTTCTCCAGCCGGCGCACGATGTCGTAGCCGAGGTAGCCGACCATGCCGCCGGTGAACGGGGGCAGGCCCTCGCCCTCGATGAGGTCGTGCGGGGTGTGCAGGGTCTCGACGGTGGCGCGCAGGGCGGCGAGCGGGTCGCCGTCGGTGGGGACGCCGACCGGCGGGGTGCCGAGCCAATACGCCTGCCCGTCGCGGGCGGTGAGGGTCGCGGCGCTGCGGACGCCGATGAAGGAGTACCGCGACCACGTGCGGCCGTTCTCGGCGGATTCCAACAGGAAGGTGCCGGGGCGCTCGCCGGCCAGCTTGCGGTAGAGCCCGACCGGGGTGTCGCCGTCCGCGAGGAGGCGCCGGGTGACGGGGATGACCCGCCGGTCCTTGGCGAGCGTGCGGAAGGTGTCGAGGTCCGGTGTGGCGGTGCCCGTGGTTCCCGTGGTCATGGCAGCGGAGCCTACTGGTCGGTGGCCGGCCCGTTCGCCAATACGTCCGCATCGAAGCACGTGCGGGTGCCGGTGTGGCAGGCGGCGCCGACTTGGTCGACCTTGACCAGGACGGTGTCGGCGTCGCAGTCCAGGGCGACGGACCTGACGTGTTGGACGTGGCCGGAAGTATCGCCCTTGACCCAGTACTCGCGGCGGCTGCGGGACCAGTAGGTGCAGCGGCCGGTGGTGAGGGTGCGGTGCAGCGCCTCGTCGTCCATCCAGCCGAGCATCAGCACCTCGCCGGTGTCGTACTGCTGGGCGATGGCCGGGAACAGGCCGTCGGCGTCGCGCTTGAGGCGGGCGGCGACGGCGGGATCCAGTGCGGACTCGGTGACACGGCTGGTGGTCATGGGTCCATTGTGCCGTGCGGCATCCTGCTGGAATGGATCAGCAGCCGCCACCGGACCGGGTGGCCAGGGTCGCGGTGCGGGTGATGGTGGTGGTGTTCGTGGCGGCGCTGGTGGCCGCGGTGGTGGTGGCCGCGGTGGTGCTGCGGGGTTGAGGGGGCGCCGGCCGGGGGTGGTGCGCCGTGGCAGGGCGCGCGGGGCGGTCGTAGGCTGACCGTATGTCGACCCATGCGAAGCGTGAACGGCTCCTTCTGGCCGACCTGTTGGAGAGCGCGGGGCCCGAGGCGCCCACGCTGTGCGAGGACTGGACGACGCGGGATCTCGCCGCGCACGTGGTGGTCCGCGAGCGGCGGGCCGACGCGTCCGCCGGGATCTTGGTCAAGCCGCTGGCGGCCCGGCTGGAGCGGGTGCAGGCGGAGTTCGCGGCGAAGCCGTACGAGGAGCTGATCCAGCTCATCAGGACGGGGCCGCCGAAGATGTCGCCGTTCGCGCTGAAGCAGGTCGACGAGGCGTCCAACACCGTGGAGTTCTACGTCCACGCCGAGGACGTGCGCCGGGCCCAGCCGGACTGGACCCCGCGCGAGCCGGACCCGGTGTTCGCGGACGCGCTGTGGGCGCGGCTGGAGCGGGCGGCCCGGGTGCTGGGCCGGAAGGCGCCGGTCGGGCTGGTGCTGCGGCGGCCGGACGGGCAGACCGCGGTGGCGCACCGGGGCACCCCGGTGGTGACGGTCACCGGTGAGCCGGGCGAGCTGACGATGTTCGCCTTCGGCCGGCAGGACGCCGCGAAGGTGGAGTGGGACGGCGACGAGGACGCGGTGGCGAAGCTGCGGGCGGCGAAGCTGGGGGTGTGAGCCGGGGCGTCTTTCCCGGTCCCCCGGTGCCGGTCAGCGGGGTCCGTCGGCCAGGTGCGCGCGCAGGATGCGTTCCAGTTCGCGGGCGGCGCGGGAGGGGGAGACGTCGCCGCGGTGCGCCACCGAGACCACCCGGTGCATGTCGGGGGTGGCGAACGGGGTGATCCGCAGGCCGGAGCGCTCGGCGACCATGCTGGGGACCACGGCGACGCCGAGCCCGGCGCGGACGAAGCCGAGGACCGCGTCCATCTCGCCGCCCTCGACGGTGAAGGTCGGCTCGAAGCCGGCCGCGCGGCACGCGGCGGTGGTGAACTCCCGCAGGTCGTAGCCGCGGCGGAACATGGCGAGCGGGCGGCCGCGGAGGTCGGCCACCCGGATCCGGGTGCGCCGGCCGCTCACCGGTGCCGGGCGGTCGGGGGCGGAGACCACCACCAGTTCCTCGCGCAGCAGCTCGGCGGTGGCCAGCGCCGGGGCCTGGCCGGGCAGCGGCGTGATGATCAGTGCCAGGTCGAGGGCGCCGTCGGCCAGGGCCCGGACGAGGTCCTGGGAGCCGTCCTCGGTGACGATCAACTCGACGCCGGGGTAGGCGGCGTGGAAGGCGCTGAGCACGTCGGGGACGAGGCTGGCGCAGAGGCTGGGCGGGGCGCCGAGCCGGAGCCGGCCGCGGCGGAGTTGGGCGACCTCCTGGACCTCGCGGCGGGCGGTCTCGGTGTCGGCGAGGATCCGGCGGGCCAGCGGCAGCAGGGTCTCGCCGGCGTCGGTGAGGGCGATGTGGCCGCGGGCGCGGTGGAAGAGCTCGGCGCCCAACTCCCGTTCCAGCGCCCGGATCTGCTGGGAGAGCGAGGGCTGGGCGACGTGTTCGCGCTCGGCGGCGCGGGTGAAGTGGCGGGTTTCGGCCACGGCCGTGAAGTAGCGGAGCTGCTGTAGCTGCATGGGACGACTATAGAGCCGTGATAGGCGCAGCCTATGGAGATGAGCCGGACCATGTCTTGGACTGATGGCGGGCGCATCCCTAGCGTCGTGACTCATGGCATTGGCAACGCGGACGGATCGGCCGTCCAAGGTAGTGACGGTGTGGGAATCCTCCGTCGGCAAGAAGACGGTGATGGCCGTCAGCGGCCTGATCATGCTGCTCTACCTGGTCGCCCACATGATCGGGAACCTCAAGATCTTCTTCGGGCCCGGGGAGTTCGACCACTACGCGCACTGGCTGCGCACCGTCGGCGAGCCCTTCATGCACTACGAGTGGACGCTGTGGCTGATCCGCGTCGTGCTGGTCGTCGCGGTCGTCGCGCACGCGGTCTCCGCCTACCAGCTCAGCCGCCGCGACATCCGGGCCCGCCCCAGCAAGTACGTGCACCGCAGGCGGCGGGCCAGCTACGCCACCCGCACCATGCGGTGGGGCGGGATCATCCTCGGCCTGTTCATCGTCTGGCACCTGATGGACCTGACGACCGGCACCGTGCACCCCGACTTCCGGGCGGGCCACCCGTACCAGAACGTCGTCGGCACCTTCTCCACCTGGTACGGCAACGTCATCTACCTCGTCGCGATGCTCGCCCTCGGGCTGCACATCCGGCACGGCTTCTGGAGCGCCGCCCAGACCCTCGGCGCCGGCAGCCGCACCCGCGACCGGGTCCTGAAGGCCCTTGCCAACCTCCTCGCGCTGCTGCTCACGGTCGGCTTCATCGCCGTCCCCGTGGGCGTCATGACCAAAGTGGTGAGCTGACCCGTGAACTACACCGACTACGCGACCGGGGAGCCGGTCGCCGACGCCAAGGCCCCCGCCGGCCCGATCGCCGAGCGCTGGGACACCCGCCGCTTCGAGGCCAAGCTGGTCAATCCGGCCAACCGCCGCAAGCACACCGTCATCGTCGTCGGCACCGGCCTGGCCGGCGGCTCGGCCGGCGCCACCCTGGCCGAACAGGGCTACCACGTCGTCCAGTTCTGCTACCAGGACTCGCCGCGCCGGGCCCACTCCATCGCCGCGCAGGGCGGCATCAACGCCGCGAAGAACTACCGCAACGACGGCGACTCCGTCCACCGGCTCTTCTACGACACCGTCAAGGGCGGCGACTTCCGGGCGCGGGAGTCGGGCGTCCACCGGCTGGCCCAGATCTCGGTGGAGATCATCGACCAGTGCGTGGCGCAGGGCGTCCCGTTCGCCCGCGAGTACGGCGGCCTGCTCGACACCCGTTCCTTCGGCGGCGTCCAGGTCTCCCGCACCTTCTACGCCCGCGGCCAGACGGGACAGCAGCTCCTGCTCGGCGCCTACCAGGCGCTGTCGCGGCAGATCGCCGCCGGCAACGTCGAGTTGCACCCGCGCACCGAGATGCTCGACCTGCTCGTCGTCGACGGCCGGGCCCGCGGCATCGTCGCCCGCGACCTGATCACCGGGAAGGTCTCCACCCACTTCGCGGACGCGGTGGTCCTCGCCTCCGGCGGCTACGGCAACGTCTTCTACCTGTCGACCAACGCCATGAACTCCAACGCCACCGCCGTGTGGCGGGCCCACCGGCGCGGCGCCTACTTCGCCAACCCCTGCTTCACCCAGATCCATCCGACCTGCATCCCGCGCACCGGCGACCACCAGTCCAAGCTGACCCTGATGAGCGAGTCGCTGCGCAACGACGGCCGGATCTGGGTGCCCAAGGCCAAGGGCGACACCCGCCCGGCGAACGCGATCCCCGAGGACGAGCGCGACTACTACCTGGAGCGGATCTACCCGGCGTTCGGCAACCTCGTCCCCCGCGACATCGCCTCCCGGGCCGCGAAGAACGTCTGCGACGAGGGCCGCGGCGTGGGCCCCGGCGGGCAGGGCGTCTACCTGGACTTCGCCGACGCCATCGCGCGGCTGGGCCGCAAGGCCGTCGAGGCCAAGTACGGCAACCTCTTCGACATGTACCAGCGGATCACCGACGAGGACCCGTACGAGGTGCCGATGCGGATCTACCCGGCGGTGCACTACACGATGGGCGGCCTGTGGGTCGACTACGACCTCCAGACCACGATCCCGGGCCTGTTCGCGGTCGGCGAGGCCAACTTCTCCGACCACGGCGCCAACCGCCTGGGCGCCAGCGCGCTGATGCAGGGCCTGGCCGACGGCTACTTCGTGCTGCCCGCCACCATCAACGACTACCTGGCGCGCCATCCGAGCCGGGCCGACGAAAGCGCCGTGACCGCCGAACACCCGGTCGTCCAGAGCGTGTTGGCGGAGACCGAGGACCGGCTGAACCTGCTGCTGGCCGTCGACGGCGACCGCACCCCGGACTCCTTCCACCGCGAGCTCGGTGAACTCATGTGGGAGCACTGCGGGATGGCCCGCACCGACGCGGGCCTGCGCAAGGCGCTGGACCGGATCCCGCAGATCCGCGAGGAGTTCTGGCGGCGCATCAAGGTCCCGGGCACCGGCGAGGAGTTCAACCAGTCGCTGGAGAAGGCCAACCGGATCGTCGACTACCTGGAGCTGGCCGAGCTGATGTGCCTCGACGCGCTGCACCGCGCCGAGTCCTGCGGCGGCCACTTCCGCGAGGAGTCGCAGACCCCGGACGGCGAGGCCGCCCGCCGGGACGAGGCGTTCTCCTACGCGGCCGCCTGGGAGTTCACCGGCACCGGCGCGGCCCCCACCCTGCACAAGGAAGACCTGGTCTTCGAGTACGTCCACCCCACCCAGCGGAGCTACGCATGAAGCTCACCCTGCGCGTCTGGCGGCAGCCACACGCCGACGCCGACGGCGCCATGTCCACGTACGAGGTGGACGGCATCTCGCCCGACATGTCCTTCCTGGAGATGCTGGACGTCCTCAACGAACGGCTCATCCTGGCCGGGGACGACCCGGTCGCCTTCGACCACGACTGCCGCGAGGGCATCTGCGGCGCCTGCTCGCTCGTCATCAACGGCGATGCGCACGGCCCGGAGCGCACCACCACCTGCCAGTTGCACATGCGGTCCTTCAAGGACGGCGACACCCTCGACGTCGAACCGTGGCGGGCCGCGGCCTTCCCCGTCGTCAAGGACCTCGTCGTGGACCGCTCGGCCTTCGACCGGATCATCCAGGCCGGCGGCTACATCACCGCACCGACCGGCGCCGCCCCCGAGGCGCACGCCACGCCGGTGCCCAAGCCGGACGCCGACTTCGCCTTCGAGCACGCCGAGTGCATCGGCTGCGGCGCCTGCGTGGCGGCCTGCCCCAACGGCGCGGCGATGCTGTTCACTTCGGCCAAGGTCAACCACCTGGGCGTGCTGCCGCAGGGCGCGCCGGAGCGCGAGTCCCGGGTGCTGGACATGGTGGCGCAGATGGACGAGGAGGGCTTCGGCGGCTGCACCCTGGCCGGCGAGTGCGCCACCGCCTGCCCCAAGGGCATCCCGCTGTTCAGCATCACCGCGATGAACCGGGAGTTCCTCCGCGCGGCCCGCAAGGGCCGCTGACCCGGCGGGCCGCCGGAACGCGACGAGGCCCCCTCCGCACAGTGCGGAGGGGGCCTCGTGCCGTACGCGCGCTCAGCGCACCGGGTGGCCGGCCTCCCGCAGCGCGTCCTTGACCTGGCCGATCCGCAGATCGCCGAAGTGGAAGACGGAGGCGGCCAGCACCGCGTCGGCGCCGGCGGCCACCGCGGGGGCGAAGTCGGCCAGCTTGCCGGCGCCGCCGGAGGCGATGACCGGGACGCTGACGTGCCGGCGCACCGCCTCGATCATCGCCACGTCGTAGCCGTCCTTGGTGCCGTCCGCGTCCATGGAGTTCAGCAGGATCTCGCCGGCGCCCAACTCCGCGGCGCGGTGCGCCCATTCGACGGCGTCGATGCCGGCCGAGCGGCGGCCGCCGTGCGTGGTGACCTCGAACGCGCCCGACGCGGTGCGGCGGGCGTCGACCGAGAGCACCAGCACCTGGCTGCCGAACCGCTCGGCGATCTCCTTGATCAGCTCGGGGCGGGCGATCGCCGCGGTGTTCACCCCCACCTTGTCGGCGCCGGCCCGCAGCAGCTTGTCGACGTCCTCGGCGGTGCGCACCCCGCCGCCGACGGTGAGCGGGATGAAGACCTGCTCGGCGGTGCGGCGGACCACGTCGTAGGTGGTCTCGCGGTTGCCAAAGGACGCGGTGATGTCGAGGAAGGTCAGCTCGTCGGCGCCCTCGTCGCCGTAGACCTTCGCCATCTCGACCGGGTCCCCGGCGTCGCGGAGGTTCTGGAAGTTGACGCCCTTGACCACGCGGCCGTTGTCGACGTCCAGGCAGGGAATGACGCGGACCGCCAGGGTCATCTCGTCTTCAGCCCTCTCGCTCGGTGTCCCGGGACGGGTCCCGGAACGCTTCTAGTTCTACTTCCACCAGGACGCGGGAGTCGACGAAGCCGGAGACCACGACCATGGTGGTGGCCGGCGGCGCGGCGTCGAACAGCTCGCGGTGGGCGCGGGCGGCGGCGTCCGCGTCCCGCAGGTGGGTCAGGTACATCCGGGTGCGCAGCACCTCGGCGGCGCCCAACCCGAAGGGTTTGATCGCCGCCAGCGCGTTGCCGAAGGCGACCTTGGTCTGGACGTAGGGGTCGCCCTCGCCCTGGAGGACGCCGCCGACCAGCGGCATGGTGCCGGCGACCAGGACCCGGTCGCCGGCGGCCACCGCGCGCGCGAAGCCGATGGTCTCTTCCCACGGACTGTCGGTCCGTACGCGCTCGATGCTCATCACGCCGCCTCCCTATGCGGTCGGTTGCGGCACCCGCGGCCTTTAGGACACCGCCGCCAGCGCCTCTTCGAGGGTGAACGCCTTCGCGTAGAGCGCCTTGCCGACGATGGAGCCCTCCACACCCTCGGGCACCAGCGCGGCGATCGCCCGCAGGTCGTCGAGGGAGGAGACGCCGCCGGAGGCGACGACCGGGCGGTCGGTGGCCGCGCAGACGTTCCTCAGCAGTTCCAGGTTGGGGCCCTGGAGGGTGCCGTCCTTGTTGATGTCGGTGACGACGTAGCGGGCGCAGCCCTCGGAGTCCAGGCGGGCCAGGGTCTCGTAGAGGTCACCGCCGTCCCGGGTCCAGCCGCGGCCGCGCAGGGTGGTGCCGCGGACGTCCAGGCCGACCGCGATCCGGTCGCCGTGCTCGGCGATGATCTTGGCGACCCACTCCGGGTCCTCCAGCGCCGCGGTGCCGATGTTGACCCGGGTGCAGCCGGTGGCCAGCGCGGCGGCCAGCGAGTCGTCGTCGCGGATGCCGCCGGACAGCTCGACCTTGAGGTCCATGGAGCGGGCGACCTCGGCGATCTGCGCGCGGTTGTCGCCGGTGCCGAAGGCGGCGTCCAGGTCGACCAGGTGCAGCCACTCGGCGCCGGCCGCCTGCCAGGCGAGGGCGGCCTGCATCGGGTCACCGTAGGAGGTCTCCGACCCTGACTCGCCGTGCACCAGGCGGACGGCCTGGCCGTCGCGGACGTCGACGGCGGGCAGCAGTTCGAGCTTCTTCACAGCGTTCACAGCGTTTCGATCCAGTTGGTGAGGAGCTGGGCACCGGCGTCGCCGGACTTCTCGGGGTGGAACTGGGTGGCCCACAGCGGGCCGTTCTCGACCGCGGCGATGAACGGCTCGCCGTGGGTGGCCCAGGTGACCTTGGGGGCGGCGATCGCGGCGTTGCCGATCTCCAACTCCCAGTCGTGGACCGCGTAGGAGTGCACGAAGTAGTAGCGGGCGTCGGTGGGCAGCCCGGCGAAGAGTCGCGAACCCCCCGCGGCGCGCACGGTGTTCCAACCCATGTGCGGGACCACCTCGGCCTTCAGCGGGCCGACCGTGCCGGGCCACTCGTCGAGGCCGTCGGTCTGAACGCCGTGCTCGATGCCGCGGCCGAAGAGGATCTGCATGCCGACGCAGATGCCCATCACCGGCCGCCCGCCGGACAGTCGGCGCCCCACGATCCAGTCGCCGCGGACCTCCCTCAGCCCCCGCATGCACGCGTCGAACGCGCCGACGCCGGGCACCAGCAGCCCGTCGGCGTTCATCGCGGTGTCATAGTCGCGGGTGATCTCCACGTCCGCGCCGACGTGCGCCAGCGCCCGCTCGGCGGACCGGACGTTGCCGAAGCCGTAGTCGAGGACCACGACCTTCTTGGCGGCCTTCCCCGCGGCCCGCTGCGCGGCGCTCAATTCCACACCTCCAGGCGCATCACACCGGCCACCAGGCACATCGCCGAGGCGATGGCCATGAGGGTGATCACGGACTTGGGGATCTTCTGCTTCCAGAACGAGTAGACGCCGCCGAGCAGGAAGAGTCCCACCAGGATGAAGACGGTGGACAGGCCGTTCATTACTGCGCCCTCCGGTTCGCTTCTCCGCCCACGCGGCGCAGAGGTGCGGGCATCGTGTTCGTCCTCGGGCCGGCGGCCGCGCGCGCGACGCTCACAGCGCCCCCTTCGTGGACGGGAGGATGCCCGCGGCCCGCGGGTCCCGCTCGCTGGCGTAGCGCAGCGCCCGGGCCAGCGCCTTGAACTGGCACTCCACGATGTGGTGGGCGTTGCGCCCGTACGGGACGTGGACGTGCAGCGCGATCTGCGCCTGGGCGACGAACGACTCCAGTATGTGCCGGGTCATCGTGGTGTCGTAGGTGCCGATCATCGGCGCCATGTTCTCCGGCTCGGTGTGCACCAGGTACGGGCGACCTGAGAGGTCGACGGTGACCTGGGCCAGCGACTCGTCCAGCGGGACGGTGCAGTTGCCGAAGCGGTAGATGCCGACCTTGTCGCCGAGCGCCTGCTTGAAGGCGGCGCCCAGTGCGAGGGCGGTGTCCTCGATGGTGTGGTGGGTGTCGATGTGCAGATCGCCGTCGGTCTTGACCTTCAGGTCGAAGAGGCCGTGCCGGCCGAGCTGGTCGAGCATGTGGTCGTAGAAGCCGACGCCGGTCGAGACGTCGACCTGACCGGTGCCGTCGAGATCGATCTCGACCAGCACGGTGGTCTCCTTGGTGGTGCGCTCCACGCGCCCCACGCGGGCGGTCGCCCCGCTCATCGCTTGTTCTCCTTCAGGCTGCGTTCTTTGCACACCGCGCGCACCGCATCGAGGAACGCGTCGTTCTCGGCCGGGGTGCCGGCGGTGACCCGCAACCAGCCCGGTACGCCGTTGTCGCGGACCAGCACGCCGTGGTCGAGGATCGACTGCCAGGCGGCGTGCGCGTCGTCGAAGAGGCCGAACTGGACGAAGTTGGCGTCCGAGGCGACGACCTGGCAGCCGATCGCGCGCAGTTCGGTGACCAGACGGTCCCGCTCGCCCTTGAGCTGCTCGACGTATGCCAGCAGCGTATCGGTGTGCTCCAGGGCCGCGAGCGCGGTGGCCTGGGTGACGGACGAGAGGTGGTACGGCAGCCGGACCAGTTGGACGGCGTCGACCACGGCCGGGTCGGCGGCGAGGTAGCCCAGCCGCAGCCCGGCGGCGCCGAACGCCTTGGACATGGTGCGGGAGAGCACCAGGTTGGGCCGGCCCTCGATCAGCGGCAGCAGCGAGGGCTGGTGGCTGAACTCGCCGTACGCCTCGTCGAGCACCACCAGCGCTCCGGCGCCGTCCGCCTTGGCGGCCTGGGCCGCCTCGTACAGCGCCAGGACGGTGTCGGCCTCGACGGCGGTGCCGGTGGGGTTGTTCGGCGAGCAGACGAAGACCACGTCGGGCCGGTGCGCGGCGATGGCCTCCTTGGCCGCCTCGACGTCGATGGTGAAGTCGTCGGTGCGGGGGCCGGAGAGCCAACCGGTGCCGGTGCCGCGCGAGATCAGCGCGTGCATGGAGTACGACGGCTCGAAGCCGAGGGCGGTGCGGCCGGGGCCGCCGAAGGTCTGGAGCAACTGCTGGATGATCTCGTTGGAGCCGTTGGCGGCCCAGACCTGGGCGGCGGTGACCTCGTGGCCCGCGGTGCGGGTGAGGTAGCCGGCCAGCGCGGTGCGCAGCTCGACCGCGTCCCGATCGGGGTAGCGGTTGAGGTGCCGGGCGGCCTCGGTGACCCGCTCGGCGATCCGCTGCACCAGCGGCTCGGGCAGCGGGTAGGGGTTCTCGTTGGTGTTCAGGCGCACCGGGACGTCCAACTGCGGCGCGCCATAAGGGGACTTGCCGCGCAGCTCGTCCCGGATGGGCAGTTCGTCGATCTTGGTCACGTGCGTGCTCACTTGCTCTGGGGGACCGTCCAGCCACTGCGCCGGTCGTGTTCGCCGCCGGCAAAACGCGCCGTGATCGCCGCGCCGTGGGCCGGGAGGTCCTCGGCCTCGGCGAGGGTCACCACGTGGTGGGCGACCTCGGCCAGCGCCTCGCGGCTGTAGTCCACGACGTGGATGCCGCGCAGGAACGACTGGACGGACAGGCCGGAGGAGTGGCAGGCGCAACCGCCGGTGGGCAGGACGTGGTTGGAGCCGGCGCAGTAGTCGCCGAGCGAGACCGGGGCGTAGGGGCCGACGAAGATCGCGCCGGCGTTGCGGACCCGGGCGGCGACCGCGGCGGCGTCGGCGGTCTGGACCTCCAGGTGCTCGGCGCCATAGGCGTCGACGACCTTCAGGCCCTCGTCGAGGCCGTCGACCAGGACGATCGCGGACTGCCGGCCGGACAGCGCCGGCACGATCCGGTCCTCGATGTGCTTGCTGGCCTCGACCTGCGGGAGAAGCTCCCGCTCCGTGCGGTCGGCCAACTCCTCGGAGTCGGTGACCAGGACGGCGGCGGCCATCGGGTCGTGCTCGGCCTGGCTGATCAGGTCGGCGGCGACGTGCACCGGGTCGGCGGTGGCGTCGGCGAGGACCGCGATCTCGGTGGGCCCGGCCTCGGAGTCGATGCCGATCCGGCCCCTGAGGAGGCGCTTGGCGGCGGCGACGTAGATGTTGCCGGGGCCGGTGACCAGATTGACCGGGGCGCACTCGTCGGTGCCGTAGGCGAACATCGCGACGGCCTGGGCGCCGCCGGCGGCGTAGACCTCGTCGACGCCGAGCAGGGCGCAGGCGGCCAGGATGGTGGGGTGCGGCAGGCCGCCGAAGTCGGCCTGCGGCGGGGAGGCGACGGCGAGCGAGCCGACGCCGGCCTCCTGGGCGGGGACGACGTTCATGACGACGGAGGACGGGTAGACCGACCGGCCGCCGGGGACGTAGAGGCCGACCCGCTCGACCGGGACCCAGCGCTCGGTGACCGTGCCGCCGGGCACGACCTTGGTGGTGACGTCGGTGCGGCGCTGCTCGCGGTGGACGGTCCGGGCGCGCCGGATGGACTCCTCCAGGGCCGCGCGGACCTTCGGGTCCAGCGCGTCGAGGGCCTCGGTGAGCGCCTCCGCCGGGACCTTGACCCGCTCGATCTCGACACCGTCGAACCGCCGCGCGTACTCGATCAGCGCCGCGGTGCCGCGATGATGCACGTCCTCGCAGATCGGCCGCACCTTCTCCAGGGCGGCTTCCACGTCGAACTCGGCACGGGGCAGCAGGTCGCGCAGGGCGGCACCCTCGGGGAGGGCGGCGCCACGCAGATCGATTCGGGAGATCACCCCCCCAGTGTCTCAGACCCGTCGCCGGGGCCGAGCGCCCGTATCACTCAGTGATACGTAGTGACGCGCGAGCCGGTCGGCCGCCGGCCCGGTCGCCGAAGTTGACCGGAGTTGGCCCTGACCACGCGTGTTCAACGGGTCACCGGGCGGGCAAGGGGTCGGTGCGGGCGTCATCGGAGGCGCCCTCGGGGGCGGGCGGAAGAGGGCCCGCCGGCACGCGTCCGAACAGGTAGCGCCGCCGGGGCACCGGCCGGGACCACCGGCGCCGGCGCGCACGGCGGAGCAGCGCCGCGCGCCGGGCCCCGCACGGCGCCCGCGAAGGGGCGACGACGACCAGCGACGAGAACCAGCACAGACGGCCTGCCGCAAGGCACCGTGAGAGCGAGGGGGAGCCACAGTGACCGGAGCCAGGGACGGCGACGCGCCCGCCGACCTGCGACTGACGTCCGCGGAATGGAGCATGTGGCAGGCGTTCCGCAACGGCAGTAGCTGCAACCTGCACACCGGCGACCCGTCCCGGGACGACCCGCACGGGCAGCACCTGTGGGGCCCGGAGCGCCGGATCAGGGCCCGGGTGGTGGCGCTGTTGCTGCTCGACGGGCCGCCGGCGCAGCCCGGGCGGGTGCCCGGGCTGAAGCTCACCGGGGCGTACATCACGGACACTCTCGACCTTGCGGGCGGCACGATCAAGCCATTCGTGGAGCTGCGGGACTGCCGCTTCGAGGCCGAGGTGCTGCTGCCGGAGAGCCGGTTCACCACCCTGCGGTTGGTGAACTGCGCGATACCCCGGCTGGAGGCCGCCCGGCTGCACAGCGAGGGCGATCTGCACCTGCCGCGCTGCGTGGTGCACTCCGGCATCCGGCTCACCGACGCGCACATCGGCACCGATCTGATGCTCAATCAGGTCGTGGTGCACAAGGACCGGCAGGGCCGCTCGATCATGGCCGACGGGCTGACCGTCGCCCAGGACCTCCAGGCCGAGATGCTGGAGTCCTACGGCGAGCTGTCGCTGCGCGGCGCCACCGTCGGGGTGTCGCTGAGCCTGCGCGGCAGTCACCTGAGCAATCCGTTCGGCCGCCGGGCGCTGAACGCCCCCCAACTGACCGTCGAGCGCACCCTCTACCTCACCGCCGCCGGCCTGGCCAACTCCCCGTTCTCCAGCGGCGCCACGCCCCCGTACGGCATCACCCACACCCCGGCCCGCGGCACCCGCATGCAGCGCTTCGAGTGCGAGGGCGGGGTGCGACTGGACGACGGGCGGTTCGGGGACGCGGTGGACCTGGAGCACGCGCGCTTCATCATGGAGTCCGACCAGGAGCTGTCGCTGCGCCGGATCCAGACGCCGGAGCTGCGCTTCCTGGGCGAGCGCCCGCAGCGGGGCCGGGTGATCCTCTCCGGTGCCCGGGTCGTCAACCTGGTCGACAAGTCGGCGAGTTGGCCGGGGCTGGGCGGGCTGATGATGGCCGGCTTCTCCTACGAGACGCTGATCCCGCGCGGTCACTTCCCGCTGGCGCTGCGCCTGCAGTGGGTGGCCGCGGCGACCCCGGAGTACGCGCCGGAGCCGTACGAGATGCTGGCCACCTCGCTGCGCGCCATGGGCGAGGACGCGGACGCCCGGGAGGTGCTGCTGGCCAAGCAGCGGCGGCGGCGCGAGACGCTGCCGCTGGCGGCGAAGGCGTGGGGCTTCCTCCAGGACTGGACGGTGGCCTACGGCTACCGCCCGGGGCGGGCCGCGCTGTGGATGGCGATCCTGTGGGCGATCGGCACCGCGTACTTCTCCTCGAACCCGCCGGAACCGCTCAAGCACGACGAGATGCCGCACTGGAACCCGTACCTGTACTCCCTGGATCTGCTGCTGCCGTTGGTCGATCTCCATCAGGGCGACGCCTGGGCGCCGGCCGGCACCGCCCAGTGGGTCTCGGCGGTGATGATCCTGGCCGGGTGGGTGCTGGCCACGACCATGGCGACCGGTGCGTCCCGGCTGCTCCAGCGGCAGTAGCGCGGCTGCGCCGGGTGCGGGTGGCGGCCCGCACCGGCGCAGGCTCTAGGCTTACGGACTGTGTCCTCCCTGCGTCTGCCCCTGTTCCCGCTCAACTCGGTGCTGTTCCCGGGCCTGGTGCTGCCGCTGAACGTCTTCGAGGCGCGCTACCGCGCGATGATGCGCGACCTGCTGGACCGGCCCGAGGACGACCGCCGGTTCGCGGTGGTCGCCATCCGGGACGGCCGGGAGGTCGCCCCGACCGCGCAGGGCCTGCCGGACGACACCGCGCCGACCGCCACCGGCCCGGCCGCGGGCTTCGGCGACGATCCGATCCGGGCCTTCCACACCGTCGGCTGCGTCGCGGACGCGGCGACCATCCGGGAGAAGTCCTCCGGCGACGGCTACGAGGTCCTGGCCACCGGCACCACCCGGGTCCGGCTGTCCTCGGTGGACGCCTCCGGGCCGTACCTGACCGGTGAGTTGACGCCGCTTGAGGAGGACGACGGGGAGGGCGCGGGCGCGCTGGCCTCCGGAGTGGTGCGGGCCTTCCGCACCTACCAGAAGCGGCTGGCGTGGGCGAACGAGCGGACCCTGGCCAGCGGCCAGGACCTGCCCGCCGACCCGTCGGTGCTGTCGTACCTGGTGGCCGCCGCGGCGGTGCTGGACGTGCCCGCCAAGCAGCAGTTGCTGGAGGTGCCGGACACCGCGGGCCGGCTGCGGCAGGAGCTGAAACTGCTGCGCACGGAGTCGGCGGTGATCGGTAAGCTCCCGTCGCTGCCGGCGGTGGAGCTGACCCGGCAGCCGACCAGTCCCAACTGACCTACGGAACTCCCCGGCCCCGGTCACGGGCACGCCCCGCACCGGGCCGGCCGGCGTCCGGGTGCGAATGAGGCGAGACGCAGTGGCGAAGAAGGCGAAGCAGGGGAAGAAGGGCGGCGCGCAGACCGGCGGCACGCCCGCGACGGTGGCGTTGACCGCCGCCGGCGTCCCGTTCACGGTGCACGCCTACGCGCACGACCCGGCGGCCGCGTCGTACGGCGAGGAGGCCGCGCAGGCGCTCGGGGTCGCCCCCGACCAGGTGTTCAAGACGCTGCTGGCGGACGTCGACGGGGCGCTGACGGTGGCCGTGGTGCCGGTCTCCGGTTCACTGGACCTGAAGGCGCTGGCCACCGCGGTGGGCGGCAAGCGGGCCGCGATGGCCGATCCGGCGGCGGCCGAGCGCAGCACCGGCTATGTGGTCGGCGGGATCTCGCCGCTGGGGCAGCGCAAGCGCTTGCCCACCGTGGTGGACGCCTCGGCCGAGGGCCGACCCACGGTGTGCGTCTCGGCCGGACGGCGCGGTCTGGAGGTCGAGTTGGCCCCGGCCGACCTGGTCGCACTGACCGGCGCACGGGTCGCACCGATCGCGCGGGAGTGAGCCGCGCCGGCGCCGCCGGGTGCGCCCGGTGCCGCCGCCCGCGCCCCCGCGGGCCTTCCCCCCGCGCCCGTCCTCGGTTACGACCGGGGAGGAGGTACGCCATGTCGAAGAGGACCCGTAAGCGGAAGTGGCGCATCCGGAAGCGCCGGGCCAATCACGGTCGCCGACCGGCCTGATGCGGCGGACCGGCCGGCGCGGCGGTCAGCCCGCCGCCGGCGGCTGGTGGTGGTGCCCGGACCAGTCGGGCACCACCGCGTCCTCCGGGTCGCGCGGCCCGAACAGCCCGGTCAGCGCGATCAGCGCGGCCATCCCGGCGACCGGCCAGGCCAGCAGCGCGCCCTTGGCCTGGAGCCGCAGCGGACCGTCGAAGACGACCCCGGGGCCGACCTGCTTGGCGTGCGCGACCACGTCCGGGGTGGGCCCCAGCCACATGCCGGTCGCCCAGCCCAGCACGGCGCCCAGCAGCCCGCCGACGGCCAGCGCGACCACCAGCGGGATGCCGCCGCGCCGCCGGAAGAGGAAGACCGCGGCCGCGGTGACCAGGCCGAACCCGAGCGCCAACAGGAAGAAGGTGCCGTCGGCGCCGATCGCCTCCTCACCCTCGGTGTTCTTCAGGTAGACGTTGTGGGTGTCGGCGATCAGCGGCACCCGCGGCGCCAGCCAGGCCCACAGCACGCCCAGCAGGACCCCGCTCACCGCGACCGCCAGCGCGATCAGCACGCCTTCGCGCAGTTCGCGGGCGAATTCGGGGCCGCCTTCGGGGTCGGCTGTGGCGCCGTGCGGGTCGTCGGGCGGTTGGTTGTCGTGGGGCGTCTGCGGTGCGGTCACCGTGTCATCGTGCCAGGCCGGCGCCGCGCCACCACCAGCAGGACGCCCGTAAGCACCCGCGTGGCGTCGGCGGCGCTCAGCGTACCGCCGCCCGGCGGTACGCCCAGGTCGCCACGGCCAGCGAGAGCACCCCGACGGCGGCGCAGATGCCCAGGTCGGCGCCGACCGCCAGCCAGTCCGGATGCGGGCCGAAGGTGCGGGCCAGCGCCTCCACGCCGTAGGTCGAGGGCAGCAGGTCGCGGGCCCAGCCGATCGGTGCGGGCATCCGGTCGGCCGGCAGCACGCCCAGCAGCAGCGCCGCCGACATCCCCAACTGGCCGCCGAGGGTGGCGAGTTCCTGCCGCGGGGCGAGCAGCCCGAGGGCCGCGCCGAGCCCGGACAGCGCCGCCCCGGAGAGCGGCACCACCGCGACCAGCACCCACAGGTGCGCCATCGGCAGGTGGAAGAGCAGACAGCCGGTGACCGCGGTGACCACCGCGCCCGGCACCGTGAACGAGGCGTACGCGGCGGCCGCGCCGAGCACCACGGCGGCCGGCGGCACCGGCAGCGTCGCGTAGTGGTCGAGGCCGCCGCCGGCCCGCAGTTGGCCGAAGTACTGGGCGAGCAGGTTCAGCGCGACGAAGGCGACGACCAGCACCGCGGAGCCGGAGACCACCGAGTGGGCCGGGTCGCCGCCGCTGACCACGCCGCGCAGCAGCACCATGATCCCGACGGACTGGAAGGTGGCGACGAACAGCAGCGGTATCCGGGCGACCCGGGCCCGGGAGAGCTGGGCGCGGTAGACGGCGCCGAGCGCGGGCAGCAGCCGGGCCCGGGGCGCGAGCGGGACGCACCCGTCGCCCTCCGTCGCCGCCTTCGTACCGGTCACCGCCTCCGCGGAAACCACGCTCACGCCGTCGCCCACCTTTCCTCGTCACGCCCCGGGCCCGCCGCGCGACCACCGCGCGGCGCAAGGCCGGCACACCCCGTGAACCGCTCGCGCGCCACGGCCCGCCGCGTCCGTCCCCGCGTCCTCACGCCTTCACCAACCCCTCGGCACGGCCGCCCAGGGAGACGTAGACGTCCTCCAGACTGGGCGTGGCCAGGGTGAAGTCGTCCAGCGCCGCGAAGGCGGGCCCGGCGGTGACCGCGGTGACCGCGGCGCGGGCCCGGTCGGCGGGGAGCCGCAGGGTCCAGCGGCGGCCGGACACCCGGGCGTCGGCGGCCAGCGCGGCGACCTCGGGCACGTCGAGCGGGGGCCGGTCCCGCCAGACCAGCTCCAACCGGACCTCCTCCCCCACCAGTTCCTTCAGCCGGCCCGGCGTGTCGCAGGCGATCACCCGGCCCCGGTCGATCACCGCGACCCGGTCGAGCACGCTCTCGGCCTCCAGCACGTTGTGGGTGACCAGGACGACGGTGGCGCCCCGCTCGGCGCGGCGGCGGTCCACCGCGGCCCACACCGCGCGCCGGGCGACCGGGTCCATGCCGGTCGTCGGCTCGTCCAGCACCAGCAGCGGCCGCTCGCCGATCAGCACGGTGGCGAAGCAGGCCAGTCGGCGCTGGCCGCCGGAGAGCTTCTTCAACGCCCGGCCGGCGAGCGGGCCGAGGTCCAGCTCGTCGAGGACGGCGTCCCGTTCGGCGCGGGCGGTGCGGGCGTCCAGGCCGCGCAGCCGGCCGGTGGTCTCCACGGCGAGCGCGACGGTCAGTTCGTCCAGCGCGGTCGACTCCTGCCCGAGGTAGCCGAGCAGTCGGGCGGCCCGCTCGGGGTGCCGCACCAGGTCGTGGCCGAGGACGGTGATGCTGCCGGAGTCCGGCCGCAGCAGCGCGGTGAGCTGCCGGACCAGGGTCGACTTGCCGGCGCCGTTGGGGCCGAGCAACCCGAAGATCTCGCCGCGCCGGACGTCGAGGCTGATGCCGTCGCTGGCCCGCACCGCGGGTGCCCGGTCCGCCCCGCGCCGGCCGCGCAGCGCGGGATAGGTCTTGACCAGGTCCCGCACGACACACACCGGTGCGCCGTGGTCCACCTGTTTTGCGCCCGTCTTCACGAGCTATGAGGGTACGCGTCCCCCGCCCCTCCCCCGGTCCCGGGTCTCCGCGGCCCGCCCGATGCACAGTGCCCGCACAGCTTCGGACGGGCCGACGGGGCGCGCCGGCCGCGCCCCCGGATGGTCAACGCCGTTCGGTCGGACCGGACGCGGAACGGACCCGCCACCCGCTCCCTCAGTCGCCCGCCGGCGCGTGTTCCGCCGCCGTGCGCAGGTCGACCTCGCGCCAGAAGCCGGCGCGGATGGCGTAGCGGTCGTGCTCGTCGATCTGGTCGTCCTTGTGGGCGAGCAGGCCGAACCGGGCGGCGTAGCGCAGGAGTTCACCGTCGATGCGGTGCGGGATGCGGGGGTACTCCGTGGACAGCTGCTGGAGGTGGACGGTGTCGGAGAGCCGCTCGGTCCAGCGGCGGGCGAAGACCTGACCGACCTCGAAGGGGTCGCCGCTGACCGCGGTGATGTCCTCCTCGCGGTCGGCCCAGCGCTGTTCGGCGCTGGTGAGCTGGGCGAGGGTGGGCAACGAAGCGGTCTCGGCGGGCTCGCCCAGCGGTCCGCCGCGCTCGATCCAGCCCTTGTCGGAGGACCAGCGGAGGGTGGCCGCGGGCTGGCTGCCGTTCTGCTGACCGCCGTTCTGCCCGGACTGCTGGGCGGCGGGCGGGCGGCCGAGACCGGCGAGGTCCTTGGGGGTGGGGACGCCGCGGGAGCCGCCGGAGCCGGACTCGCCAGGGCCCTCGCCGCGGTCGCCGGCCGACACCGGACGGGCGGTGCCGTTGGCGCCGGCGCGGCCGCCGGAGTCCGTACCGGAGCCGGCCGCGGCCGCGTTCGCGGCGGCGACCGCGGACTCCGGGAGCGGGGCGGAGAGGATCGCGGCGATCTCGGGGCGCGGGACCGGAGGCGGGGCGCAGGGGCCGCCCAACTCCTTCGGCCGGACCGCGCGGGTGATCCAGGTCCGGTCCAACACCCGCCGCTCGTCGGCCTCGGCGACCAGGTCCTCGGACTGGTTGTAGTCGCCGTCGGCGGCCTGCACCGCCCAGAGGTGGACCGCGACGCCGTGCTCCTTGGCCGACATCAGCCCCGGCAACAGATCGCCGTCGCCGGTGACCAGCACGATGTCGGAACAGGCGCGGTTGCGGGCGAGTTCGGTCAGCTCGGCGTGCATCGCGGCGTCCACGCCCTTCTGCGCCCAGCGGCCGTCGCTGCGGGTCAGCGCGCCCAGCCGGACGGTGACCCGGGGCATCACCCGCAGCCGGCGGTGCTCGGGCTGCGGGACGCGGTCGGGGGCGCCGTCGAACCAGTAGATGCGCAGCAACGGCCGTTCGGTGTCGGCCTCCGCGCGCTGGCGCAGTCCCTGGATGAGGGCGGCGTGGTCGACGGTGATCCGGGAACGGGCGGGTTCTCCGGCGAGCAGGCTGGCGGCGGCCCCGAGCAAATACCCGGCGTCCACCAGGACGACGCAGCGGTCCACGTTCCACCCTCTTCCCTGAGGTGCTGAAGTCCGGTCGCCCCCCGGCTCGGCCCGTGGCACGAGTGCTCTTCGGCTTCCTTCGAGTCTGCCCGACCGTACGGGGGTTATCTGCACCAACTCGATCTTCGGCGTGGCGGATTCGGCCGTATTCGTCGGCACGGCGCGTAACTGACGCCTTCACTCAGGGTAATTGCCCGAAATGCAGTGATCTGCCCGTCGTGTAAGGCTGATTCCGGCCGATCCAGAGATCCCCTCAGGAGGCACGATCATGGCCAAGAACAAGAAGGACCGGAAGCAGCCGAAGGCGAGCCAGCCCGAACGCGGCCAGCAGCAGTCCGAGAAGTCGACCCTGGAGGCGATCTCGCACTCGCAGGCCCAGGCCAGCCCGGCGGACGTGGCACGCAAGCACCAGCGCCGCTTCGGCCACAACTGACACCTTCCGACCGACCGGCGGTACCCCAACTTCCCCGCGCCGCCGACGACTTGAGGGGCGCGCCCGCATCGTGCGGGCGCGCCCCTCAAGTCGTCTTCCGTGCCGGCCGGTCCTCGACCGCCCGGCGTCGCCGCTCAGCCGGCGAGGCAGGACGGGCCGAGCAGCACCTTCAGGTCGCCGAACAACGACGGGTCGGCGGTGACCCGGTGGCGGTCCAGGCGGAGCACGGTGGTCTTCCGCACGCCCTGGAGCCTGATCCGGACCTCGCTGGAACCGCGGTGGCTGCTGAGCACCTCGCCCAGCTTCTCGACCATCGGCGGGGTGACCTTCACCGCGGGGATGGTGATCGTCACCGGGGCGTCGGCGCCGGCCTCCGAGAGGTCGGGGACCGCCAACTCCATGGCGACCAGCCGCGGTACGTCCTCCCGCTTGTCCAGCCGGCCCTTGATGAACACCACGGCGTCCTCGACGAGTTGGGTGGACACCAGTTGGTACGTGGCCGGGAAGAACATGCAGTCGAGGGAGCCGGCGAGGTCCTCGACGGTGGCGATCGCCCAGGCGTTGCCCTGCTTGGTCATCTTGCGCTGGAGGCCGGAGATGATGCCGCCGATGGTGACGATCGAGCCGTCCGCGTAATCGCCGCCGGTGAGCTGGGCGATGGCGGCGTCGGCCTTGTCGCTCAGCACGTGTTCGAGGCCGAAGAGCGGGTGGTCGGAGACGTAGAGACCGAGCATCTCCCGTTCCTGGGCGAGGAGATAGGTCTTGTCCCACTCGTCCTCGGAGAACTCCACGTCCAGCCCGAAGCCGGGGGTGTCGTCGGAGGAGTCGTCGCCCATCCCGCCGAAGAGGTCGAACTGGCCCTCCGCCTCCTTGCGCTTGACCTGGACGACGTTGTCGATCATCGACTCGTAGTGCGCGGTCAGGCCCTTGCGGGTGTGGCCCATCTCGTCGAACGCGCCGGCCTTGATGAGGGATTCGGTGGTGCGCTTGTTGCAGACCACCGCGTCGACCTTGTCGAGGTAGTCGGGGAACGAGGAGTACTTCCCCTTGGCCTTGCGGCAGCGGATGATCGACTCGACGACGTTCTGGCCGACGTTCCGCACGGCGGTGAGGCCGAAGAGGATGATCTCGTCACCCTGGGCCGCGAAGTTGGCCTCGGACTCGTTGACGTTCGGTGGGAGGACCTTGATGCCCATCTTGCGGCACTCGTTGAGGTAGACCGCCGACTTGTCCTTGTCGTCGCGCACCGAGGTGAGCAACGCGGACATGTACTCGGCGGGGTAGTTGGCCTTCAGATAGGCGGTCCAGTAGGTGACCAGGCCGTAGGCGGAGGAGTGCGCCTTGTTGAAGGCGTAGCCGGCGAACGGGACCAGGACGTCCCACAGGGCCTGGATGGCCTCGTCGGAGTAGCCGTTCTTCTTGGCGCCGGTCTGGAAGATGGTGAAGTTCTTGGCCAGTTCCTCGGGCTTCTTCTTGCCCATCACGCGGCGGAGGATGTCGGCCTCGCCGAGCGAGTAGCCGGCGATGATCTGGGCGGCCTTCTGCACCTGCTCCTGGTAGACGATCAGGCCGTAGGTCAGGCCCAGGGTCTCCTTGAGCGGCTCCGCCAACTCCGGGTGGATCGGGGTGATCTCCTGGCGGCCGTTCTTCCGCTCGGCGTAGTTGATGTGCGAGTTCATGCCCATCGGGCCCGGGCGGTACAGGGCCGAGACGGCGGAGATGTCCTCGAAGTTGTCGGGCTGCATCTGGCGCAGCAGCGAGCGCATCGGGCCGCCGTCGAACTGGAAGACGCCCAAGGTGTCGCCGCGGCAGAGGAGTTCGAAGGTCTTGGGGTCGTCGAGCGGGACGGAGAGCAGCTCCAGGTCGATGCCCTTGTTGGCCTTCACCATCTTCAGGGCGTCGTCCATGATGGTGAGGTTGCGCAGGCCCAGGAAGTCCATCTTCAGCAGGCCGAGCGACTCGCACTGCGGGTAGTCCCACTGCGTGATGGTGACGCCGTCGGTGTGCCGCACCCAGACCGGGGCGTGGTCGATGATCGGCTCGCTCGACATGATCACGCCGGCGGCGTGCACGCCCATCTGCCGGACCAGGCCCTCGACGCCCTTGGCGGTGTCGATGACCTTCTTGACGTCCGGCTCGTTCTCGTACATCCCCCGGACCTCGCCGGCCTCGCTGTAGCGCGGGTGCGAGGAGTTGGTGATGCCGTCGAGGTCGATGCCCTTGCCGAGGACGTCGGCGGGCATCGCCTTGGTGATCCGGTCGCCCATGGCGTACGGGTAACCCAGCACGCGGGCCGAGTCCTTGATGGCGTTCTTCGCCTTGATCTTGCCGTAGGTGCCGATCATGGCGACCTTGTCGGCGCCGTACTTCTCCGTGACGTACCTGATGACCTCGACGCGCCTACGCTCGTCGAAGTCGATGTCGACGTCGGGCATGGAGACGCGCTCGGGGTTGAGGAACCGCTCGAAGATCAGGCCGTGTTCGATCGGGTCGAGGTCGGTGATGCCCATGGCGTAGGCGACGATCGAGCCGGCGGCGGAGCCTCGGCCGGGGCCGACCGCGATGCCGTTGTTCTTCGCCCACATGATGAAGTCGGCGACGACGAGGAAGTAGCCCGGGAACCCCATCTGGATGATGACGTCCATCTCGTACTCGGCCTGCTTCATGCGGTCCTCGGGGACCCCGGAGGGGAACCGGCGCTGCATGCCGATCCGGACCTCCTCCTGGAACCAGGTGACCTCGGTGAAGCCCTCCGGGATGTCGAACTTCGGCATCAGGTCGCGCTTTTCGAACATGCCGGTGGTGTCGACCTGCTCGGCGACGAGGAGGGTGTTGCGGCAGCCCTCCTGCCAGGCGTCCGAGGAGTCGATGGCGTACATCTCGTCGGTGGACTTGAGGTAGTAGCCGGTGCCGTCGAACTTGAAGCGGCCGGGGTCGGAGAGGTTCTTGCCGGTCTGGATGCAGAGCAGGGCGTCGTGCGCGGTCGCCTCGTGGGCGTAGGTGTAGTGCGAGTCGTTGGTGACCAGCGGGGGGATGCCCAGCTTCCTGCCGATCTCCAACAGGCCGTCGCGGACCCGGCGCTCGATCTCGATGCCGTGGTCCATCAGCTCCAGGAAGTACCGGTCCCTGCCGAAGATCTCCTGGTACTCGGCGGCGGACTTCAGCGCCTCGTCGAACTGGCCCAGGCGCAGCCGGGTCTGGAGCTCACCGGAGGGGCAGCCGGTGGAGGCGATCAGGCCCTCGGACCACTGGGAGAGGGTCTCCTTGTCCATCCGGGGCCACTTCTGGAGCCAGCCCTCCTTGTAGGCGTCGGAGGAGAGGCGGAAGAGGTTGTGCAGACCGGTGCTGTTCGCCGCCCAGATCGTCTTGTGGGTGTAACCACCGGAACCGGAGACGTCATCGCGCTTCTGGTGCGGCTGGCCCCACTGGATCTTGCGCTTGTTGCGCCGCGACTCCGGTGCGACGTACGCCTCGATGCCGATGATCGGGGTGACGCCGGCCTTCTTCGCGGAGTGGAAGAAGTCGTAGGCACCGTGGAGGTTGCCGTGGTCGGACATGGCGATGTGGGTCATCCCCATGTCGTTGCACGCCTTGAACATGTCGCTCAGCCGCGCCGCACCGTCCAACAGCGAGTACTGGGTGTGGACGTGCAGGTGCGTGAAGGGGGGCCTGGACGAGGGAGCCACGGCGCTGAACCTCCGGGAGCGGCAGTTGTCAGGGACGTCAGGAGAGGGAGGGGAATTCGGGTCGGAAGGATGGTTCTGACGGTGTTGAAGTCTACGGCCCGGCACTGACAGCGCCGGCCCGGCGAGGGGTCGTCCGGCGCCCTCGCACGGCGTCGGCGCGGGCGGGCACTCACGGGCCTCCCCGTGCGTTCTCCGGTCTGATCTCCGATCCGCTTTCCGGCACTCCAGGAGGCTGTGAGCAATGCCGATGATGCCGATCCAGGACGCCCCGGCGCGGGAGACCGCACGGCACGGCCAGGACACCGCACGACGCGCCGAGCAGATCCGCGCCGCCCTCGACCCCACCGCCGCCGGACCCGCCCTGCGGCGGATGGCCGGCTCGCCCGCGGCCTTCTTCCGCGGCGCCGCGGCCCTCTTCCACCACGACCTGGCGGTGGCCGGCGCGGGGGCGCCGGGCGCCCCGTATCTGGACGAGCGGACCGGCCGGGTGTGGATCCACGGCGATCTGCACGCCGGCGGCTTCGGCACGTATCTGGACGCCACCGGCCGACTGGTGTTCGGCGTCACCGCTTCCGGTGAGGGGTACGTCGGCCCGTTCACCTGGGACCTGAAACGGTGCGCGGCCTCGATCGCGCTGCTCGGCCACGCCCGGGGGCTCAGCGACGCCCGGATCACCGAGCTGGTGACGGCCTTCGCCGCGGCCTACCGGGAGCAGGTGCGCGCGCTCGCCTCCGGTTCGGGCGCGGTGCCGCCGTGCACCCTGGACACCGCGAGGGGGCCGCTGCTGACCGTGCTGCGCGCGGCCCGCGCCCGGACCCGGGCCGGGCTGCTGGCGCCGCTGACCGAGCTGTCCGACGGGGAGCGGCGGTTCGCCGGCGGCCCGGACGCCGTCGCGCTGGACGCGGCGGCCCGGTACACCGTCCTGGCGGCCTTCGACGGTTATCTGGAGACGCTGCCGGAGACCGGTCCGGCCCGCCCCGAGGCGTACCGGGTCAAGGACGTGGTGGGCCGGCGCGGTCCGGGCGCGACCGGCGGCGCGGCGGCGTACGACCTGCTGCTGGAGGGCGGCAGCGACGCCCTGGAGAGCGATGTGGTGCTCACCGTGCGGCGGGCGCGACCCCCGGCGCTCGCCCGCTACCGGCCCGTCCCGGAGGTCGCCGCCCAGGTGCGGCACGACGGGCACCGGGCGGTGCTGGCCCGGCGCGCCCTCCAGGCGCACGCCGATCCGTGGCTGGGCTGGGCCGAGTTGGACGGCGCGGACCTGGTGGTTGGCGAGGTCTCGCCGTACGCGGTCGGGCTGGACTGGTCCGACCTGGACGACCCGGAGGAGATCGCCGCGGCCGTCGCCGGGCTGGGCCGGGTCACCGCCGCCGCGCACGCCGCGGGGGACGGCAAGGGCGGGCACCCGCTGGTGCCGTTCCGGCCCGAGCGGGCCATCGACGCGGCCCTCGCCGCCGACGAGGACGGCTTCGGACCGCTGCTGGCCGACTTCGCGCACTCCTGTGCGGCCCGGACCCGCGCCGACCACCGGATCTTCGTGGAGCTCCTGCGGGACGGCCGGATCACGGTCCGGTAGCCGTCCCCCGCGCGCCCCCTTAGTACCCCTTTAGCGAGGCCCATGGCAGACTCGCTGACGATGGACATCTCGGCGGCACACCTGCGGGCACTGCGCGCGGCGCTCTTCACGGCGCTGTGCGTGACGCTGTCCTCGGCGTCCCACGTGCTGCTCTCCCGCATGCCGCTGCCGCCGGTCACCGTCGCCGTGACCGGCGTCGCGGTGTTCGCGCTCGCCTACGCCCTGGCCGGCCGCGAGCGCGGCTACTGGCGGATCGCCGGGCTGCTGCTCCCCCTGGAGCTGGCCGCCGACACGGTCTTCAGCCTGGGCCAACACACCTGTTTCGGCGCGGAGGGCGGCCCGACCGGGCCGTTGCGCTCGCTGGGCACGGTGCTGCTCTGCGGCGGCGGCCAGGTCGGCAGCCCGCTGGCGCGGCTGGCCCAGGAGGGCGGCGCGCCGGCCCCGGCCTGGCTGCTGCTGCTCGCCGGGCACCTGGCCGTCGGGCTGCTGGCGGCCGGCTGGCTGCGCCGCGGCGAGGCCGCGCTGGTGCGGCTGCTGGACGCGGTGGCCGGCTTCGCGTTCCGCCCGCTGCTGATCGCGGCCGCGTTCCTGGGTCGGGTCGCCGCACCGCGCCGCGCGGTGCCCGCCCCCGTGCGGACCGCGTCGCCCGCCCGGTCCGTCCCCCTGCTCGTGCACTCCGTGGTGCGCCGCGGTCCGCCCTGCGCGCTCGCCGCCTGACCCTCCCCGGTCGGCGGCCCGGCGCGCGCCCACCGGGCGGAGACGCCCCGCAGCACGCACTCTTTTCCCACGGACCACTTCATCCCACGGAGCCAAGCAGTCATGAGCAACCGCAACAGTCAGGCCAACAAGCAGGCAGCCCGCGAGCGGCTGCGCGCCGAGCGCGAGCGACAGGCCAAGAAGGACCGCACCCGCCGGCAGTTGATCGTCGGCGGCGCCGTGGTCGCGGTGCTGGCGGTGGCCGGCGGCATCGGCCTTGCGGTCGCCAACTCCGGCGGCGGCAGCAGCAGCGGCTCGGGCGCCGACGTCTGGGCGAAGGCCGCCAAGGCCAAGCCGGTCCCACCCGCCCACACCAGCGGCCCCGACGGCACCACCATCACCGTCGGCAAGGCCGACGCCAAGAACACCCTGGAGCTCTTCGAGGACCCGCGCTGCCCCGGCTGCTCGGTCTTCGAGCAGACCGTCGGCTCGACCATCGAGAAGGACATCAACGACGGTAAGTACAAGGCGACTTACCACATCGGCACGTTCCTGGACAACAACCTCCAGGGCACCGGCTCCAAGAACGCGCTGAGCGCGCTGGGCGCCGCGCTGAACGTCTCCCCCGACGCGTTCCTGAAGTACAAGTTCGCGCTGTACTCCAAGGAGTACCACCCGGACGAGACCGGCCCGGACAAGTTCGCCGACGACAGCTACCTGCTCAAGGTCGCCAACACCATCCCGGCGCTGAAGGGCAACGCCGCCTTCGAGAAGGCGGTCAAGGACGGCACCTACAACGCGTGGGCGATGGCGATGTCCAAGAACTTCGACTCGCACAAGGACGTCCGCAGCACCCCGACGGTGAAGATGAACGGCACCGTCCTGGGCACCCAGAGCGCGCAGGGCCCGGTCGCGCCGTCCTCGGTGGCGGACTTCAACGCCCAGGTGGACAAGAACCTCAAGAAGTGACCCCCGGGTCCTGACGCCGGGCCGCGCCCCGGTGACCGGCATCGGCCGGCGTGCCCCGTGCACGCCGGCCGATGCCAAATCTTGACCCGGTTTCCCGCCGTGTTCATGGCAGACTCCCGCCATGCAGCGGAGGGGAGACCGCCCGGCGGCCCGGCGCGGGGCCTTACCCGGCGACCGGCTCAGGGCAGTGCGGGCGGCGCTGTTCACCGCGGTGTGCGTCCCGCTCTCCGCGACCTCCCACGTCCTGCTCTCGCACCGCGCGCTCCCGCCGGCCACCCTCGCCGCGGTCTGCGCCGGGGTCTTCGCCGCGGCCTACGCGCACTCCGGCCGCGAGCGCGGCTACGGGCGGACCGCCGCGCTGCTGGTCCCCTTGGAGCTGACCGCCGACACCGTCTTCACCACCGGGCAGCAGACCTGTTACGGGCCGGCCGGCGGTCCCGTCACCGGCCCGCTGCACGCGGTCGGCGTCGCCCTGCTGTGCCGGGGCACCGGGCCGGCCGGACTCGCCCACGGCCTGCCCACCCCGCACCCGGCCGCCGGCTGGCTGTTGCTCGCCGCCCACCTGGCCGTCGGCCTGCTCGCGGCCGCCTGGCTGCACCGCGGCCAACGGGCGCTGAGCACCGCGCTGCGCGCGGCCGCCACCGTCCCGCCCCGTCCGTGCCCGCGCCCGCTCCGCCCGCCGGCGCCGGCCCGTCCACTGCCCCGCCTCGCGCACTGCGTACGGCGCCGCGGTCCCCCGTCCCCGGTGGCCGTCTGACCCCCGTACCACCCGTACACCCCCGAGTCAGCGCAGCACCGAAGGATCGGACACCCCCCATGAGCAACCGGAACGACCAGGCGAAGAAGCAGGCGGCCCGCGAACGGATCCGCGCCGAGCGCGAGCGGGAGAAGAAGAAGGAGCGGCTGCGCCGCCAACTCATCGTGGCGGCCTCGGTCGTCGGCGTCCTGGTGGTCGCCGGCGGCATCGGCTTCGCCGTGCTGAAGGCGAACGCGCCGACCGGCTGGGAGGCCGCCAAGGAGGCCACGTTGGTCACCCCGGCGCACACCCAGGGCCCGCACGGCACCGAGATCCTGCTGGGCGACACGAACGCCAAACAGACCCTGGAGGTCTTCGAGGACGTCCGCTGCCCGGCCTGCGCGGCCTTCGAGCAGAGCGCCGGCCCGGAGCTGATCAAGGACCTCCACGACGGCCGGTTCAAGGTCCGCTACACCATGTACACCTTCATCGACGGCATGCAGGGCGGCGAGGGCTCCAAGAACGCGCTGAGCGCGCTGGGCGCCGCGCTGAACGTCAGCCCGGAGGCGTTCTTGAAGTACAAGGCGGCGCTGTACTCGACCACGTTCCACCCCGACGAGCGCGAGGACCTCTACGCCAAGGACTCCGAGCTGCTCAAAGTGGCCGCGGACGTACCGGAGTTGAAGGGCAACAAGGCGTTCCGGAAGGCGGTCGAGGGCGGCACGTACGACCGTTGGGCGATGGAGATGACCGCGCTGTTCGGGCGCAAGGGCGTGCGCGGCACCCCCACCTTCATGCACGGCGACAAGAAGCTGACGATGGCGGAGATCCCGCAGCAGCAGATGACGCAGCAGCAGTACGACCAGTTGGCGCGGGCCAACTTCCGCAAGATGATCGACGCGGAGTTCGGCCCGGCGAAGGCCGGCGACAAGAGCGGCGCGGACAAGGGCGCCGGCGAGGGCATCGCCAAGGGCGAGAAGGACCCCACCGGCGGCCGGTGACGACCGCGGGCCGGGCGGGCGTTGGGCCACCGGGGGCCGCCCGCCCGGCCGTGGGGCGCGGGGGTCAGCCCCGCTCCGGCAGGTCCGCCAGGAACCCCAGCGCCACCTTCCAGGCGGCCTCGGCCGCCTCCGCGTCGTAGTCCGGGAGTTCGGGGTCGGTGAAGAGGTGGCCGGCGCCGGCGTAGCGGAACACCTCCACGTCCGCGCCGGCCCGGCGCATCCGCAGGTACCAGGCGTTCAACCAGTCGTGCGGCTCGAACGGATCGGGGTCGGCGACGTGCAGTTGCACCGGGAGCTCGTCGGCGCTGGCGCCGTCGGCGAGGTCGGAGGTGCCGTGCATCAGCAGCAGCCCGCGGGACTTCTCGTCGGCGAGGGCGAGGTTCTGCGCGACCGAGCCACCGAAGGAGAGGCCGGCGTAGACCAGCCCGCGGTCGGCATACGGGGCGACCGCCGCGACGGCCCGGCGCAGCAGCTCGTCCGTGCCGATCTCCTCCTTGATGACCATGCCGTCGACGACCGAGTCGGCGGTCCGGCCGCCGAACAGGTCCGGGACGATCACCTCGTGGCCCGCGGCGCGCAACCGGTCCGCGCCGGCGTGCACCGCGGGGCGCAGCCCGCACACCGAATGAAACAACACGATGGTGGAGGAACCGCTGGTCGCGGGCTCGGTGGAGGCGGGCACAGACATCACTTCCCTGGGGTTGGATCGCTCTCCCCCCATCGTGCCAGCTACGGTCGTCCGCACCGGAACGAGCACACCCACCGAGGAGGAGCCCCGTGTCCCTGGAGGCCGTGCTGCGCCCGATCGCCGTCGTCGGCGGCTCGATCGTGGTCACGTTCGTCCTGGTCTGGCTGATCGACCGGACCCTGCTGCGGATCGACACCCGCCGCCCGGAGACCCCGCTGTGGGGGCTGCTGCGGCGCTGCCGGATACCGCTGCAACTGATGCTCACCTTCGCCCTGTTGCTCGGCTCCTACCGCCAGACCGAGATCCCACTCGTGCTGCACCACGCGGTGGGCATCGGCCAGTTCCTGACGCTGGTACTGATAGCCGCCACCGCCTGGCTGCTGGTGCGGGCCGCGGCGGCGATCGTGGAGTCGTCGTACGCCCGTTACGCCGCCGGCGCCCGGGACGCGGCGCGGGTGCGGCGGGTGCGGACCCAGGTGACGCTGATCCAGCGGGTGGTCACCGCGGTGGTGATCGTCGTCGCGGCCGCCTCGATGCTGCTGACGTTCCCGCAGATGCGGGCGGTGGGCACCTCCGTGCTGGCGTCCGCCGGGCTGGTGGGCATCGTCGCCGGTATCGCCGCCCAGTCCACCCTGGGCAACCTCTTCGCCGGGCTCCAGATCGCGTTCGGCGACATGGTGCGCATCGGGGACACCGTGGTCGTGGACGGCCAGTGGGGCACGGTCGAGGAGATCACCCTGACCTTCCTGAGCGTGCGGACCTGGGACGAGCGCCGGATCACCATGCCCGTCTCGTACTTCACCAGCAAGCCGTTCGAGAACTGGTCGCGCGGCGGCGCGCAGATGACCGGTGCGGTCTTCTTCCACCTCGACCACTCCGCCCCGTTGGAGAAGATGCGGCAGCACCTGCACGAGCTGCTCCAGGAGTGCCCGGAGTGGGACGCCCGGTCCTGGAGCCTGGTGGTCACCGACACCACCCCGTCCACCATCGTGGTGCGCGCCCTGGTCACCGCCCGGGACGCGGACGCGCTGTGGACGGTGCGCTGCAAGGTCCGCGAGCGGATGATCGAGTGGCTGCGGACCGAGCACGCCTACGCGCTGCCGCGGATCGCCACCGCGCCCGCCGCGTCCGCCGGCGGACCGCCGGACGCCGGCCCGCCCGACCCGAAGGATGGCCCGCACGGCCTTGGGGGCCGCTGACCGGCCCGCGGCCCCAACTCCCCGCCCGGGCCCGCCCGTTCCCCGCCCTACGGGGTCGCCCGCAGGCTCCGCATGTCCAGGTGGCGCAGCACCCGGTCGACGATCTCCGGGTCGGCGCCCGGTTCGCTGCGCGCCGCCAGCACCTCGTGCCGGGCGGCCGAGAGCATCTCGCCCTGGATCCGCTGGACCTTCTTCATCCGGGAGATGCGCTTCTCGAACAGCTCGCGCCGCTCGTCGTCGACGATGTCCGGGGTGATCCGGGCGCCCATGTCGTAGGCACGGCGGGCCAGTTGGTCGGCGACCTCGTCGGACACCTCCTCGACCTCCAGGATCTCCTTCAGCCGCCGCTTGGACGCCTTGATCACCCGCAGCGCCAGCTCCCGCTCCACCGCGTCCGCGGCGTCGGTGTCGGCCCGCACCCGCAGCTTGCGCACCAGCCACGGCAGCGTCAGCCCCTGGATGACCAGGGTGGACAGGACCACGGCGAAGGCGATGAAGAGGATCTCGTCGCGGGCCGGGAAGGCGCCGCCGCCGTCCACCGCGGTCGGGATGGCCAGGGCCAGCGCCACCGTGGCCACCCCGCGCATCCCCGACCACCACATGATGACCGTCTCGCGCCAGCTCATCGGGATGTCCTCCTCGACGTCCCGGAGCTTGTGCATCCGCTTGGCGAGCCAGGCAGCGGGCAACAGCCACACCAGGCGCACCACGACGACCACCGCGACCACGGCGGCGCCGGCGCCGAGCATCGAGGTCCAGTGGCGGCCGGCGGCACCGATGATGTTGTGCAGCTCCAGGCCGATCAGCCCGAAGGCGACGCCGGTGACGAGGGTGTCGACCACTTCCCAGAAGGTGTAGCCGGCCAGCCGGCCCATCACGTCGTCCGCGTCGACCGCGTACTCGGCCAGGAACAGCCCGGAGGTCAGCACCGCGAGCACGCCCGAGCCCTTGAACTCCTCGGCCAGCACGTACGCCACGAACGGCACCAGCAGCGTCATCCCGATCTGGAGCGTGGGGTCACCCAGCCGCCCCATCAGCTTGTTCGCCACCCAGCCGAGCACCAGGCCGACCGCCACCGCGACGACGGCGGAGAGCACCAACGAGCCCACCGCGCCGGGCACCGAGAAGGTGCCGCTGATCACCGCGGCCAGCGCGACGTGGTAGAGCACGATCGCGGTGACGTCGTTGAACAGCCCCTCGCCCTCCAGGATGGAGACCATGCGGCGGGGCAGCCCCAGCTTGCCGGCCACCGCGGTGGCGGCCACCGGGTCGGGCGGGGCGACCAACGCGCCCAGCACCACCGCGGCGGCCAGCGGCATGCCCGGCACCACGGCCTGGGCGACCGCCGCGACCGCTGCCGTGGTGGCGAACACCAGCAACACCGCGAGCAGGAAGATCGGCCGGAGGTTGGCGGTGAACTGCCGCCAGGAGGTGCGTTGGACCGCCGCGTAGAGCAGCGGTGGCAGCACGATCGGCAGGATGTACTCGGGCGGTACCTCGACGTTGGGCACGAACGGCAGCAGCGCCAGCACCGCACCGGCCAGCGTCATCAACACCGGTGAGGGCAGGCCCAGCCGGTCGCCGAGCGGAACCATCACCACCGCCCCGAGGAGCAGGACGAACAGCAGGGCCAACTGATCCACGGTGACTACGCTCCGGAGCGGTCGATTCCGATCATTTTCCGCCCCAACTCTGCCACGAAATGGTCAAATCCCGGCTTCCACCGATCGATTCGCCCGAATTGCCCCGAACTACCCTCGGGGGCTTGGTCAGTAGCTCTCGTCCCGCACGGTGTCCAGCGCGTGCTTCAGGTCCGCCGGGTAGGCGCTCTCGAACTCGACCCAACGCCCGTCGGAGGGGTGCTCGAAGCCCAGCCGGACCGCGTGCAGCCACTGCCGGGAGACGCCCAGCCGCTTGGCGAGCGTGGGGTCCGCGCCGTACGTCAGGTCGCCGACGCAGGGGTGCCGGTGCGCCGACATGTGCACCCGGATCTGGTGCGTCCGCCCGGTCTCCAGCTTGATGTCCAACAGGCTGGCGGCCCGGAACGCCTCGATCAGGTCGTAGTGGGTGACCGACGCCTTGCCGTCGGCGGTGACCGCCCACTTGTAGTCGTGGTGGGGGTGCCGCCCGATGGGGGCGTCGATGGTGCCGCTCATCGGGTCCGGGTGGCCCTGCACCAGCGCGTGGTAGCGCTTGTCCGGCACCCGCTCCTTGAACTGCCGCTTCAGCGACGTGTACGCCCGCTCCGACTTGGCGACCACCATCAACCCGGAGGTGCCGACGTCGAGGCGGTGCACGATGCCCTGCCGCTCGGCAGCACCGGAGGTGGAGATGCGGTAGCCGGCCGCGGCCAGCCCGCCGATCACGGTGGTGCCGGTCCAACCGGGGCTGGGGTGCGCGGCGACCCCCACCGGCTTGCTGATCACCACGACGTCCTCGTCGTCGTGGACGATCTCCATGCCCTCGACGGGCTCGGCGACGATCTCCACCGGCGCGGCCGCCGGCGGCATCTCGACCTCCAGCCAGGCACCCCCGTGGACCCGCTCGGACTTCATCACCTCGGAGCCGTCGACCCGGACCTTGCCGGCCGACGCCAGCTCGGCCGCCTTCGTACGGGAAAAGCCGAACATGCGGGCCAGCGCGGCGTCCACGCGCTCGCCTTCCAGGCCGTCCGGTACGGGCAGGGTGCGGATCTCGGGAAGCGTGCTCACCCCACGAGTATGGCAGTCCCGCGACACTGCCCGACCAGGCGGAGGGCCCGCCCCGGAATCAGGGCCCGGGCCACGACCTGGGCGATCAGTCCTTGTGGACGGTCCCGTCGGGGTCCAGCCCCCGGAAGGACAGCAGCACGATCAGCACGCCGCCACAGACGATCGCGGAGTCGGCGAGGTTGAAGACCGCGAAGTGGGCGGGGGCGATGAAGTCCACCACCGCGCCCTGGAAGACGCCCGGCGAACGGAAGATCCGGTCGGTGAGGTTGCCGAACGCGCCGCCCAGCAGCAGCCCCAGCGCGATCGCCCAGGGCAGGCTGTAGAGCTTGCGCGCGATCCGGGCGATCACCACGATCACCACCACGGCGATGATGGTCAGGAAGACCGTCAGCGCCTCGCCGAACCCGAAGGCCGCCCCGCGGTTGCGGATCACGTTGAACTGGAGCAGCGTCCCGATGATCTCGACCGGGGCGTGGTGCTCCAGCTTGGCGACCACCGCCAGCTTGCTGCCCAGGTCCAGCAGGTAGACCACCGCGGCCACCAGCAGCAGCGCGGCGATCCGCCGCCGCCCGCGCCCGGTGGGCCGCTCGCCCTCCGCCGGCCGTCCCCCCTCGGATCCCGCCACGGCATCCGCCCCGGAACCCGGCTCGGATTCCGGCGTACCGGTGATGCGTTCCGCCTCTGCCACGTGTGCGTCCCTCAGCCCGTCGAGTCCACCGCCAGGCCCAGCCCGGCTGCCCACGAGAGTACGGCACACCCCCGCGCGCCCGGCCCGGCCGGGTGCCGGCCCACACCGGACCGTCGAGGGCGGCGGGTCAGCGCCGCTCCTGCCTCTGCTTGCACTCCACGCAGAGCGTCGCCCGCGGGAACGCCTGCATCCGCGCCTTGCCGATCGGCTGGCCGCAGTTCTCGCACAGCCCGTACGTGCCCGCGTCCAACCGCCCCAGGGCGCGCTCGGTCTGGTGCAGCATCTCCCGTGCGTTGGAGGCCAGCGCCAGCTCGTGCTCGCGGGTGATGTTCTTGGTGCCGGTGTCGGCCTCGTCGTCGCCGGCGCCGTCACCCGAGTCCCGCATCAGCCCGGCGATGGCGTCCTCGGCGGCGACGATCTCGGCCCGCAGCCGGTCCGTCTCCGCCGTCAGCTCGGTCCGCGCCTCGGCCACCTCGGCGGGCGTCCAGGGATCCTCGCCCGGCCGGACCGCGAGCTCACCGGGCGCCGCGGCCGCCCGCGCCGCGACCGCCGCCTCTCCGGCGGGGGCCTTCTCCACGGGTTTCTCCGCCACCTTCTTCACGGCCTTCTTGGTGGCCGACTTGGCAGTCGACCTGGCCGTCTTCTTCGCGGCCGTCTTCTTGGCCGCGGCCTTGGCCGGCGCCGCCTTCTTGGCCGGAGCCTTCTTCGCGGCCGCCTTCTTCGCGGCGGTCTTCTTCGGCGCCTCCGGGTGCCCGGCTGCGCCCTCGTGGGCGGAGTGCGTCGCGACGTCCTCGTCAGCGGGCCCGGCGGACGTCGTGGTCTTCTCCGCGGCGGTCTTCTTCGCCACCATGGCCGCGACCCCTTCGCATATGTGATCTTGTGCGCGAATCGTGACGGGAACGATAAATCGCCGCACGGCACGCGGCAACGGGACGCACCGCCCGGCCACCCCACCGCCGGGGCCGCACGTCCGGCCTGCCTCCGTTGTGCCCTGCCCACCGCGTCGTAATCCGTCCGGATTGCCCGCATCTGGCGGCGTCGCCATTTGGGTCACCCACGGGAGCGGCGACTCGGGCACCTCCCCCGGCCGGCGCCGGCGTCCGAAATCCGGTCGGCCGCTGTCGGCCCGGCCCCGTACACTGGGGCGCAGCGAGAGGCGTCGATGGGACGAGTAGCGTCGGACGCAGCCTTCAGCGACCCGGGGACGGTGCGAGCCCGGGGGCGTGCCTGACGTGAAGATCAGCCCGGAGCCGCCGGAGGAACGCCCGCGCACGCAAGCGACGCGGGTCAGTAGAACCGGCAGCGCGATCCCAATGAGGGGGCGGTGCGCGACGGCGCCGCCAAGGAGGGTGGTACCGCGGGAGCCCACGGCTCTCGTCCCTCCGGACGGAGAACGCACCAGGTGTCCGCCGGAGGAACCGATGAGTCCCACGCCCCAGTACCGCCCGGTACCCGCGCAGGTAGACCTGCCCGCCCTTGAGCACGCGGTGCTCGACTTCTGGCAGGAGCGCAAGGTCTTCGCGCGCACCCTCCAGCAGTCCGAGGGCCGCCCCGAGTGGGTCTTCTACGAGGGCCCCCCGACGGCCAACGGCATGCCCGGCGCGCACCACATCGAGGCCCGCGTCTTCAAGGACGTCTTCCCCCGGTTCCGCACGATGCAGGGCTACCACGTCGACCGCAAGGCCGGCTGGGACTGCCACGGCCTCCCGGTCGAGCTGGCCGTGGAGAAGGAGCTGGGCTTCAACGGCAAGAAGGACATCGAGGCGTACGGCATCGCCGAGTTCAACGCCAAGTGCCGCGAGTCGGTGACCCGGCACACCGACGCCTTCGCCGAGCTGACGACGCGGATGGGCTACTGGACCGACCTGGACGCCCCGTACCGCACCATGGACCCCGACTACATCGAGTCGGTGTGGTGGTCCCTGAAGGAGATCTTCGCCAAGGGCCTGCTGGTCCAGGACCACCGCGTCGCCCCCTGGTGCCCGCGCTGCGGCACCGGCCTGTCGGACCACGAGCTGGCGCAGGGCTACGAGACGGTCGTCGACCCCTCGGTCTTCGTCCGCCTCCCGCTGACCTCCGGCCCGCTGGCCGGCCGCGCCGCCCTGCTGATCTGGACGACCACCCCCTGGACCCTGGTCTCCAACACCGCCGTCGCCGCCCACCCCGACGTCCGCTACGTCGTCGCCACCGACGGCACCGAGCAACTGGTCGTCGCCGAGCCGCTGTTGGAGAAGGCGCTGGGCGAGGGCTGGACGACCACCGGCGAGACCTTCACTGGCCGCGAGATGGAGCGCTGGACCTACGAGCGCCCGTTCCAGCTCATCGACCTCGACGGCGCCAACTTCGTCGTCAACGCCGAGTACGTCACCACCGACGACGGCACCGGCCTCGTCCACCAGGCCCCCGCCTTCGGTGAGGACGACCTCAAGACCTGCCGCGCGTACGGCCTCCCGGTGGTCAACCCGGTCCGCCCTGACGGCACCTTCGAGGAGCAACTCCCGCTCGTCGGCGGCCAGTTCTTCAAGAAGGCCGACGAGGCCCTGGTCGCCGACCTGGACGCCCGTGGCCTGCTCTTCCGCCACCTCGCCTACGAGCACAGCTACCCGCACTGCTGGCGCTGCCACACCGCGCTGCTCTACTACGCCCAGCCCTCCTGGTACATCCGCACCACCGCGGTCAAGGACGCCCTGCTGCGGGAGAACGAGAACACCAACTGGTTCCCGGAGTCGGTCAAGCACGGCCGGTTCGGCGACTGGCTGACCAACAACATCGACTGGGCGCTGTCCCGCAACCGCTACTGGGGCACCCCGCTGCCCATCTGGCGCTGCGAGGAGGGCCACCTCACCTGCGTCGGCTCGCTCGCCGAGCTGACCGAGCTGACCGGCACCGACCAGTCCGGCCTGGACCCGCACCGCCCGTTCATCGACGCGGTCACCTTCGGCTGCACCCACGAGGGCTGCACCCTGGAGGCCACCCGCGTCCCGGAGGTCATCGACGCCTGGTACGACTCGGGCTCGATGCCGTTCGCGCAGTGGGGCTACCCGTACCGCAACAAGGAGCTCTTCGAGAAGCGGTACCCGGCACAGTTCATCTCCGAGGCCATCGACCAGACCCGCGGCTGGTTCTACACGCTGATGGCCGTCGGCACCCTCGTCTTCGACAAGTCGTCGTACGAGAACGTGGTCTGCCTCGGCCACATCCTCGCCGAGGACGGCCGGAAGATGTCCAAGCACCTGGGCAACATCCTCCAGCCGATCCCGCTGATGGACCAGCACGGCGCCGACGCGGTCCGCTGGTTCATGGCCGCCGGCGGCTCCCCCTGGTCGGCCCGCCGGGTCGGTCACACCACCATCCAGGAAGTCGTCCGCAAGACCCTGCTGACGTACTGGAACACCGTCGCCTTCCAGGCCCTCTACGCCCGCACCTCCAACTGGGCGCCGTCCGCGGCCGATCCGGCTCCGGCCGACCGCCCGCTGCTGGACCGCTGGCTGCTCGGCGAGCTCAACACCCTGGTGGAGGGGGTGACCGACGCCCTGGAGGGCTACGACACCCAGCGCGCCGGCAAGCTGCTCTCCGCGTTCGTCGACGACCTCTCCAACTGGTACGTCCGCCGCTCCCGCCGCCGCTTCTGGCAGGGCGACGCCGCCGCGCTGCGCACCCTGCACGACGTCATCGAGACCGTCACCCGGCTGATGGCCCCGCTCGTCCCGTTCATCACCGAGCGGGTCTGGCAGGACCTGGTCGTCCCGGTCATCCCGGACGCCCCGGATTCGGTCCACCTCACCACCTGGCCGGTCGCCGACCGCGCCCTGATCGACCCGGCGCTCTCCGCGCAGATGCAACTGGTGCGCCGGCTGGTCGAATTGGGCCGCGCCACCCGCGCCGAGTCCGGGGTGAAGACCCGTCAGCCGCTGTCCCGCGCGCTGGTCGGCGCCCACGGCTTCGCGGACCTCTCCGAGGACCTGCGCGCCCAGATCGCCGAGGAGCTCAACGTCAGCTCGCTGGCCGCGCTCTCCGGCGTGGGCGGCTCCCTGGTGGACACCACCGCCAAGGCCAACTTCCGCGCCCTGGGCCGGCGGTTCGGCAAGGGCGTCCAGGCCGTCGCCAAGGCGATCGCCGTCGCGGACGCCGCCGCCCTCTCGCTCGCCCTGCGCGAGGGCACCGCCAGCGTCGAGGTGGACGGCGAGACCGTCGCCCTCACCCCCGAAGAGGTCATCATCACCGAAACCCCGCGCGAGGGTTGGTCGGTGGCCTCCGACGCCGGCGCGACGGTCGCCCTCGACCTGGAGATCACCCCGGAACTGCGCCGCGCCGGCCTGGCCCGCGACGCGATCCGGCTCATCCAGGAGGCCCGCAAGAACAGCGGCCTGGACGTCGCCGACCAGATCGCCCTGCGCTGGACGACCGCCGACGACGAGGTCCGCACGGCCCTGGCCGACCACGCCGCGCTGATCGCCGACGAGGTGCTGGCCGCCGACTTCGCCGCCGGCGGGCCGGAGGAGTCCTACGGCCCGGCCTTCACCGATGAGGCACTGGCCCTGACCTTCCACCTCCGCAAGGCATAACGGAGCACGGAAGCACGACGGGAGCACGACCGGGCCCCGGCGCACTGCGCGCCGGGGCCCGCGCCCTTCTCCGCCCCCCGCGTACCACCGCCGCGCCCCCTGCGCGGACTACGCCGGCGAACACCACGGCGTGCGCACCGCACACACCACGAACAGGGCCGGGCCCCGAGGGAGTTCCCTCGGGGCCCGGCCCTGATTGCCGACTCCGCGCGCCGTTCCCGGCGTCGGGCGCCGTGGCTAGTTGTCGTCCTCGTCGATGAGGAAGCCGCGCATCGGCGACGGCGTCTGCTGCATCGGCGACGGCCCCTGCGGCCGCACCGGCGCCATCGGCTGCGTCATCGCCGGCGACATCTGCTGCTGACCGCCGTAGGACGGACCGCCGCTGGACGGGCTGCTCATGGAGTGGTTACCGCCCATCGACGGGCCGCCCCCCATGGTGTGGTTGCCGCCCATGGTGCCCGCACCGGCCGACGCCATCGACGGGGACGGCGGCAGCGAGGGAGCGGCCGGGGTCCGCGGCGGGGCCAGCGAGTCGTCGGACTGGTTCTCCAACTGGCGAAGCTGGCTCTCCAGGTACGACTTCAGACGGGTGCGGTACTCGCGCTCGAAGCCGCGCAGGTCCTCGACCTTGCGCTCCAGCGTCGCGCGGGCCGACTCCAACGAGCCCATCGCCACACGGTGCTTCTCCTGCGCGTCCCGCTCCAGCGCATCGGCCTTGGCGCGGGCGTCCCGCTCCAGGCCCTCGGCACGGCTGCGCGCCTCGCCGACGATCTTGTTGGCCTCGGAACGGGCCTCCGCGATCGCCTGGTCGGCGGTCTGCTGCGCCAACGACAGCACGCGGGCCGCGCTGTCACCACCGGGGCCGCCCTGCTGCTGGGCCGGCTGCGGCAGTTGCTGCCCGGGGCCGCCCATCGGACCGCCCAGCGGGCCGCCCTGGCCCATCGGGCCGGGACCGTGCGGGCCCTGCGGACCGGGACCGTGGCCACCGGGACCGGGAGGCAGCTGCGGTGCACCACCGGGCAGTTGGGGCGGGCCACCCATCCCCTGCTGCTGCGGCGGAACCGGCTGCGGACCGGATATGGCGGCGGGCACCGGGGCCCCAGGCCGCTGCGGCGGCTGCTGTTGCTCCTGCTGGTCGGGCCCCTTGCGCAGACCCTGCTGCTGGTTCTGCGCGGCGGCCCGAGTCGCGGCGGCCAACTTGGCGCGCAGGTCCTCGTTCTCCCGCAGCAGGCGGGTCAGTTCGGCCTCGACCTCGTCGAGGAAGGCATCGACCTCGTCCTCGTCATAGCCTTCTCGAAGGCGGACGGTCGTGAACTGCTTGTTCCGCACGTCCTCGGGGGTCAACGGCATCTCTACTTCACCTCAACGTAGTCGTCGGCAATCGGCAAGACCGTATCGTTCACACCAACAACACCGACCTCACGACGGTGATCAGGATGTACACGATGATCATCAATACGAAGAAGGACAGGTCGAGCGCCACGCCCCCGAGACGCAGCGGCGGAATGACCCGCCGCAGAAGTTTGAGTGGCGGATCGGTGACAGTGTAGGTGGCCTCAAGAATCACCACCATCGCCTTGCCGGGTTGCCATGAGCGGGCGAACTGGAAGACATAGTCCATCACCAGTCGGAAGATCAGCAGAATCAGAAAGCAGTACAGCGCGATGTAGATCACCTGACCAGCGACACTCATCTCGCGCTTCCCTCTCCCCTTGCTCCTGCGTTACGACCTTACGGCCTGGTGTGCCCAAGTGGTGCGTCTCAGCTCTGGTTGAAGAACCCGCCCTCTGCGATACGGGCCTTGTCCTCCGCCGTGACATCGACGTTAGCAGGCGACAACAGGAACACCTTCTGCGTTACCCGCTCAATGCTCCCGTGCAGTCCGAAGACCAACCCGGCCGCAAAGTCGACAAGTCGCTTCGCGTCCGTGTCGTCCATCTCCGTGAGATTCATGATCACCGGAGTGCCCTCACGGAAGTGTTCCCCGATGGTACGGGCTTCGTTGTAGGTCCGGGGGTGCAGTGTGGTGATGCGGTAAGGCTCCCGCTCGGACACAACTTTGGGCATGATCACCGGTGCGTTCTTCTCCAGGTTCGGACGTTCGGGTGTGATGGATGCCACGGGGGCGATACGCGCGGGTCGTCCGCTTTCCGCGGCGAGCGGGGCGGGTTCACGCGGCGCGGGAGGGGTTGCGGCGCGGACCGGTTCCTCCCTCTCCGGGCGTGTCTCGGGCTGCACTTGGTGCTGTTGCCGCCGCCCCCGATCGTGCTCCGGGTCAAGCTCGGGCTCGAACTCGTCGTCGGGGTCGAACCCCCGGCCGTCGTACCCATCGTCCTCCACGAGGCCGAGGTAGACCGCCATCTTGCGCATCGCGCCGGCCATTCTCTGCGTCCTCCGCTCTGTGGTGGATCGGCTCCGTCACCAGGGGCCTTGGATCCACTCGGCCTGCCCGCGTCCTGCGGGAATGACCATATTTTGTGCTGTGGTCCGACTTGCTTGGCGACGTTACCCGAGCCGTGGTCGGACTCCGAGTACCGCGGTGCCGATGCGTACATGTGTCGCCCCGGCAGCCACCGCGTCTTCGAGGTCCGCACTCATCCCTGCCGACACCATGGTGGCAGCAGGATGGTTCGCGCGCAGGTCGGATGAGATTTCCATGAGCTGCTCGAAAGCGGCCTGTTGGCGTCCGGCATACGGTCCGGCCAGCGGCGCGACCGTCATCAGGCCGTCCAGGCGCAGCCCTTGGGAGGCGGCGATCACCTCGGCGAGCTCGGCGACGCCCTCCGGCGCCACCCCGCCGCGGTCACCGGTCATCCGGCCGTCGGCAACTGACTCCACATCAAACGCCACCTGGATCAGGCAACCCAGTTCACGCCCGGAACGGACCGCCTCCTTGGCGAGCGAGGTCGCCAACCGCGGCCGGTCGACGGACTGGACGACCCCCGCGTAACGGGCCACCGAGCGCACCTTGTTGGTCTGCAACTGACCGACGAAGTGCCAAGTCAGCGGCAAATCAGCACATTCGGCCGCCTTCGGTGCCGCTTCCTGATCGCGGTTTTCCGCGACCTGACGCACCCCCAACTCCGCGAGCAGTCGGACGTCGCTCGCGGGGTAGGTCTTGGTGACGACGATCAGCGAGACCTCGTCACGTGCCCGGCCGGCCTTGGCACAGGCCGTGGAGATACGATCCTCCACCCGCGCCAGGTTGTCGGCCAGTTGCGTTCTGCGGTCGTCGGTCACAGCGCCGCCTCTCCGGGGGCGCCCCCGAGCCATACGTAGCTCGCCAACCGCCCGGTGGTGCGGTCGCGCCGGTACGAGAAGTGGTCCGTCGACTCCCGGGTACACGGCTGCGGTTGCGGACGCAACTGGACGCCGGCCGCGGCCAGTTGGGCGCGGACTCCGGCGGTGACGTCCACCGACGGCGTGCCCCAGGACGTGGTCGCCCACGCCTCGGGCACCACCGCGGCGACCTCCGCGCGCATCTCCTCGGGCACCTCGTAGCAACCCCCGCAGACCGAGGGTCCGGTGTGCGCGAGGATCCGGGAGGGCTCCGCGCCCCGTTCGGTCATGGCGGCGACGAGCGCCGGCACGACCCCGGCGACCAGGCCCGGCCGGCCGGCGTGCGCGGCGCCCGCGATCCCGGCGACCGGGTCGGCGAGCAGGACCGGGGTGCAGTCCGCGGTCAGCACGGCCAGTGCGAGTCCCCGACGGGACGTCACCACCGCGTCCACGGGCGGGGCGTCACCCTCCGTCCATGGCGCGTCGACCACCGCCACGTCCCGGCCGTGGACCTGGTTCATCCAGACCACATCGGCCGGGTCGAGGCCCAGCGCCTCCGCGGCGCGGGCGCGGTTGGTCCGCACGGCGGCGGGGTCGTCGCCGACCGCGCCGCCCAGATTGAGCTGCTCATACGGAGCGGCGCTCACCCCGCCCCACCTGTCGGTGAAGGCGAAGTGCGCGCCGCTCACGTGGTGCTGTTGCCCTATCACGTCGGTGCTTTACATCACTTCAGGAAGTCGGGAACGTCCAGCTCCTCGGCCGCGGCGTCCGAGTACGGACGGGCCGGGGGAACCGACGGGCCGCCGGTCGGCGGGGCGGGGACCTCGCCCAGCGACGGGGAGTCGGACTGCGCCGGGGCCTCGTCCCGGATCGGCGGGACCGCGCCGAGACCGCCGAACGACGGTGCGGTGCGCGGCGGTTCGACCGGCGGGGCGGTCGGGCGGGCCGGCGCCGGGGCGGGCTCCTCGCGCTTGGGAGCCGGCATGGTGGCCTGCTGCGCATCGCGCCGGGCCGGCGGCTGACCGCCGTCGAAGCCCGCGGCGATGACGGTGACCCGGACCTCGTCGCCCAGCGCGTCGTCGATGACCGCGCCGAAGATGATGTTGGCCTCGGGGTGCGCGGCCTCGCTGACCAGTTGGGCCGCCTCGTTGATCTCGAAGAGACCGAGGTCGGAACCGCCGGAGATGGAGAGCAGCACACCGCGGGCGCCGTCGATCGAGGCCTCCAGCAGCGGCGAGGAGATCGCCATCTCCGCCGCGGCCACCGCGCGGTCGTCGCCGCGCGCCGAGCCGATGCCCATCAGCGCCGATCCGGCCTCGGACATCACGGACTTGACGTCGGCGAAGTCGAGGTTGATGAGACCCGGAGTGGTGATCAGGTCGGTGATGCCCTGGACACCCGACAGCAGCACCTGGTCCGCGGACTTGAACGCATCGAGCACGCTCACCTGGCGGTCCGAGATGGACAGCAGACGGTCGTTGGGGATCACGATGAGGGTGTCGACCTCTTCGCGAAGGCTCGCGATGCCGTCCTCGGCCTGGTTGGCGCGACGGCGGCCCTCGAAGGTGAACGGGCGGGTGACCACACCGATCGTCAGGGCGCCCAGCGAGCGGGCGATGTTGGCGACGACCGGGGCACCGCCGGTGCCGGTCCCGCCGCCCTCACCCGCGGTCACGAAGACCATGTCGGCCCCCTTGAGGACCTCCTCGATCTCCTCGCGGTGATCCTCGGCCGCCTTGCGGCCCACGTCCGGGTTGGCGCCGGCGCCGAGTCCGCGCGTCATCTCGCGGCCGACGTCGAGCTTGACGTCGGCGTCGCTCATCAGCAACGCCTGCGCATCGGTGTTGATCGCGATGAACTCGACGCCCTTGAGCCCGACCTCGATCATCCGGTTGATGGCGTTCACGCCACCGCCGCCGATCCCGACGACCTTGATGACTGCGAGGTAGTTCTGCGGTGCTGCCACGTCGAAGGCCTCTCGCCTCGATTTACGTGTCGTCGCCGCACATTGCGTGTGGACGCCGACTGATGCCGAAGGGGTGGTCCGTCTTCGCCGACCCGAACCCTAACCCTGAAGTTTAGGGTTACGGTTACCGTGCCTGTGTTCCTGGTTCCACGGTCCCTTTGGAACGAGACACTAAGTCGACAAGGTGCGCGCGTTCAACGAACACGCCGAACCTCCCGTTTTTCTTTTCACCCTATGTGATCACCCATAGTCGTAGCCATCCAGGGTGCTGGCCTGCGACGCGGTACGTCAACTCCCGGACACCGCGGGCGCGCTGGGGACCGAGACGTCGACGTGGCGCGCGTCACGCGCGGCCTTCAGCAGCGCGGCCAGCACCTTCGCCTTCTCGGCGCCCTGTTCACGGCTGCCCCACATCACCGTGCGGTCACCTGCGAGTTCGAGGGTGATGGAGTCGTAGGAGCGGACCCTGAGGGCGCGAACGTCCTTGCGGACGGCGGCCGGAAGGTCCTGGGCGACGGTGACCGCGGCGCGCAGCAAACGACCGGTTCCGAAACGTGCGGAACTCGGGGAATCCGAAACGGTCATCTTCAGAAGCGGAACACCCTTGAGCGCGCGGGTCACGGTGCCGAATCGGACGCCCTCGTCGTCCACTTCGGCGAACTTCCCGTCCGTTTCCAGCAGCAGTTTCGGCGCCCTTTCGGTCACTTCGAGACCGAGCGTGTGCGGCCAGGACCGGGTCACAGCAACGCTCTTGAGGCGCGGAAGCCGGGCGAGCAGCCGGCGTTCGACCGCATCGGTGTCCACGGAGGCCAGCGGTGCGTTTATGGGGGCGGACGCCGCGGCGACCACCTGTTGGGGGGTGAGCACGTCGGTGCCGGTGACCCGTACCCGTTCCAACCTCAGCCAGTTGGAGCCGTAGACCGCCCAGGCCCCGAACCCGCCGAGCAGCACGGCGAGTACCGCGATGATGATCACACCGCGACGGCCCGGCCGGCGCAGTCGCGGGCGCGGCAACCGGAAGCGCCGCCCGCCGGAGGACGGCGAAGGGCGCGGGCCGGACGTCGACTTCTTGGTGCCGCGCTTGGCGGTGGTCGGTCCGGCCACGCTCTCCGCCTTCCCTCGTCCGCTACTTGCGGCGTTGCTCGATCGCGTCGTGCACCATGCCGACCAGCAGCTCGTCGGCGTCCCGACGGCCGAACTCCGAGGCCGCGCGGGACATCTCGTACAGCCGGTGCGGATCGCTCAGGACGGGAAGCACGTTGTCCTGCACCCAATCCGGGGTCAACTGGGCGTCGTCGACCAGCAGGCCACCGCCGGCGTTGACCAGCGGCTGGGCGTTGAGCCGCTGTTCGCCGTTGCCGATGGGCAGCGGGACGAAGGCGGCCGGCAGCCCGACGGCGGACAGCTCGGCGACGGTCATCGCGCCCGCGCGGCAGAGCATCATGTCGGCCGCGGCGTACGCGAGATCCATCCGGTCCACGTACGGTACCGGGATATAGGGGGGCATTCCCGGCATGTTGTCCACGTGCGGCAGTTCGTTCTTCGGGCCGACCGCGTGCAGCACCTGGATGCCGGAGCGCTGGAGCACCGGCACGGCGGCCTGGACGACCTCGTTGAGCCGGCGGGCGCCCTGGGAACCGCCGGACACCAACAGCGTCGGCAAGTTGGGGTCGAGCCCGAACGCGGCGCGCGCCTCGGGTCGGACCGCGGCCCGGTCCAAGGTGGCGATCGAGCGGCGCAGCGGGATGCCCACGTAACGGGCGCCGCGCAGCTTGCTGTCCGGGGTGCTGACCGCGACGTACGTCGCGTACCGCGAACCGATCTTGTTGGCCAGGCCGGGGCGGGCGTTGGCCTCGTGGACGACGATCGGCACCCCGAGCCGCTTGGCGGCCAGATAGCCGGGCAGCGCCACATAGCCGCCGAAGCCGACGACGCAGTCCGCCTTGGTGCGCTCCAGGATCTGCTCGGCGGCCTTGATCGTGCCGCGCAGCCGCCCGGGGACGGTGATCAGTTCGGGGGTGGGCTTGCGGGGCAGCGGTACCGCCGGGATGAGGCCGAGCTCGTAGCCGCGCTCGGGGACCAGCCGGGTCTCCAGGCCGCGTTCCGTGCCGAGGGCCGTGATCCCCACGGTCGGGTCCTGCCTCCGCAGGGCGTCCGCGAGGGCGAGCGCGGGCTCGATGTGGCCGGCGGTCCCCCCACCGGCGAGTACGACATGCACCGAAATTCACCGCTCTCCGGACGGCCGCCTCTTAACGCGCCGTCTCATCGTCTTCCAACTCACCCCGGCCGGTTTCCTGCCGGACACTGGCTTCCGCGCCGACCGCGCCGTCAACGCCGCCCGCGCGGCGGGCTCGTCACGCGCGAAGGCGATCAGCAGCCCGACGGCGAACATCGTCGGCAGCAGGGCGGAGCCTCCATAGGAGAACAGCGGGAGCGGGACACCGGCGATCGGCAACAGGCCGAGCACCGCACCGATGTTGATCACAGCCTGGGCCATGATCCAGGTGGTCACGCCACCCGCTGCGTACCGTACGAAGGGGTCCTCCGTGCGTCCGGCCACGCGGATACCCGCATAGCCTAGAGCCGCGAAGAGGGCGAGCACCGACAGCGTCCCCGCCAGGCCCAGTTCCTCCCCGGTGATGGCGAAGATGAAGTCGGTGTGCGGTTCAGGGAGTTCTCCCCATTTTTCCATACTCGCCCCGAGGCCGGAACCGAAGAGTCCGCCGGAGGCCAGCGCGTAGATGCCGTGCACGGCCTGCCAGCACTGGTCGCCGGGGCCCGGATCGGTGGCGCCGATGCACGCCAGTCGGGACATCCGGTGGGCGCTGATCTTGATCAACAGCGCGCTGAGCAGCGCGGCTGCGCCCAACACCCCCGCGAACAACCGGGTCGGGGCGCCGGCCAACCACAACAGGCCGAAGAGGATCGCGGTCAGGATGACCGTGGTGCCCATGTCGCCGCCGAGCATGATCAGCCCGAGCAGGAGAAAAGTCACCGGCGTCAGGGGAACCAGCAACTGCTTCCACTGCGTCAGTTGCTTCTTCTCCTCTTTACGGGCGAGCAGGTCGGCGGCCCACAGCACGAGCGCCAGCTTGCCGAACTCGCTGGGTTGCGCCTGGAAGGGGCCGCCCAGGCTCAGCCAGTTCTGGTTGCCGTTGACCGAGACGCCGATGCCCGGGACGGCCACCAGGCACAGCAGGAACATCGAGCCGGCGAGCAGCGGGTAGGCCAGCGCCCGGTGCCGGCGCACCGGCAACCGGGAGGCGAACAGCAGGAGTCCGCCCCCGAGGGCGGCGGCCAGCAACTGCTTGCGGAAGAAGTACGACGGGGCCAGTCCGGACTGGAGCGCCTTGATCTGGGAGGCCGAGTAGACCATCACCAGTCCCAGGACGATGATCAACAGGGGGGCGCCGAGGATGAGGTAATAGGCCGTCAACGGGCGGTCCCAGGCCCGCTTGGCCCGGACGTAGAACCCGCGCGGGCCGGCCGGGGTCCGGCCGGCCCGCGCGGTGCGCGCCTTCGCGGGGGTCCGACGTACCGGGCGCGGCCGCGCCGGTTTCGCCGATCGGGCGGTCATCCTCGTCCCCTCCACAGGTGCGCTCGCCGCGGTGACGACGGCAGCGGGGAGAAGCGGGCTAGTGACCCGCGGCGGCCAGGTCGCCCACCGCGGCGGCGAACGCCTCGCCCCGCTTGTTGTAATTGACGAACATGTCCATCGAGGCGCAGGCCGGGGCCAGCAGCACGGTGTCGCCGGGACCGGCGAGGCGGGCCGCCTCCCGGACCGCCTCGGACATCGCCCCAGTGTCGGTCCGGTCAAGGTCGACAACCGGGACATCGGGGGCGTGTCGCGCCAGCGCTTCGCGGATCAGCGCCCGGTCGGCGCCGATCAGCACCGCCCCGCGCAGCCGCCCGGCGGCGGTGCGCACCAGCTCGTCGAAGGTGGCGCCCTTCGCCAGGCCGCCGGCGATCCACACGATGTGCTCGTACGCCGCCAACGACGCCTCGGCGGCGTGGGTGTTGGTGGCCTTGGAGTCGTCGACGTAGGCGACGCCGGCGACGTCGGCGACGTGCTGGATGCGGTGGGCGTCCGGGCGGAAGGCCCGCAGCCCCTCGCGCACCGCGGCGGCCGGGACGCCGAAGGCGCGGGCCAGCGCCGCGGCGGCCAGCGCGTTGGCGATGTTGTGCGGCGCGGCCGGCACCACGTCGGAGACCTCGGCGAGCTCCTGGGCTTGCCGGTGCCGGTCCTCGACGAAGGCCCGGTCGACGAGGAGGCCCTCGACGACGCCCAGTTGGGACGGGCCGGGGGTGCCGAGGGTGAAGCCGATCGCCCGGCAGCCCTCCTCGACGTCGGCCGCGCGGACCAGGTCCTCGGTCGCCGGGTCGGCCGCGTTGTAGACGCAGGCGACGGTGTTGCCCTCGTAGATCCGGCCCTTGTCGGCGGCGTACGCCTCCATGGAGCCGTGCCAGTCCAGGTGGTCCGGGGCGAGGTTGAGCACGGCCGCGGAGTGCGCCCGTACGGACGGGGCCCAGTGCAACTGGTAGCTGGAGAGCTCGACGGCGAGGACGTCGTAGGAGCTCTCCTCGTCGCGGCCCTCGCCGAGCACCACGTCGACCAGCGGGACGCCGATGTTGCCGACCGCGGCGGTGCGCAGACCGGCCGCGGTCAGGATCGAGGCCAGCATCCGGACGGTGGTGGTCTTGCCGTTGGTGCCGGTGACCGCCAACCAGGCCGCGGCGTTCGGGCCGCGCAGCCGCCAGGCCAGTTCGACGTCGCCCCACACCGGGACGCCGGCCCGCTCGGCCGCCAGGAAGAGCGGGCTGGTGGGCTTCCACCCGGGGGAGGTCACGATCGCCTCGGTGCCCTCGGGGAGGGTCTCCCCGTCGCCGAGCCGAACCGTGATCCCGAGCGCCTCCAGCTCGGCGGCCTGGGCCCGTTCGCGTTCGCCGTCGCTGCCGTTGACGACGGTGACGTGGGCGCCGAGGCCGGCCAGGGCGCGGGCGGCGGGGACGCCGCTCACGCCGAGGCCGGCCACGGTGAGGTGCCGGCCGGCGAAGTCCCGGGGCTCGCGCGGGTCGTACCCGGTCACTTCGCCGCCTGCCAACCGCCGTAGAAGATGCCCAGGCCGACGATCACGCACATGCCCTGGATGATCCAGAACCGGACCACCACAAGGACTTCGGACCACCCCTTGAGTTCGAAGTGGTGCTGGAGTGGCGCCATCCGGAAGACCCGTTTGCCGGTCATCCGGAACGAACCGACCTGGATGACCACGGACATAGTGATCAGCACGAACAGGCCGCCCAGGACGGCGAGCAGCAGCTCGGTCCGGGAGCAGATCGCCAGGCCGGCGAGCGCGCCGCCGAGGGCCAGCGAACCGGTGTCGCCCATGAAGATCTTGGCCGGCGAGGTGTTCCACCACAGGAAGCCGAAGCACGCGCCCATCAGGGCCGAGGCGACCACCGCGAGGTCGAGCGGATCGCGCACCTCGTAGCAACCGGGGCCCGCGGTGGGCAGGTTGGCGCAGGACTCCTGGTACTGCCAGATGCCGATGAAGGTGTACGCGCCGAAGACCATCACCGAGGCGCCGGTGGCCAGGCCGTCCAGGCCGTCGGTGAGGTTCACGCCGTTGGACATCGCCAGGATCATGAACAGCGCCCAGATGACGAAGAGCACCGGGCCGATCTGCCAGCCGAAGTCCTGGGTGAAGGAGAGCCGGTCGGAGGCCGGGGTGGCGCCGCGCAGGTCGGCGAACTGGAGCGAGAGCACCGCGAAGGCGATGCCGACGATCAACTGGCCGGCCATCTTCGCCTTGGCCCGCAGGCCCAGCGACCGCTGTTTGACGATCTTGATGTAGTCGTCGAGGAAGCCGACCAGGCCCATGCCCGCGAAGAGGAAGAGCACCAGGACGCCGGAGAACGTCGGGTCGCTGGAGGTGATCACCTTCGTCAGGGCGTAGGCGATGATCGTGGCCAGGATGAAGGAGATGCCGCCCATGGTGGGCGTGCCCTTCTTGCTGCCGTGGGTGCGCGGGCCGTCATCGCGGATGAACTGCCCGTACCCCTTCTTGGCCAGCAGCTTGATCAGCAGCGGGGTGCCGATCAGGGTCAGGAAGAGCCCGATCGTTCCGGAGAAGAGGATCTGCTTCATGGAGTTCATCGGGAAGCGGCCCCGCCCTCAGTGCCGCAACCGGCCTCGCCGTCCAGCAATGCCGCGGCCACCCGCTCCAGACCGACCGACCTGGATGCCTTCACCAGCACGACGTCTCCCGGTCGCAGCTCCCTGCGCAACAGGTCGATCGCCGCCCGCGTGTCGGACACGTGCACCGACTCCTCACCCCACGAACCCTCGTTCTTGGCGCCCATGTCGAGCCAGGCCGCTTCCCTGCCGCCGACCGCCACGAGCTTGCTGACGTTGAGCCGGACGACCAGCCGCCCGACCGCGTCGTGTTCGGCGAGCGACTCCCCGCCCAGCTCGGCCATCTCACCGAGCACCGCCCACGTCCGGCCCCCCTGTGCCCTGCCGGCGGTGCCCATGGCGACCAGCGCACGCAGCGCAGCTCGCATGGACTCGGGGTTCGCGTTGTAGGCATCGTTGACGACCGTCACGCCGTCCGCGCGCTCGGTGACCTCCATCCGCCAGCGGGAGAGCGTGCCGGCTTCGGAGAGCGCGGTGGCGATCTCGTCTACGGGCATGCCCATCTCATGGGCGACGGCGGCCGCGGCGAGCGCGTTCGACACGTGGTGCTCACCGTACAGCCGCATGGTCACATCGCTGCACCCGGAGGGTGTGTGAAGCGTGAAGGCGGGCTGTCCGAGGCCGATGAGCCGGACGTTCTCGGCGCGGACGTCGGCCTCCGCGGACTCGCCGAAGAGGATCGTGCGGGCCGTGGTGCGGGACGCCATGGCGCGGACGTACGGGTCGTCGGCGTTGAGCACCGCCACGCCGCCGTCCGCGGCCGCGGGCAACGACTCGACGAGTTCGCCCTTGGCCTGCGCGATCTGCTCGCGGCCGCCGAACTCGCCGAGGTGCGCGGTGCCGACGTTGAGGACCACGCCGATGCGGGGCGGGGTGAGCTCGGCGAGGTAGCGGATGTGGCCGACTCCCCGGGCGCCCATCTCCAGGACGAGGTGCCGGGTGGTGGCGTCGGCGCGCAGCGCGGTGAGCGGCAGCCCGATCTCGTTGTTGAGGTTGCCTTCCGGCCACACCGTCGGGCCGTGCCGCTGGAGCAGCTGGGCGATCAGGTCCTTGGTGCTGGTCTTGCCGGCCGAGCCGGTCAGACCGACGACGGTGGTGCCCAACTTCTCCACGACGGCGCGGGCGAGCGCGCCGAGAGCTGCGACGACGTCATCGACGACGATCGCCGGGACGCCGATCGGGCGGGCCGCGAGGACGGCCACCGCACCGGCTTCCACGGCGCCGGCGGCGAAGTCGTGGCCGTCGACGCGCTCACCGGCGAACGCAACGAACAAGCCACCCGACCGGACCGCTCGGGAGTCCGAGACGACCGGCCCGGTGACCTCGCGGTCCGGGTCCGGTATGTCGTGCTGCTGCCCGCCGACGATGCGTCCGATCTCGGCGAGGGACAGGGAGATCACAGGTCACCCCCGGAGCCGTGCAGGAGGTGCCAACAAGAGGATTGTGCGCGCATGGCGTTGTGTCATCCCTGGTGGTTCGGCTGCTGTGAGTGCTGCGACTGCTGTGCCTTCACGATCGCCTCGCGCAGCACCTGACGGTCGTCGAAGGAGCGGACCACTCCGGCGATGTCCTGGCCCTGTTCGTGGCCCTTGCCCGCGACGATCACGGTGTCGCCGGGCTCGGCGCGGGCGACGGCGGCGTCGATGGCGGCGGCCCGGTCCTCTTCGACGAGGACGGTGCCGCGTTCGTGGACGGGCACCTCGGCGGCGCCCGCGAGCATGGTGGCGAGGATCGCGAGGGGGTCCTCGGAGCGGGGGTTGTCGGAGGTCAGCACGGCGGTGTCGGCGAGCCGGGCGACCGCTGCGCCCATCGGCATCCGCTTCTGCTTGTCGCGGTCGCCACCGCAGCCGAGGACGGCGTGCACCTTGCCGGTGGTGACCTTGCGCAGGGCGCGCAGAACCGATTCGACGGCGTCGGTCTTGTGCGCGTAGTCCACGACCGCCAGGTAGGGCTGGCCGACGTCCACGCGCTCCAGGCGACCGGGGACGCCGGGGACCGCGGCGACGCCGTCGGCCGCGGTCTGCGGGTCCACGCCGGCGACGGCCAGGGCCGTGATGGCGGCGAGCGCGTTGGAGACGTTGAACGGACCGGCGATCGGGGAGGCGGCGCGCAGCGTCACGCCCTCGGGGCCGTGCACGGTGAACGTCGAGCCGAGCGCGCCGACCTCGACGTCGGCGGCGCGCCAGTCCGCGTCCGGGTGCCCCTCGGCGGAGAACGTGGTGACCGGGACCTCGGACTCGCCGGCGGCCAGCCGACGGCCGTACTCGTCGTCGAGGTTGACCACGCCGGCCTTGCTGCGCGCCTTGGTGAACAACTGCGCCTTGGCCTGGAAGTAGTCCTCCATGCCGGAGTGGAACTCCATGTGCTCCGGGCTGAGGTTGTTGAAGATCGCGACGTCGAAGACGCAGCCGTCGACCCGGCCGAGCACCAGCGCGTGGCTGGAGACCTCCATGGCGACCGAGCGGACGCCGCGCTCGCGCATCACCGCGAACAGCGCCTGGAGGTCGGTGGCCTCGGGGGTGGTCCGCTCGGACTTCAGCCGCTCGTCGCCGATCCGGGACTCGACGGTGCCGATCAGGCCGGTCAGCCCCCCGTCGCCGGCCTTCGCGGCGGCGGCCCGGAGGCCGCCCTCGATGAGGTAGGCGGTGGTGGTCTTGCCGGAGGTGCCGGTGATGCCGATCTGGAGGAGGTCCTCGCCCGGCGCCCCGTAGATCGAGACGGCCAGGGCGCCCATCCGGGCCCGCGGGTTGTCGACGGCCAGGACCGGCAGGCCGGTCGCGGCGGCGCGCTCGGCGCCCGTCGGGTCGGTCAGGATCGCGGCGGCACCGAGGTCGGCGGCCTGGGCGACGAAGTCGGCGCCGTGCAGGCGGGCACCGGGCAGCGCGGCGTAGACGTCACCGGGGCGGACCGCACGGGAGTCGTGGGTGATGCCGGTGGCCTGGACCGCCTCGGCGCCGTCCGGGAGCGGGAGCGCGAGCAGCGACGCGAGGTCCGCCAGAGGGGTGGGGCGAACCTCCTCGGGGCGCGGCGCACCCGGATATCTGCCGGGGCCGCCCTTCTCCGCTGCTTGGTTTTTGGGGGACTGATCAGCTTGTGACACGGCGGTGAGCGTACCGGGCAGAACGGGCTCGGGGCGAAGTGAGGGCTTCGCCGGGGCTCTGTCGCCGGGTAGTTGCGGGCCGTCAGGGGTGATGGTCGTCACGGCGGTGTTGCCTCGATTTCATTCGCCTGGCTTGAACGTGACCGGCAGTCGCGGCGGCTGCACACCGGTCGGGGGCACCTGGAGCGTCTTCAGTGCGAACGTCATGACCTGCTGGAAGATCGGGCCGCAGACCTGGCCTCCGAAGTAGCTGCCCTGCTTGGGGTTCTGCACGGCGCAGTAGACGGTGATGCGGGGCTTGTCGGCGGGCGCGAAGCCGGCGAAGGAGGCGGTGTAGCCGTGGTAGCGGCCGGTCTTGGGGTCCACCCGGTTGGAGGTGCCGGTCTTCCCGCCGACCCGGTAGCCGTCGATCTTCGCCTTGGCCCCGGTGCCCTCCTCGTCGGTCACCACCGACTCCAGCATGGTGGCCAGGGTGTCGGCCGTCTTCTTGCTCACCACCCGGTTGTGCGCGGGCTCGGGGGCCGGGGTGTAGTGGCCGTCCGGTCCGGTGGTGCCGCGGACGAGGGTCGGGGCGATCCGCTCGCCGCCGTTGGCGATCGTGGAGTAGACGGAGGCGGCCTGGACGGCGTTGAGGGAGAGCCCCTGGCCGAACGGGATCGTGTACTGCTGCGAGGTGTTCCAGCTCTGCGGCTTGGCCAGGATGCCGTCGGTCTCGCCGGGGAAGTTGAGCCCGGTGGGCCGGCCGATGCCGAACTTCCGCAGGTAGGAGTAGAGGACCTGGTTGGCCTGCGGCTGGGTGGTGCCCAGTTGGCCGGCGGCCAGGATCGTGCCGATGTTGCTGGACTTGGCGAGCACGCCGTTGAGCGTGAGGTGCCAGGTCTCGTGGTCGATGTCGTCCGAGAACAACCGGTCGCCGCGGTGCAGCCGGTTGGGCACGGTGACCCGGGTGTACGGGGTGGCCGCGCCCTCCTCCAGGACGGCCGCCATGGTCATCAGCTTGCTGGTGGAGCCCGGTTCGAAGGCATCGGTGAGGGCCGGGTTGCCCAGCGCGTCCGGACTGGCCTTGGACAGGTCGTTGGGGTCGAAGCCGGGCGCGTTGGCGAGCGCCAGGATCTGGCCGGTGCGGGTGTCCTGGACGACGACGTAGCCGCGGTCGGCCCCGGACTTGTCGACCTGTTCGCTGATGGCCTTCTGGGCCGCCCACTGGATGTCGCTGTCGAGGGTCAACTGCACGTCGGTGCCGGGTACGGCGGGGTGCTCCTGGGTGTCGGCGTTGGGCACCCGGCGGCCGCCGGACTGGGCGTAGACCAGCTTGCCGTCCGTGCCGGCCAACTCCTTGTTGAGCTGGGCCTCCAGGCCGCCGGCCCCCTTGCCGGCGCTGTTCATGAAGCCCAGGACGCCGGCGGCGAGTTGACTGTTCGGGTAGACGCGCTTGCGGTGCTTGTCGGCGAAGACCCCGACCAGGACGTTGGGGCGGGGTGCGCTCTTGGGGGCGGCGGCCGCCTTGGCGTCCAACTGCTTGCGGAGGTCCTTGATCTGCTTCCAGACCTGGGGGGTGCGCTGCCGGGCGAGCAGGACGTAACGGGAGTCGGGGCGGTCCAGTTTGGCGGCCAGGGTCTCCCGGGACTCGCCGAGGAGCGGCGCGAGGAGCGCGGCGGCCCGTTGCGGGCCGTCCTTGACCTTGGTCTTGTCGGGCGCCAGCAGGCTCGGGTCGGCGGTGATGTCGTAGGCGTCCACGGTGGTGGCGAGGTCCACGCCGTTGCGATCGGTGATCGCGCCGCGCTCGGCGGCGAGTTTGACCGGGACGTAGCGGTTCTCGTTGGCCTTGGCGGCGTAGGCCGCGGCGTCCACGCCCTGCACCTGCACCAGCCGGACGACGAAGGCCAGCATCACCAGCGTCAGCGCCAGCGCGACCAGGCGCAGCCGGGGACGCGGGTTGACCGGCCGCAGGGGGCCGCCGAGCTGCCGGAGGCGGCCCGCTCCGGCGGGACGGCGGGCCGCGGGCGGCTTGGGCGTACCGGGGCGACGGGCCGGCGGGCGGCCGCCGGACCGGGCCGGGCGCGGAACGCGACGGGGGTCCCGGGGCGTGCTCATGCCGCTCTCCCCCGGGCGCGCGCGGGGCACGGCGCGGCGCCGGGCGGCCGACCGGGCGCGGCGTGGGAACTGCGGCCGCGGAGTGCGGGTTCGGGCGTCACGGGATCACCTGCCGGGGGCCGACGGGGTGGGCGAGTCGGGCATGAGGACGGAGGCGGGCGCCGCGGGCGTGGCCAGCGGTCCCGGGGACGACGGGACGCCCGGCGTACTGGGCGCGAGCGGCCCGACCGGGGCCCGTACGGGCTGCGGTGGGGGCGGCGGGGCCGTGGCCGCCGGGGTGGGCCCGGGGTCCGTGGGCCGGGTGCCCTCCGGGCCGAGCGGCAGCGGCCCGGCCGACGCGGACAGCGGGCTCTCGGTGGACGAGACCGGGCCCGGCACGCCGCGGACGGTGCCGTCCGGCATCAGGAACGCCGGGTTGCCGCCGGGCACCATGCCCAGCTTGCGGGCCCGCCGCGCCAGCGCGTCCGGTGCGGAGTAGCCGTCCACCTCCTGTTGGAGCGCCTGCTGCTCGTCCGTCAGCTCGCCGGTCTTCCGCTCCAGCCTGCTCAGCTCGAACGACCCTTGGTTGAGCGCCGAGTTGAGCAGCAGCAGGGAGATCAGCCCGGAGCCCAGCAGCACCACGACGAGCAGCACGAACGGCGTGCGCGCGGCGGTGCCGGAGCGGGGGGCGGCGGGCAGCAGCGCGGCCAGGCGCCCTCTGCCGCGCGACCGGCCCCCCTGCCGGGTCATGCGATGTCCTCGCGGATGCGCTCGGCGCCGCGCAGCCGGGCGGGGGCCGCGCGCCGGTTCTCGGCGATCTCCTCCTCGGTGGGGAGCTCGGCGCCGCGGGTCAGCAGCTTCAGGCGGGGCTGGTAGCGCTCGGGGACGACCGGCAGGCCGGGCGGCGCGGTGTTGCTGGCGCCGGCCGCGAAGACCTGCTTGACCAGCCGGTCCTCCAGCGACTGGTACGACAGCACGGCGATCCGGCCACCCACCGCGAGCGACTTCACCGCGGCCGGGATGGCCCGCTCGACGCACGCCAACTCGCCGTTGACCTCGATGCGCAGCGCCTGGAAGGTCCGCTTGGCCGGGTTGCCGCCGGTGCGCTTGGCGGCCTGCGGCAGCGCGTCCCGGATCAGCTCGACCAGCCGCGCGCTGGTGGAGAACGGCTCCTTGTCCCGCTCCCGGACCACCGCCGCGACGATCCGCTTGGCCTGCTTCTCCTCCCCGTAGGAGCGCAGGATCCGCACCAACTCACCGGGCGGGTAGGTGTTGAGGACCTCGGCGGCGCTGATGCCGGTCGTCTGGTCCATCCGCATGTCGAGCGGGGCGTCCTGGGCGTAGGCGAAGCCGCGGTCGGCCTCGTCGAGCTGCATGGAGGAGACCCCGAGGTCGAACAGGACGGCCTGGACCCGGGGCAGCCCGAGCCGGTCGAGGACCTGGGGGAGCTCGTCGTAGACCGCGTGCACCAGGGTGGCGCGCTCCCCGTAGGGGGCCAGCCGCTCCCCCGCCAGCCGGAGCGCCGACGGGTCGCGGTCCAGCGCGACCAGGCGGGCCTCGGGGAACGTGGTGAGCAGCGCCTCGCTGTGCCCGCCGAGCCCGAGGGTGCAGTCGACGACGACCGCACCGGGCTCGGTGAGCGCGGGGGCGAGCATGTCCAGACACCGCTGGAGCATGACGGGTACGTGGCGGGTATTACTGCTCATGCGCCAGCCTCGCTTCGCTCAGCGGGCCTGCCGTCGCAGAGCGCGCACCTCTTCCTGATTCGCTCGCTGCGCTCGCTCATATGCCTTCCGATGGTGGGCGGCAGGTGGGTCCCCGGCCGTTGGCTGGGGGATGCCGCACGTACCGCTTGGTCCCCGCCCGCTCTGAAGGGGAAGTGGCCCTCCGGCGACGGGGAAGTGACGTCGGATGACCGGTGGAGCGGGAGGAGGCCGAACCGTACGTACGGTCACGCACGCGAGGGATCGAAGGATCCGAGGAGAGCGTCACGCCTCCCACTTCGCGCCACTTTAGTCCACCTGCCCTCCCGGTCAATCAACTGGTTCCGCGCGTCCCCCGCACGGTGCTCCCGGAGGTTTCCTCCCGCTTTCTACGGGGACGTCCAACCCTATGGACCGCCTCACGAGGTGTGATGTTGCCCCCTACGCCCACCTACAGGAGGGGCTGAAGCAACCATGAGCGATTACCGTGAATCCATGCCCATACCTGCGTCGCAGCCGCTGCCCCCGTCCGCCGACAGCGCCCCCACCGCCACCGGTACGGTCACCGACCGTCTCGTCGCGTCGAACCGGCGCTACGCCGCCGCCTTCACCGACCCCGGGATGGACGCCCGGCCGGTCCTCAAGGTCGCCGTCGTGGCGTGCATGGACGCCCGACTCGACCTGCACGCCGCGCTGGGGCTGGAACTCGGCGACTGCCACACCATCCGCAACGCCGGCGGTGTGGTGACGGACGACATCATCCGCTCCCTGACGATCAGTCAGCGTGCCCTGGGCACGCGGTCGGTCGTTCTCATCCACCACACCAACTGCGGTCTGCTCAGCCTCACCGAGGACTTCCGGCACGAGCTGGCGGCCGAGGTCGGCCAGCGGCCCACCTGGGCGGTCGAGGCGTTCAAGGACCTCGACGAGGACGTCCGGCAGTCCATGCAGCGGGTGCGCACCTCGCCGTTCCTGCTGCACACCGACGACGTCCGCGGATTCGTGTTCGACGTGACGACGGGTCTGCTGCGCGAGATCGATCCGCGGGACTGACCTGCGGCGGGATCCGCCGCGGCCGGCGGCGGATCCAACCCTCCTCTCCCCTCCTTTTCGCGCCCGGCTAGCCGGACTTGTCCGGTTGGCCGGGCTTGAACGGTGCGAGTTATCCACAGGTCATGACGCGAGGCCGCGCGGGCGGCAAGAATGCCTAGGTGACGTCGCCGCGGCCGCAGCCGGCCGCGGCGCGCACGCGGGGAGGGCCGGGTCCATCGAGGGGGCGGCGGCCACCCGGGGAGGGGCCGAGGAGGGCCGAGTGACGACGTATGACGAACGAGCGAGCCTTGCCGATCTGACCACCACCGTCGGGCGGGTGCACCGGTCGGTGGAGGGCGTGATCGAGGGCAAGCCGGAGGTCGTACGGCTCGCGCTGACCGTCCTCCTGGCCGAGGGACACCTGCTCATCGAGGACGTGCCCGGCGTCGGCAAGACGATGCTCGCCAAGGCGCTGGCCAAGTCCATCGACTGCTCGGTCCGGCGCATCCAGTTCACCCCCGACCTGCTGCCGTCGGACATCACCGGCGTCAGCGTCTACGACCAGCAGCGGCGGGACTTCGAGTTCAAGCCCGGCGCGATCTTCGCCCAGATCGTGATCGGCGACGAGATCAACCGCGCCTCCCCCAAGACCCAGTCGGCGCTGCTGGAGTCGATGGAGGAGCGCCAGGTCACCATGGACGGGCAGACCTACGACCTGCCCAGCCCCTTCATGGTCGTCGCGACGCAGAACCCGGTCGAGATGGAGGGCACCTACCCGCTCCCCGAGGCCCAACGGGACCGCTTCATGGCCCGGGTGTCGATCGGCTATCCCAGCCCGGCCGCCGAGCTGCAGATGCTCGATGTGCACGGCGGCGCCTCCCCGTTGGAGCGGCTGCGCCCAGTGACGCACGCCCACGAGATCGTGCAGTTGGCCGAGGCGGTGCGGGGCGTCCATGTCGCCGAGGCCGTGCGGCGGTACGCCGTCGACCTCGTTGCGGCCACCCGCAACCACCCCGATCTGCGGCTCGGCGCCTCGCCCCGGGCGACGCTGCACCTGCTGCGCGCCGCGAAGGCCGCGGCGGCCCTGGCCGGGCGGGAGTTCGCGCTGCCGGACGACGTCCAGTCGCTGGCGGTGGCGGTGCTCGCGCACCGGCTGCTGCCCACCGCCCAGGCCCAGTTGAACCGCCGCACCACCGAGCAGGTGGTGCTGGAGATCGTCGGGCGCACCCCGGTCCCGGACGCGGCCGCTCCGCAGTGGCGGCAGCCTGCCCGCGGCCAGCAGCCGCCCGGCGTACGGGGGTTGTGATGGCCGGCGGGGGGAGCGGTGTCACGCGGGAGCCGGGCGGGCTGCGCGCCGCCCTCGGGGGGCTGACGACCCGCGGGCGGTCGTTCCTGGCGGCCGGGTTGGCCGCCGCGGCCTGCGCCTACCTCCTCGGCCAGGCGGAACTCCTCCGGGTCGGGCTGCTGTTGGCCGCGCTGCCGCTGGTGTGCGTCCTGGTGCTGCACCGCACCCGCTACCGCGTCGCGGGCAGCCGCACGCTCGCGCCCGCCCGGGTGCCGGCGGCGGCCGAGTCCCGGGTCCGCCTCCGGGTGGAGAACGTCGCCCGGCTGCCCACCGGCGTCCTGATGCTCCAGGACCGTGTCCCCTACGTCCTCGGGCCCCGCCCGCGCTTCGTCCTGGACCGGGTCGAGCCCGGCGGCAGCCGCGAGGTGTCCTACCGCGTCCGGTCCGATCTGCGCGGCCGTTATCCGCTGGGACCGTTGCAGCTCCGGCTGACCGACCCGTTCGGCATGTGCGAACTGACCCGCGCTTTCACGGCGTTCGACACCCTGACGGTGGTGCCGCGCGTCGAGCCGCTGCCGCCGGTCCGGCTGGCCGGCGAGGCCGCCGGGTACGGCGACGGCGGCCACCGCTCGCTCGCGCTGGCCGGCGAGGACGACATCATCCCCCGCGGCTACCGCCACGGCGACGACCTGCGCCGGGTGCACTGGCGCTCCACGGCCCGGCACGGCGAGCTGATGGTGCGCCGCGAGGAGCAGCCGCGGAAGGCGTGCTGCACGATCCTGCTGGACACCCGGGCCGTCGCGCATCACGGCTCCGGGCCCGACTCGGCCTTCGAATGGGCGGTGGCCGGCGCCGCCTCGACCGCGCTGCACCTCCTGGAGCGCGGCTACGCCGTGCGGTTGCTGACCGACACCGGAAGCACGGTGCCCGGCCCGGCGGGCGGCGGCTTCGCCGGCGGCGAGTCCTCCGACACCGCGGGCCTGCTGCTGGACAGCCTCGCCGTCGTGGAGCACTCCGACGCGGCGGGTTTCACGGCGGCGTACGAGGCGCTGCGGGAGGGCGCGGAGGGTCTACTGATCGCCTTCTTCGGCGCGTTGGACGAGGAACAGGCCGCACTGGTCGGCCGGATCCGCCGGCGCAGCACCATCGCCGTCGCCTTCGTCCTGGACGGCGACGCCTGGTCCCGCGGGCCCGGCGGGATACGCCTCTCCCCCGGCGGACCCCCGGTCGCCGAGCGGCTGCGGATGCTGCGGGCGGCGGGCTGGACGGCGCTGCCGGTCGGGCCGGGGGTCGCCCTGGCCGATCTGTGGCGGGCGGCGGGCCAGTCGGAGACAGCACCGGCCGGGGCCGTCCCGGGGCAGGGCGGAGCCGGCGACACCGAGCGAAGTGGGGCGGACGCATGAGCGGGCGGGCGCGGCTGGCACTGGCGGCGATGGCGGCGACGCTGTGCGCCGGCTGCGCGCTGCTGCCGCTGGTGGACCCGGTCACCTGGCTGTTCCAGGCGGCGCTGCTGCTGGCGCTGGTGACGGCGGTGGGCGCACTGGCCCGGCGGGTCCCGTTGGCCCGCCCGCTGACCGTCGCCGCGCAGGCGCTGGCGGCCGTGCTGCTGCTGACGGCGGTGTTCGCCCGCGGCCAGGCGCTGGCCGGGCTGCTGCCGGGCCCGGACGCCGTCACCGCCCTCGTCGAACTGGCGCAGGACGGGGCCCGGGACGTCGGCCGGTACGCCATCCCGGCCCCGGTCACCCCCGGCATCAAGCTGCTGCTGGTCTCCGGGGTACTGCTGATCGGCCTGGTGGTGGACGCGCTGGCGGTCACCTACCGCAGCGCCGCGCCCGCCGGCCTGCCACTGCTCGCGCTGTACTCGGTGGCCGCAGGACTGTCCCAGGGCGGCTCGGGCTGGCTGTGGTTCCTGGTGGCCGCCGCCGGCTACCTCCTGCTCCTGCTGGCCGAGGGCCGCGACCGACTCTCCCAGTGGGGCCGGGTCTTCGGCGGCCCGCCGGCGCGCCGGCCGGGAGACTCCGACGGCGGCCGGATCCGGGTCCGTGCGGGCCGTCGGATCGGCGTGCTGTCGCTGGGCATCGCGCTGCTGGTGCCCGCCGCGCTGCCGTCCCTGAGCGGCGGGCTGCTCGGCCCGGCCCCGGGCGGCGCCGGCCCCGGCGGCGGGGGCGGCACCATCTCCGCGGTGAACCCACTGGTCTCGCTCCAGGACAGCCTCAACCAGCCGGAGGACCGCGAGGTCCTCAACTACCGCACCACCGCGGCCGACACCCGCGAGATGTATCTGCGGATCGTCGCCCTGGACCAGTTCGACGGCACGGCCTGGAAGCCCTCCGAACGCACCGTCACCGACGTCCCCGCCGAGCTGCCCCGGCCGCCCGGCCTGAGCTCCGACGTGTCCGTCACCCGGATCAACACCTCCATCTCCACCGCCCCGTGGTACGCCCAGAACTGGCTGCCGCTGCCCTACCCGGCGGACAAGGTCGACCTCCCCGGCCGTTGGCGCTTCGAGCCCGAGGGCCGCACCCTGGTCGGCGACCGCGGGCAGAACACCCACGGCCTCCAGTACCAGGTCGAGAGCCTCCAAGTGCGGCCCACCGCCCACCAGTTGGCCACTGCCCCGCCGCCCCCCGCTGCCCTGCGGCAGGAGTACACCAAGGTTCCGGACTCCCTCCCGGCCATCGTCGGCACCACCGCCCGCCAGGTCACCCGCGGCGCCCGCACCGCGTACGACAAGGCCGTCAAACTCCAGGACTGGTTCGCGCTCTACGGCGGCTTCAGCTACAACACCGAGGTCCGGGCCGGCAGCGGCTCCGAGGCGATCGCCCGCTTCCTGGCGGACAAGGAGGGCTTCTGCGTCCACTTCTCGTTCTCCATGGCGGCGATGGCCCGCACGCTCGGCATCCCGGCCCGGGTGGCGGTCGGCTTCACCCCGGGCACCCGGCAGCCCGACGGCACCACGTCGGTGGGGCTGAAGGACGCGCACGCCTGGCCCGAGCTGTACTTCCAGGGCGTCGGCTGGACCCGCTTCGAGCCGACCCCGAGCCGCGGCAGCGTCCCCGACTACGCGTACCCGGACCCGGCGCAGTCCACCAGCACCGGCGGTCCGGACCGGGCACCCGCGCCGTCCGAGCTGCCCGCCACCGGGCCGTCCGCGGCGCCGTCCTGCGCCCCCGGCGAGCAGCGCACGGCCTCCGGCTGCGCGGCCGGGGTCTCGATATCGACCACCGCCCCGCCCGGCGGCGGCCCCGCGCCCTGGGCACTCGCGCTGATCGCCCTGGCCGCGCTGGTGTTCGTGACGCTGTCCACGGTCCCGCTGCTGTGGCGGAGCCGGGCCCGCGCCCGACGGCTGGCGGGCGCCCCGGGCAGCGAGCCGACGGCGCACACCCTCGCCGTCTGGCAGGAACTGCTGGACACCGGCTGGGATTACGGGATCGTCCCGGACGAGGCGCTGACCCCGCGCTCGGCGGCCGCCCGGATCATTCGCATCGGGGAACTACAGCCCGACGCCGCGGACGCCGCCCGACGGGTCGCGACAGCGGTCGAGCAAGCCCTCTACGCCCCGCAACCAGCCCCGCCGGACGGGCTCGCCGCGGACGTCCGGCTGGTGCACGCCGGCCTGCGGGACGGCGCGCCCCGAGCACTGCGCCTGCGCGCCCGGTTCGCCCCGCGCTCCGCGGCCCGCCTCCGCTGGGCCGGTGCGTCCCGCTGGTCCGCACTGCGACGGCGCTGCCGGAACAGCCGCCCGGCAACCACGGCCCGACGCCTGGCGACCACGCTGCGCACGACGGGCTGGCGACGCAACGAGCGGGCCTAGGGCCCGACCGCGCCCGGGGCGACACCGCACCGGATTCCCGGTACGGCTCCCAACCGGCGGCCGCGCCCGCCCTGTACGCGCCCCGCGACGACCGCTACGCGTCGACGACCGCAACGCGCACGAGGGCCGGAGCCCGCACAAAGCAACGCGCGCACGCAGCGCAAAAAGTGTGGCCCCCGATTCCTCGGGGGCCACACGAAAGTCAAGGGCACGAGTGCCAACGCCAACGCCAACGGAATTCGACGACGCCGACCGGCATCACCACACATCGGCGCACAATCCACCGACGGCACAACTGGCCACGAATGCGGGGTACTCCGCGCACAGGAACCGCGAAATTGGCCGGATTCGCTGCGCTCGCCGCGGAGCAGATGGCCGGATACCGGCGCGCAGGCAACGGCCCGTCAACGGTCAGTGACCCCGCTGATCGTCAGCGACCTCAGTGGCCTTGCTGTTCGTCGCGGCGGCGCTGCCAGCGGTCCTCGATGCGGTCCATCATCGAGCGGCGCGGCCTGGCCTGGCGACGGGCCTGTGGCCCGCCCGCGGCCGCGGCGCGCTCCCCCGACTTGGGAGCCTTGCGCCAGCCGGTGACGGCCAGCACGGCGCAGCCGAGCATGACGAGGAAGCCGACGACACTGACCCAGATGAGCTGGGCGACCATGCCGGCCATGAGCAGGGCGATACCCACCAGGAAGCCCACGACCGCTTGGTAGACCCGTCGCCGGGTGTACGTACGCAGCCCGCTTCCCTCAAGCGCTGTCGCGAACTTGGGATCTTCGGCGTACAGCGCTCGCTCCATTTGCTCGAGCATGCGCTGCTCGTGCTCCGAGAGCGGCACGGAGTCCTCCTACTCGTCGGTCGCGGGGGGCGACCGGGTGCGACCCTTTCAGGATAGGCAGGGAATCGCCCCCGTGAAACCCGCCCCTCTACGCCAATTCACCGTCCGTACCGCCGCGGCGGCCGATGGTGATGCTGGCTGCATTCCCCACCCGCCAATCCGTCATGCCGGAACGTCGTACACCGATCATACGGGGCGAAGCGGCTGTTCGGGTGGCCTGTGGTCGACCGCATGCGATGCCCGTGGGCACGGCCGGGCGCCGGTCCGGGGCGCTCCCGGGTGCCGCACCGCCCGCGCCGTATGGGCCGCGCGGACCCGTACGCGGCGGCGCGGACCCGTACGCGGCCGGGGTGCGTCAGCGGTGCGCCGGTGCACCGCGGTGCACCGTCAGTCGCGCTCGGCGAGGACGTGGAGCTGGGTGGCGACGGAGTGGAAGGCGGGCTGCTCGGCCACGGCGGCCTCCAGCTTCAGCAGGGCGTCCATGGCGCCGGGCTCGGTGTCGACCAGGACGCCGGGGACGAGGTCGGCGAAGACCCGCACACCGTGCACCGCGCCGACCTGGAGGCCGGTGGCGGTGACCAGGTCGGTGAGCTGCTCGGCGGTGAACCGGCGGGGCACCGGGTCGCCCTCGCCCCAGCGGCCCGCGGGGTCGGCCAGGGCCCGGCGGGCCTCGGTGAAGTGGCCGGCCAGCGCGCGGGCGAGGACCGCGCCGCCCAGGCCGGCGGCGAGCAGGCTGAGGGTGCCGGCGGGGCGCAGCGCGCCGGCGGCGTTGCGCAGGCCCTCGGCCGGGTCGTCGACGTACTCCAGCACGCCGTGGCAGAGCACCGCGTCGTAGCCACCGCGCTCGACGACCTGGAACAGGCCGTGGGCGTCGCCCTGGACGCCGCGGATCCGGTCGGCGACCCCGGCCTCGGCGGCCCGGCGCTCCAGGGCGAAGAGGGCGTTGGGGCTGGGGTCGACGACGGTGACGCGGTGGCCGAGACGGGCCACCGGGACGGCGAAGTTGCCGCTGCCGCCGCCGGTGTCGAGGACGTCCAGGGCGTCCCGTCCGGCGGCCTTGACCCGGCGCTCCAGGGCGTCCTTGAGGACGTCCCAGACCACGGCGGTACGAAGGGATGCGCGGGGGCGCAGCGGGTCAGACACGGTGGGTGGCTCCTCGGCGGGGCATGAACATCCAGTCGTTCACCACCCTATTCCGTAATCCGACGGGTGCCGCGCCCGGCCCGCGCGACGCCGCAGGTCGCGCGGTCAGCCGGCGCGGCCCCAGCCCTCGCGGGGCGGATCCCCGGCCCCTTGCAGGGGCAGCGTGGGGTGCAGTCGCAGCATCCGCTCCACCAGGCGGAGGAACATCCCGGCGTCCCGCAGCAGGTCGTCGGCGTCGCGGTGGCTGGCCGCGCCCGATATGTCGGCCTCGGCCCGGGCCCGGCGGATGGCACCGGAGGCGAACAGGGCGCTCCACTCGGCGAGTTCGGGCGCGACCTCGGGCAGCACCTCCCAGGCGCTGCGGATGGCCGGTCGGCGGCCGCGCCGTCCGCGGTGCGCGGCGGGCTCCGGGCGGGCGCGCACGGCGAGGACCGCAGCGGCGGCGCGCAGCGCGGCCAGATGAGCAGTGGCAAAGCGCTCGTTGGCGGATTCCAGAATGGTGGCCTCGTCGAGGCCGTGCCGGGCCTTGGCGAGCAGGTCGAGGGCGGCGGGCGGGGCGGCCGCCCGGCGCGGGACGGGATGGACATCGCTCGGGGGACCGTACGCAGCGGAGCTGCCCGCGGCGGGACGAGCTGCCATGACGAACCTCCTGTCGTCGCACGCCACTTGGGAGCGGCATGACGATGCGGACCGTATGCACCCATCGTGCGGCACACCACTGACAATCGGCCTTGACCTGCGGTTTCACTGGAAAACGGACAGCCAATCGGCGTGCCGGGCACGGGATTTCGCGGATTTTTCGAGAATCCCTTGCGGAGGATGGGACCGGGTCTCTAAGTTGCACTGACCAGTCAGTGCAAGGGGAGGGATCGTGGACAGCACCCCGCACGGGGCGGCGGTCACGGCCGCGGGTCTCGGGGTCAAGGGCCCCCGCGGATGGGCGTTCAGGGACCTCGACATCACCGCGGAACCGGGCGCGCTGATCGCCGTGCAGGGCCCTTCGGGCACCGGTCGTACCTGTCTGCTGCTGGCGCTCACCGGCCGGATGAAGTCCGCGGCGGGCACCGCGGAGGTGGGCGGGGCGCCGCTGCCCAAGCGCATGGCCGCGGTCCGGTCGTTCACCGCGCTCGCTCACGTGCCCGGCGTCGCCGAGCTCGATCCCGCCCTGACCGTGGGCGAGCACCTGCGCGAACGCGCCCTGCCGCACGGGCGGTTCGGCGCCTCGCTGCGCACGCTGCCAAAGCCCCGACGGGAGCGCCGGGCGCGGGCCCGCGCTCTGGTGGACGGCGCGCTGACCGCCGCCGGGCTGGACCCCGCGGCGCTGTCCAAGGGGGTCGGCACCGCCGTGCGCGACCTGGAGCGGCTGGAGGCGCTGCGGCTCTCCGTGGCGCTGGCGCTGATCGGCGGCCCCCGGTTGCTGGCCGTGGACGACACCGACCTGAAGCTGTCGGACGACGAACGCGCCGCGGCCTGGGCGCTGTTGCGGGGGCTGGCCCGGGCCGGCACCACGGTGCTCGCGGTGTGCAGCGAGCCGCCGGCGGACGCCGCGGGCGTGGTGCTGGTGCGTACCGACCGCGCGGCGCCGGACGCCGACGCCCCCGGGGACGGCGGGCACGACGAGGAAGGGGCGGCCGATGCGCTCGCCGAAGCTGGCCGCGCTTGAGCTGAAGCGGTTCGGGAGGGGGAAGCTGCCGCGCGCCGCGCTGGCCGCCCTCCTGCTGCTGCCGCTCCTGTACGGCGCGCTGTACCTGTGGTCCTTCTGGGACCCCTACGGCCGGCTGGACCGGATCCCGGTCGCGCTGGTCAACGAGGACGCCGGCGCGGACGTCGGCGGGCAGCGGGTCTCCGCGGGCGACGGCATCGTCGCCGGCCTACGGGACAGCCACACCTTCGACTGGCACCAGGTGGACCCCGCGGAGGCCGGTCGTGGCCTGGAGGACGGCAGGTACTACCTCTCGCTCTCCATCCCCCGGGACTTCAGCCGGCGGATCGCCTCCAGCGCCGGGGACCACCCGGAGACCGGCGCCCTGAAGGTGCGCACCAACGACGCCAACAACTACATCGTCGGGCAGATCTCCCGGACGGTGTTCTCCGAGGTGCGCGCGGCGGCCTCGGCCAAGTCGTCGCGGACCTTCCTCGACAGGATCTTCGTGTCGTTCTCGACCCTGCACGGCAAGACCGCCCAGGCCGCCGACGGTGCGGACCGGCTCCAGGACGGCATCGGGCGGGCGAAGGACGGCACCGGCAAACTGGCCGACGGCCTGAACACCGCCAAGAACGGGAGCGCCCAACTGGTCGGCGGCCTGGGCGACCTCGACGCCGGCGCCGGGCGGCTCAACCGGGGCAGCGCCGCGCTCGCCAAGGGGGCCGGCACCGCCGCCGACGGGTCCCGTCAACTGGCCGACGGCTCCGGGCAGGTGGCCCGGGGCACCCAGCAACTCGCGGACACCGTCAACGGCGTCGTCGACAAGGTGGGGCCGTTCGTCCGGGCGCACGGCAAGGAGATCGGCGCGGCCGCCCGGCTGGTCGCGGACGGCGCCCAGGCGGTGCGCGACCACCTGGACAAGCTGCCCGCCGCGGCCTCCACGGGAGCGAAGCTGTCCCGGGGGATCTTCGACCACCTCGCCGCCTACTACCGGTTGCGCTGCGGCAGCGGCACCACCCCGGCGACCGACTGCGCCGAGCTCAAGCGCCTCACCGAGCAGGCCGGTACCGCGGCGGACACCGCCGAAGAGGTCAGCGGCTACGTCCACGACCAGAAGAACCTCGACCAGCTCGGCCGGGACCTGGACACCCTGCACTCGCTGGCCCTGGAGCTGGCCGCGCACGGCCCGACCCTCGGTGCCGACATGGACGCCGCCGTCCACAAGATCAACGAACTCAACGACGGTGCCCACAAGGTGTCCGCGGGCGCCCGCCAACTGGCCGCGGGCAACGCCCAGTTGGCCACCGGCGCGGACCGGCTCACCGACGGGGCGCGGCAACTGCACGACGGCACCGGGCGCGCCGCCTCCGGGATGACCGACCTGGACACCGGCGTCGGCCGGCTCAAGGACGGCGCGCGAACGCTGGACGGTGGGCTGTTCCAACTCTCCGACGGCTCCGCCCGGCTGGCCGACGGGCTGCACGACGGGGTCCGGCGGATCCCGGACTACGGCAAGAAGGACCGCGACGCGCGCACCCAGGTCATGTCCGACCCGGTGCAACTGGCGTCCGGTTCCGCCCACAAGGCGCCCAACTACGGCACCGGGTTCGCCCCGTACTTCATCCCGCTGTCCCTGTGGGTCGGCGCGATGGTGGCCTACATGCTCATCGCGCCGCTCAATCGGAGGGCGCTGGCGATGGGCGCGTCCTCCTGGCGGGTGGCACTGTCCGGTTGGCTGCCGGTGTTCGGCATCGGGGTGCTCCAGACCGCGGCGCTGATGACCGTGCTGCACTTCGCGCTCGGCCTCCAGATGGCCAGGGCGGCCGGCACGGTCGGCTTCCTGGTGCTGGTCACGGCCTGCTTCTCGGCGCTGGTGCAGTGGCTGAACGCACAGTTCGGACCGGCCGGCCGGATCCTGGTGCTGGCGCTGCTGATGCTCCAGCTCACGTCCGCCGGCGGCACCTACCCGGTGCAGACCAGCCCGGGCTTCTTCGGGGCCATCCACCCCTACCTGCCGATGAGTTACGTCGTCGAGGGGCTGCGCCGGCTCATCACGGGCGGCGGCCTGGCGCCCGTATGGCAGGGCGGCGCGGTGCTGTTGGCGTTCACCCTCGGGGCGCTGGCCCTGACCGCCCTGACGGCGCGCGGCCGGCAGGTGGTGCGGATGAAGGACCTCCACCCGGAGCTGAGCCTGTGAGCGGGCGAGCCCTGCCGACCGGCACAATCACCCCCATGGACAGCTCCCACACACGCCGCGACGCGACCCGGCGCAAGCTCTTCGAGGCCGCCGTCACGCTCATCGCCGAACAGGGCTTCTCCTCCACCACGGTGGACGAGATCGCCGAACGGGCGGGGGTCGCGAAGGGCACCGTGTACTACAACTTCGCGAGCAAGAACGTCCTCTTCGAGGAGCTGCTGCGGCACGGCATCGAGTTGTTGGCGTCCTCCCTCCAGGCGGCCGCCGACGAGGTCACCGACCGGGGCGGCACCCGGGTCGACGCGCTCGACGCGATGATCCGGGCCGGCCTGGACTTCATCGCCCACTACCCGGCCCTCACCCAGCTCTACGTCGCCGAACTGTGGCGCACCAACCGGGCCTGGCAGTCCACGCTCATGGTGGTGCGGCAGCGGGCCATCACGGTGGTGGAGGACGTGCTGCGGGAGGCGGTGGCCGCCGGGGAGTTGAGCGACGAGATCGACATCCCGCTGACCGCCTCGGCGCTGTTCGGCATGGTGCTGGTGGCCGCCCTGGACTGGCAGTCGTACCAGCCGGACCGGTCGATCGACGACGTGCACGCGGCGCTGTCGCGGCTCCTCCAGGGGCGGGTCACCGGCCGCCCCGTCTAGAGGGCGGGCCGGTCCGCCCGTTCGCCCCGGGTACGCACATGTGCGCTGCCCTGGCACGGATCGTTCCCCCGTCCGATCCGACCAGGGCAGCGCCGTGCCCCGTCGTTCCCCCGAGCTCCCCCGTCTCCCCCGTGGAGCCCCCCGACGTTCCCCCGTTCCGGCCGGGAGCCGCGCCGCTCCGCCGCCCCGTGTCGGCGGTGCGGCGCCGCTGCCCTTCCGTGGTCCCCACTCTTCCGTCCGGGCCGGTGCCGACCCATCCGCGTACCTACTCATCTCGGCGTCTGAGTACGGATACTCACCGCTGAGCATCCCTCCTCAAGCCGCCGCCAACGGGCCGGCGGACCGCCTACGATCGGCGGCGTGTCCGTACTTCCCTTGGTCTTCACCAGCGGCTGGGCGAGCGGGATCAACGCCTACGCCGTCGTCCTGCTCCTCGGTCTGCTCGGCGCGACCGGCGTCTCCGACGAGGTGCCCGCCGCGCTGGAGCGCCCCGACGTGCTGATCGCCGCGGGGGTGCTCTTCCTGGTCGAGGCGGTCGCCGACAAGATCCCGTACGTGGACTCGGTCTGGGACACCGTGCACACGGTGATCCGGCCGCTCGCCGGCGGCGTGGTGGCGGCGCTGCTGGCCGGGCACGACGGGTCACTGCCGCAGCTCGCGGCGGGCGCCGTGGGCGGCTCCACGGCGCTGGTGAGCCATCTGGTCAAGGCGGGCACCCGGATCGCGGTCAACACCTCCCCGGAGCCGGCCAGCAACATCGTGTTGAGCCTGGCGGAGGACCTGGGCGTCGCGGGGATCGTCGCGTTCGCGCTGTTCCACCCGTGGATCGCGGCGGGCATCGCGGCGGTGCTGCTGGTCGCCGGGATCGCGGTGGTGATCTTCCTGTGGTCGCGGATCCGCCGGTATCTGCGGCGGCGTCGGGAACGGCGCGCGCAGCGGAGGCCGGCCGCGGCCGACGGCGCGGCGCCGCCGGCCGGCTGAGCGCACCGCCGGCCCGGGCGGCGTCCGGCCGCGAGCGGCGTTGTCAGTGCCGCCGGATAAAGTCGCAGGCATGGCAAGGATTGTGGTGATCGGCGCCGGGATGGGCGCGATGGCGGCCGCCGCCCGACTGGCCGTCGCGGGCCACCGGGTGGCGGTGTTCGAGCGCGGCGCGACGTACGGCGGTGCGGTCGGTCGCCTGGAGCGGGACGGCTTCGGTTTCGACACCGGGCCCGGTCTGCTGCACCTCCCGGCGGTCTACCGCGATCTGTTCGTCAAGACCGGCCGCGAGCCCCTGGAGAGCCGCGTCGAGCTCACCCAGGTCGACCCGGCCGCCCGGCACGTCTTCGCCGACGGCACCGCCGTGAATCTGCCCAACGCCTCGCGCGCCGGCGTCCTTTCCGCCCTGGACGAGGCGCTGGGCGCGGGCGGCGGCGAGCGTTGGAGCACCCTGCTGGTCCGCGCCCGCGAGGCGTGGGACGCCACCCGCCGGCCGCTCCTGGAGGAGCCGCTGTGGGCGGACTGGCGGGTGCTGGGGCGCGATCCGTATCCGGCGGTGCGCCGGCGCGGCCTGTTCGGCCCGCGCGGCGGCAAGGGTCCGACCACGGCCACCCTCGCCGAGGTCGCCCGCCGCGAGCTGGCCGATCCGCGCCTGATCGCCCTGTTGGAGAGCCACGCCCTGGCGTACGGCTTCGACCCGCGCACCGTCCCGGCGAGCGCGGCCGTGCTGCCGTACATGGAGCAGACCTTCGGCAGTTGGTACGCGCGCGGCGGGATGCGGGCGCTGGCCGAGGCGCTGTACGAGCGCTGCCTGGCCCGCAAGGTGGAGTTCACCTTCGGGGCCGAGGTGACCGGAATCCTTCAGAAGGACGGCCGGGCCGCGGGCGTGGAGCTGACCGACGGGCGGGTGGCGGACGCGGAGTTCGTGGTCGCCGGCGTCGATCCGGTCCGGTTGCCGGGGCTCTGCGCGGGCCACGAGCCCTGGGGCGAGCACGACGTCCGGCCCGCTCTCGGGGCCGGCGACCGCGCCACCGCGCGGCTGACGGTCTGTCTGGCCCTGCGCGGCACCCGCCCCGCGGACGCGGTGCACCGCACGGTGGTGCACGCCCCGGACCGCGCAGCGGAGTTGGCCGGCGTCTTCGGCGACGGGCACGGCCTGCGCACCCCGTGCGCCCGCCCGACGGTCACGGTGCTGCGCCCCGACGACCCCACCACCCGCCCCGACGACGCGCACGAGGCGGTCACCCTGACGGCCACCGTCGCCCCGCACGGCCCCGTCGACTGGCTGGACCCCGAGGCGCTGGAGCGGGCCGCGGAGCGGATGATCGAGCGCGCCGAGGCGGCGGTGCCGGGGTTGCGGGAGCGGATGTTGTGGCGGCAGGTCCTGCCGCCGGCCGAGGGCTCCCTGGTGCCGGGACCGGCCCTGGCCGGCCGGGAGGGACGCTTCCTGCGGCCCGGCAACCGCACCCGGATACCCGGGCTCTACGGCGTCGGCGGCTGGTACCACCCCGGCGGCGGGCTGGCGCACGCCGGGATGTCCGGGGCGCTGGTCGCGGGCCTGATCGTCAACGGCGACGACTGGCACGGCTCGGAGTGAGACCGCACCCCTGAGGGCCCCGGCCGGGCCCGACTCGGGCCGGGGCGGCGGCGGTTGGCCTCCGTGACGGGACCGCCCCGCCGCTCAGTAGTGGTACCGCTGCTCGTCGTACCCCGGCTGCTGGGGCGGGTAGGGCTGCTGCTCCTCCGGGTGCCCGGTCTCGCGCTGCTGCGGCATCCAGACGCCGCCGGGCGGGGTCTCGGGCGGGTAGCCCTGCGGGTAGTGCTGCGCCGGCTGCCCGCCGAGGGGGTCGTAGGCCCCGGCCTGGTGGGGCGTCCGGCCGAAGGGGTCGGGCTCCTCGTAGGGGTCGTAGTGCGCGGCGTACTGCTGGGTGCCGATGTACGGGTCGGAGTAGGGCACGTGGCCGCCCTGGTAGGCGCCGTTGTCGTAGGACGGGTAGGGGTCGGCGTAGCCGTCGTGCCCGGGGGGCGGGGCGTAACCGCCGTCGTAGCCACGGCCGTTGGCGTCGCCGTCGGCGGTGGGGTTCCCGAAGAGGTCGTAGGAGGCGGCAGCGGCGGCCGGCGCGTCGGGGCGGGCGTCGGGGCTGTAGATGCCGTAGGCCGCGGTGTCGTCCGGCATCGGCTGCGGGGCGTAGACGGCGGTGGCGTCCACGGGGGCGTACCCGAAGTCCTGGGCGGCGGCGGGCACTTCGCCGACGGCGCCGAAGGCGGCAGTGGCGTCGGCGGCGCCGGGGGCGGACGGGTCCGGCTGCGGCGGGTACGGGCCCTGGTGTCCGGCGCCCTCCGTGCCGTGGCCGGCCGGATCGGGGTCCGGGGTGGCACCGGCGGCCGGGGCGGTCTCCTCCGTCAGCCCGGAGACCTGGAGCTTCGGCTCGGCGGCCGGGGCGCGGGACGAGCGGGCCCGGCGCCGGCGGCTCGGCTTGGGCCGCCCGCCGATCGTCCAGCCCTCCTCGTAGCCTCGGCGGACGGAGAGCGTCACGTAGGTCTGCCCGACCGCGAAGGCGATGGCCCCCAGCGCGATCACGATGACCGACGGGATGGCGACGCCGGCCACCACGCCGAGGAAGCCGCCCAGCGCCAACAGCCGCCACCGCAGCGGCGCCTTGTGCTGGAACAGGACCTCACCGAGCAACCACAGGGCGACCAGGCCGAACGCGAGGTAGAGGATCGTCCAGCCCATATGCGCCCCGCTTCCGCCGGATTCCGGCCACCGTGATCAGGACCGCTGGTGCAGCCCGAGGTTCTCGTAGATTTCCAGGGTCGCCGTGGAGTGGTTCAGGGTGATGAAGTGCAACCCGGGCACGTCCTCGGCCATCAAGCGCGCGCACAGCTCCGTCGCGTACTCGATGCCAATGGAGCGTACCGCCGCCGGGTCGTCCTTGACCGCGAGGATGCGCGATGCGAGCTCGGGCGGGAACGCGGCATTGCTGAGCTGCGCGAATCGCTCGATCTGGCGGACGTTGGTGACCGGCATGATCTCCGGGATGATCGGCGTCGAGCAGCCCGCGGCGGAGACCCGGTCGCGCAGCCGGAGGTAGTCCTCCGGGTAGAAGAACATCTGGGTGATCGCGAAGTCGGCGCCCGCGCGGCACTTGTCGACGAAGTACCGGATGTCGGTGTCCCAGTCCGTCGAGCGCGGGTGCATCTCGGGGAAGGCGGCCACGCCGACGCAGAAGTCGCCCGACTCCTTGATCAGTTGGACCAGGTCGGCGGCGTAGCGGATGCCGTCGGGGTGCCGGACCCACTCGCCCATGGGGTCGCCCGGCGGGTCGCCGCGGAGCGCGAGCATGTTGCGGATCCCGGCGCCGGCGTACTGGCCGATGATGTTGCGCAGTTCGGCGGTGGAGTGGTTGACCGCGGTCAGGTGGGCGACCGGGGTGAGGGTGGTGTCGGTGGCGATGCGTTCGGTGGCGCGGACCGTTCCGTCCCGGGAGGTGCCGCCGGCACCGTAGGTCACCGACACGAAGGTCGGGGCGACGGCCTCGATGCGGCGAATGGCGTTCCACAACGTCCGCTCGCCCTTCTCGGTCTTCGGGGCGGCGAACTCGAACGAATAGGACTGCTTGCCGGAGGCGAGCAGGTCGCGCACCGTCCGCGCGCGATCAGTCCTGGTGGAAGCTGTACCTAGGGCCATACGGGCAGGTTAACCACCCGCCGGACGGACACCAACCGACGGCGGCGTATTGGCTGGTTGGCGCCGGCGGTGTCCACAACGTGGACAACCCACGGCCCTCCGAAGGCCTCCTGGCGGACGCCTAAGACGCAGGTCAGCCGGTGTGGGAGCGGATCCGCTTGGCCAGCTCGGCGGCCGCGGCGCCCGGGTCGTCGGCCTCGGTGAGCGCGCGGACCACCACCACCCGACGGGCGCCGGCGGCCAGCACCTCGTCGAGGTTGCCGGCGTCGATCCCGCCGATCGCGAACCAGGGGCGCTCGGGGTCCTGCGCGGCGGCGTACCGGACGAGGTCCAGGCCGGGGGCGTGCCGGCCCGGCTTGGTGGGCGTCGGCCAACAGGGGCCGGTGCAGAAGTAGTCCACCCCGGGCTCGGTGAGGGCGGCGTCGACCTCGGCCTCGGCGTGGGTGGAGCGGCCGATCAGCGGCTCGGGGCCGAGCAGCGCGCGGGCGGCCGGGACCGGCAGGTCTCCCTGGCCGAGGTGGAGCACGTCGGCGCCGGCGGCGTGGGCGACGTCCGCGCGGTCGTTGACCGCGAGCAGCTTGCCGTGCCGGCGGCAGGCGTCCGCGAAGACCTCCAGGTGGCGCAGTTCCGCGCCGGCCTCCATGCCCTTGTCGCGGAGTTGGACGATGTCCACGCCCGAGGAGAGCACCGCGTCCAGGAACTGCGGGAGATCGCCCTGGCGGGTGCGCGCGTCGGTGCACAGGTAGAGCCGGGCGTCGGACAGGGCCTGTCGAACGGTGGTCATCGGGCGGCTTCCCCCTCGTCGGCGGCGTACGGGCCGGGTGGTGCCGGCCCGTACGCCGCGCGGTGGTGGTTACGGATGGTGGTTGCTGCGGGACGCGGGTGCGTCAGACGGCAAGCGCCTGGGCCCGCCGCTTGACCTCCGTGCCGCGATTCTCGCGCAGGGCCTGCGCCGGGGTGCCGGGCAGGGTGTCATCGGCGGTGAAGAGCCACTCCAGCATCTCCTCGTCGGTGAAGCCGTCGTCCTTGAGGAGGGTCAGCGTGCCGGCGAGCCCCTTGACGACCTTGCCGTCCTTGATGAATTCGGCGGGCACCTGGAGCACGCGGTTCTCACCGCGGCGCACGGCGATGAGCTGGCCCTCCTTCACCAGCTGTCGCACGCGGGTCACCTCGACGCCGCATTCCTCGGCGATGTCGGGGAGGGTGAGCCAGGCGGGGACGAGCCCATCGATGTTTACGTCAATCTCGGTCACAGGACAAGCGTGCCACCTCCCACTGACAGTCGGTAGCCGGGCCTCGCCGTGGAGCACGTCGGCACGTCGGCGGACGGGGCCGCGCGGGCCCGTCGTGCCGGTGGATCGCGCTACCGCACCGCCGACTTGAGCGGAACGGCCGCGTCCGCCGCGCGCTCCCGGTCCAGCAGCGCGCCCCGTTCGATGAGCCGGCGCCCCTGGGCCAGGTCCCGCGGGCGCCCCACCGCCAGCAGCGCGACCAGCCGGCCGGACGCCTCCCCGGCCCCCGCGCCGGGCTCGTGGCGGAGCCAGAGCACCGACCAGGCGGCGCCGGTCGGGTCGCCGCGCCACACCAGTTCGTCGGCGTCCCCGTGGTGGCCGGCGTACTGGACGAACCGCCCGAACTGCTCGGACCAGAAGTACGGGACCGGGTCGTAGACCATGCCCTCCGCGGCGCCGCGGGCGATGTTCTCGGCCACCGTGCGGGGGCCCTGGAGGGCGTTGTCCCAGTGGTGGACCAGGAGCCGGGTGCGGTAACGGGCCGAGGGGAACGAGGCGCAGTCGCCGACCGCGTAGACGTCGGGGACGGAGGTGCGCAGCCGCTCGTCGGCCAGGACCGAGCCGTCCTCGGGCGAGAGGGCGACGCCGGAGCCGGCCAGCCAGGCGGTGGCGGGCCGGGCACCGATCCCGACGACGACCGCGTCGGCGGGCAGGGTGGTGCCGTCGGCGAGGGTGACCGCACCGGGGGCGACGGAGGCGACCCGGGCGCCGGTGCGCAGCTCGGCACCGGCGTCGGCGTACCAGCCGGCCATGTGCGCGGCGACCTCGGTGGGCAGGGCGCCGGCCAGGGGGTGGTCGGCGGCCTCCACGACGGTGACCTCGCAGCCGGTCTCGCGGGCGGCGGTGGCGAACTCGGCGCCGATCCAGCCGGCGCCCACCACCACGATCCGGTGCTGGGCGGCGAGCACCGGGCGCAGCCGCTCGGCGTCGTCCAGGGTGCGCAGCAGGTGCACGCCGGGCAGGCCCTCGCTGCCGGGCAGGGTGATCGGTTCGGCGCCGGTGGCGAGCACCGCGTAGGCGTACCGGAGCGGGCCCTTTGCGGTCTCCACGACGTGGTCGTCCGGGCGCAGTGCGGTGACCGGGCGGCCGAGTTGCAGGTCGATGCCGAGGCCGGCGAAGTCGATGTCGAACGCGGAGCCCTCGGCCTTGCCGAGCAGCACGGCCTTGGACAGCGGCGGGCGGTCGTAGGGCTGGTGGGGCTCGTCGCCGAGGAGTGTGATCGCCCCGCGCCAGCCGTGCTCGCGCAGGGCCACGGCGGTCTGCACGCCCGCCATCCCCGCGCCGGCGATCACCACGCGCGGCGTGCGGTCAGGGGCCTGGGGAGAGTTGCTCTGCTCGCTCACCCGCTCACTCTAGGACGGCGGGCGACGCGGCCCGCAGCAGCGCGCAAGGAGATCTCTGACACAACGTCACCGGTCGGGGGCGGCCCGGTCCCGGTGCGCTCCCTTACGACGCGTCGCGGGCCCGTACTAGGGTGGCGGATGCACGCACTCGCGGGAGCCCGGACGGACCGGGCTGAGAGGGAGGCTGGCCGGCCTCCGACCGTACGAACCTGATCCGGGTCATGCCGGCGAAGGGAGGGGCTGGACGCCCATGCATCCATCTGCCACACCATCGAACCCACCACGACCTGACGGTCGGCACCCCGATGTGCTGGTCATCGGCGGCGGCGTCATCGGGCTGGTCACCGCCTGGCGGGCGGCCGGCCGGGGCCTGCGCGTCGCGGTGGCGGACCCCGCGCCCGGCGGCGGCGCGGCGCTCGTCGCGGGCGGCATGCTGGCCGCGGTCACCGAGCTCCACTACGGCGAGGAGACCCTGCTGGGGCTCAACCTGGCCTCGGCCGAGCGGTATCCGCGCTTCACGGAGGAGCTCCAGGAGGCGAGCGGTCAGCGCATCGGCTACCGGCGGTGCGGCACCCTGGCCGTCGCCCTGGACGCCGACGACCGTGCCCACCTACGGGAGCTGCACGCCCTCCAGGTCCGGTCGGGCCTGGAGTCCCAGTGGCTGACCGGGCGGGAGTGCCGCCGGCTGGAGCCGATGCTCGCCCCCGGGGTGCGCGGCGGCCTCCGGGTGGACGGCGACCACCAGGTCGATCCGCGCCGGCTGGTGGGCGCGCTGCTGGCCGCCTGCGAGCGGGCCGGGGTGGCCTTCCACCGGACGTCGGCGGAGCGGCTGACGACCGCCGGCGGGCGCGCCACGGGCGCCGAACTCGCCGACGGCACCCGCCTGGTGGCCGGGCAGGTCGTGCTGGCCGGCGGCAGCCTCAGCGGCCGGTTGGCCGGCGTCCCGGAGGCGGTGCGGCCGCCCGTGCGGCCCGTCAAGGGAGTGGTGCTGCGGCTGCGGCTGCCGGACGCGCTCCCGGGGGGCGGTGCGTTCCTCTCCCGCACCGTACGGGCCGTCGTCCGCGGCAATCCCCTCTACCTGGTGCCGCGGGAGAGCGGTGAGCTGGTCCTCGGTGCCACCCATGAGGAGCTGGGCTGGGACACCACGGTCACCGCGGGCGGCGTCTACGAGCTTCTGCGGGACGCCCACGAACTGGTCCCGGGCATCACCGAGTTGCCGCTGGCCGAGAGCCGCGCCGGGCTGCGCCCCGGCTCCCCCGACAACGCGCCGCTGCTCGGACCGACCGCGCTGCCCGGCCTCCACCTGGCCACCGGCCACTACCGCAACGGCGTCCTGCTGACGCCGCTCACCGGGGACGTGATGGCCGAGGCACTGACCACCGGGACGGTCCCCGAAGAGGCCCGCCCCTTCTCCCCCGCGCGCTTCGCCCCCACCCCCCAAGGGGCCCGGCGCGCCCACGCTTTCGAGGAGCTGCCCGCATGAACGCGCCCGGCACCCCCGCCCCGTCCGAGGTCCCCGACGGCCCCACGGTGTCCGTCTCCGTCAACGGCGAGGCCCGCCGGATTCCGGGCGGACTGACCCTCGACCGGCTGGTCGCCACGCTGTCCCGGGCCTCGGCCGGGGTGGCCGCCGCGGTCAACGAGACCGTGGTGCCGCGCTCCCAGTGGCCCGGCACCGCGCTCGGCGACGGCGACCGCGTCGAAGTGCTCACCGCCGTCCAGGGAGGCTGATCGCGCCATGACCGACACCGCAGTCGCACCGGATACCGCCTCCGCGGCGCCCGACGCCGACCAACTCACCATCGCCGGCACCTCGTTCGGCTCCCGGCTCATCATGGGCACCGGCGGCGCGCCCAGCCTCGACGTCCTGGAGCGCGCGCTGCTGGCCTCCGGAACGGAGCTGACGACCGTCGCCATGCGGCGGCTGGACCCGACCGTGCAGGGCTCGGTGCTGTCCGTCCTGGCCCGGCACGGGATCCGGGTGCTGCCGAACACCGCGGGCTGCTTCACTGCCGGCGAGGCGGTGCTCACCGCCCGGCTCGCCAGGGAGGCGCTCGGCACCGACTGGGTCAAGCTGGAGGTGGTCGCCGACGAGCGGACCCTGCTGCCGGACCCGGTGGAGCTGCTGGACGCCGCCGAGACCCTGGTGGACGACGGTTTCACCGTGCTCCCGTACACCAATGACGACCCGGTGCTGGCCCGGAAGTTGGAGGACGTGGGGTGCGCGGCGATCATGCCGCTCGGCTCGCCGATCGGCTCCGGCCTGGGCATCCGCAATCCGCACAACTTCCAACTGATCACCGAGCGCGCGGGCGTCCCGGTCGTCCTGGACGCCGGCGCGGGCACCGCCTCGGACGCCGCGCTCGCCATGGAGTTGGGGTGCGCGGCGGTGATGCTGGCGTCGGCGGTGACCCGCGCGCAGGAGCCGGAGCTGATGGCCGCGGCGATGCGGCACGCGGTGGCGGCGGGCCGGCTGGCCCACCGCGCCGGCCGGATCCCGCGCCGCCACTTCGCGCTGGCCTCCTCGCCCGCCGACGGCGTCGCCGAGCTGGATCCGGAGCGGCCGGCCTTCTAGAGCGCCCGACTGCGGTGTGGGGCGGCCTCAGGCCGGGCCGGCGGCCGCCCCGCGCCGGTCGGCGAACTCCTCCGGGGCGGCGGTGATCACCTCGTCGAGCAGGTCCCGGGAGGCCATCAGGGACTCGATGGAGTCGGTGAGCCGGGCCCGCTCCCGGTGCAGCTCGCCCACCAACTGCGGGCAGGTGGGCACCAGTCGGCCGTCGTCGTCGCGCAAGCAGGGCAGCACCTGCGCGATGGTCGCGGTGTTCAGCCCGGAGGTCAGCAGCGTGCGGATGCGGCGGACCTGGGCGACGTCGACCTCCTCGTAGCGGCGGTAGCCGGCCGCCGTCCGCTCCGGGCGGAGCAGCCCCTGCTCCTCGTAGTAGCGCAGCAGCCGCTCGGTGGTGCCGGTCCGCCGGGCCAGCTCACCGATGAGCAGCGTCGTCATCGCCTTCCCCCTTTGGTGCGGTGTGGTCGTGCGGGCGCACGACCTGGCCGCCGTCCAGTGGCGACCATGATCCGGTCCGGATTATTCCGGGTCCGGGCCGCCGCCCCCGCCCCGGCCCGGCCCGGTCACGGTTCCGCTGCGGTGTACCGGGGCGACGGCCGGAGCGTTTGGGCACGCCGGCGCGGCTCGTAGACTCGTCTGCCGTGGATACGACGCTGCAGGACCCGTTGGAGGGCCAGCTGCTCGACGGCCGCTACCGCGTCGAGGGGCGCATCGCCGCCGGGGGCATGGCCACCGTCTACCGGGCCGTGGACACCCGGCTGGACCGCGTGCTGGCGCTGAAGGTGATGCACCCGAGCCTGGCCGTGGACGGGGCGTTCGTGGACCGCTTCATCCGGGAGGCCAAGTCCGTCGCCCGGCTCGCGCACCCGAACGTGGTCGGCGTCTTCGACCAGGGCGCCGACGGCACCTACGTCTACCTGGCCATGGAGTACGTCGCCGGCTGCACCCTGCGCGACGTGCTGCGCGAGCGCGGCGCCCTCCAGCCGCGGGCCGCGCTGGACATCCTGGAGCCGATCCTGGCGGCGCTGGGGGCCGCGCACCGCGCCGGCCTGGTGCACCGCGACATGAAGCCGGAGAACGTCCTGATCGGGGACGACGGCCGGGTCAAGGTCGCCGACTTCGGCCTGGTGCGCGCGGTGGACACCCACACCACCGCCTCCACCGGCTCGGTCCTGGGCACCGTCTCCTACCTCGCGCCCGAGCAGATGGAGCACGGCACGGCGGACGCCCGGGTCGACGTCTACGCCTGTGGCGTGGTGCTCTACGAGATGCTCACCGGCGGCAAACCGCACACCGGCGGCACCGCGGCGCAGATCCTCTACAGCCACCTGCACGACGACATCACCCCGCCCTCGGAGCTGGTGCCGGGCCTGGCGCCGGAGCTGGACGGGCTGGTCGCCGCGGCCGCCGCCCGCTCCCCCGAGGAACGCCCGCGGGACGCGGTGGCGCTGCTGGCCCGGGCCCGGTCGGCCCGGACGCGCCTGACCGACGCCCAGCTCGACCTCGTCCCGCCGCGCGCCAAGGAGGCGGCCGCGGCCGACGAGGAGCGGACGGACGTGCTGCCGCGCCCGGCGGGGGTGCAGCTCGCGCTGCCCGTCGAGGGCGAGGCGGGGCTGGACCGCACCAGCCGACTGGAGATGCCGCCGGCCGGCGCCGTGCCCGCGGACAACCGGACCACCAGGCTCCGCCCGGCGTCGGCCCCGGCGGGCACCGACGGATGGCCCCAGCGGCGCCGGATCGCGACGATCGTGGCGGCGGTGCTGCTGGTCCTGGGTGTCGGCACCGGCGTCTGGTACATCAACTCCGGCCAATTCACCAGCGTCCCGGCGGTGTTGGACATGCCGCAGGCCAAGGCCGAGCAGACGCTGCGCGGCGAGGGCCTGCGGATCAAGGTGGCACGGGACTTCAGCCCCAACGTCGCGCGGGGGCGGGTGATGGCGACGGACCCGGCGACCGGCAAGCGGATCCGCGGCAACGGCACCGTCACCCTGACCGTCTCCCGCGGCCCGGAGAAGGTCACCCTCCCCGACCTGGCCGGCACCCCGCTCGCGGACGCCCGGCGCAAGCTGCGCGACCTCGGTCTGGTGCCGGGCACCGAGACCCGGCAGTTCAGCGACGAGGTCGCCAAGGGGTCGGTGATCGCCACGGACCCGGCGGCGGGCAGCACCCGGCGGCCGGACACCGCGGTGGGCCTGACCGTCAGCCGGGGCGCGCCACAGGACGTGCCGAACGTGGTCGGCAAGCCCCGCGCGGACGCCGCGACGGCCCTGAAGGAGGCCGGTTTCCGGGTGCGCTTCGCCGACCAACCGGTCTTCGCACCGCAGGACAAGGACACCGTGGCGCAACAGTCACCCGGCGCGGGCGGCACCCTCGGCAAGGGCGAGACGGTGACGTTGACGCTCTCCAAGGGGCCGGAGATGGTCGCCGTGCCGGACGTCGGCGGCAAGAACACCGCGGACGCCACCAAGGCCCTGACCGACGCCGGCTTCAAGGTCACGGTGGACAAGCCGTTCCTCTTCCCGCAGGACAGCGTCGCGTCCCAGTCGGTGGCCGCCGGCGACCAGGCGCCCAAGGGGAGCACGATCACGATCCGGCTCAAGGGGGCGCTGTAGGCGCGGCCCGCCCGAGGGAGCGGGCCGCGCCGGGTGGCCCGTGGGCGGCCACGGGGGACCTGGCACCCTTGGGAGGGTGAGCACTTCCCTGTCCCCCGAGGGCGCGGCCCAGCGCGCCCGCGCCCGCAATCCCGTCGGCGGCCACGTGCCGGTGGCCGGCGGCCTGGCCAAGGTCGGCCTCTCGTACGCCCGGCAGATCGACTGCGAGGCCGTCCAGGTCTTCGTCGCCAACCCGCGCGGCTGGGCGACCCCGCCCGGCAACCCCGAGCAGGACGCCGCGTTCCGCGAGCGCTGCGCCGCCGAGGACATCCCGGCCTATGTGCACGCGCCGTACCTGATCAACTTCGGCTCGCACACCGCGGCGACGGTGGAGAAGTCCGTGGAGTCGCTGCGCCACTCGCTGCGCCGCGGCCGGGAGATCGGCGCCCTCGGCGTGGTCGTGCACACCGGCTCGGCGACCGGCGGGCGCCCGCGCGAGACGGCGCTGGCGCAGGTCAGGGAGGTGGTGCGGCCGTTGCTGGACGAGCTGACGCGGGACGACGACCCGTGGCTGCTGCTGGAGCCCACCGCCGGCCAGGGCGCCTCGCTGTGCGCGCTGGCCGAGGACCTCGGGCCGTACTTCGACGCGCTGGATCGCCATCCGCGGCTCGGGGTGTGCCTGGACACCTGCCACGCGTTCGCCGCCGGGCACGACATGGCGGCGCCCGGCGGCACCAAGGCGCTGCTGGACGAACTGGTGGAGGTCACCGGCGAGGGCCGGTTGAAGCTGATCCACGCCAACGACTCCAAGGACGTGGTCGGCGCGCACAAGGACCGGCACGCCAACATCGGCGCCGGCCACATCGGCGCGGAGCCGTTCGCCGAGCTGTTCGCCCATCCCGCGACCGACGGCGTCCCGTTGGTGATCGAGACCCCGGGCGGCGAGGCCGGCCATGCGGCGGACGTGGCGCGCCTGAAGGACCTGCGGATGCCCTGAGGCGCTCCGGGCCGGGCGGCGCCGGGGCCTTACAACTCCGGCCCGTCGCCCGGCTCCTCCTGGTACGAGTAGCGCTGCTCGCGCCAGGGGTCGCCGAGGTTGTGGTAGCCGCGCTCCTCCCAGAAGCCGCGGCGGTCGGCCGTCATGTACTCGATGCCGCGGACCCACTTGGGGCCCTTCCAGGCGTAGAGGTGCGGCACGATCAGCCGGACCGGGAAGCCGTGTTCGGCGGTGAGCAGTTCGCCGGAGCGGTGGGTGGCGAAGATGCACCGCTCCCCGCCGAAGTCGGCGAGTTGGAGGTTGGAGCTGAAGCCGTACTCGGCCCAGACCATCACGTGCGTGACGTCGGGCGCGGGCGGCGCGAGCTCAAGGATCGTGCGGGTGCGCACCCCGCCCCACTCGGCGCCGAGCATGCTGAACTTGGTGACGCAGTGCATGTCCGCGACGACGGTGTCGTACGGCAGGGCCGTGAACTCCTCGTGCGTCCAACAGTGCTTGGCGCCGTCGGCGGTGGCGCCGAAGACCCGGAATTCCCAGCGCTCCGGGCGGAATTTCGGCACCGGACCGTAGTGCGTGACCGGCCAGCCGCGCTGGAGCCGCTGACCCGGAGGCAGCACCGGCTCCTCTTCGCGACTCTCCGGCTGACCCATGCCTCCATGGTGTCAGACGGTGCAGGGTGCGGATGACCAGGGTGGGACGGAATCAGGCAAACCGCACTAAGCGTGCACTTACTGGACGTTGCGCTCGGGGCGGTGCGAGGATGCGCGGCACCTGCCCAGTAACTCGCGTGAAAGGGGCCCGCAACCATGCAGGGCGACCCCGAGGTCATCGAATTCCTCAACGAGCAACTGACCGGCGAGCTGACCGCGATCAACCAGTACTTCCTGCACGCGAAGATGCAGGAGAACTTCGGTTGGTACAAGCTCGCCAAGTACACCCGCGCCGAGTCCTTCGACGAGATGAAGCACGCGGAGACGCTGACCGACCGGATCCTCTTCCTGGACGCGCTGCCGAACTACCAGCGGCTGTTCCACGTCCGCGTCGGGCAGACCGTCACCGAGATGTTCCAGGCCGACCGGCAGATCGAGGTGGAGGCCATCGACCGCCTCAAGCGCGGCATCGAGGTCATGCGCGCCAAGGGGGACATCACCTCGGCCAACATCTTCGAGGCCATCCTTGAGGACGAGGAGCACCACATCGACTACCTCGACACCCAGCTGGAGCTGGTCGAGAAGCTCGGGGAAGCGCTCTACCTCGCCCAGGTGATCGAGCAGCCGAGCTGAAGGCCGGCGGTGCGCGCCGGCGGGACGACCCGGGAGGTCACGCGGCCGCCGGGAGGCCCACGGGCCCCGGTGCGCCCTCCTCCACGGCCGGCGACAGGGGCACGGACTCCGGGCCCGGCGCGTCCGGCGCCTGACCCCACTCCGCGGACTGTGAGCGCAGCGCATCGGGGGCACCGCGGTCGATCAGCTCCCGGCGGGGGCACGCACCGCGACCCAGCAGCGCCTGGATGCGGCGGACGCAACTGCCGCAGTCGGTGCCGGCCTTGCAGGCGGAGGCGACCTGGCGGGGCGTGCAGGCACCCCGGTCCGCGTGCTCGCGGACCTGCTGCTCGGTGATGCCGAAGCAGGAGCAGACGTACACGCGGGTTCACCTCCAATAAGGGCGCCTCGACCCGATCCCCGTGATCGCCAGTGAGGTTACCCTTACCTTACCCGCCGCGGCGGGCGCCGAACAACGCACGGCAACGCAGTGGGGCGCGGATCACAGGATCCGCGCCCCACCGTCATGCCGCGCGCCTCACTGGTCGCGGTACATCTCCGCCACCAGGAAGGCCAGGTCCAGCGACTGGCTGCGGTTCAGCCGCGGGTCGCAGGCGGTCTCGTAGCGCTGGTGCAGGTCGTCGACGAAGATCTCGTCGCCGCCGCCCACGCACTCGGTGACGTCGTCGCCGGTCAGCTCGACGTGGATGCCGCCCGGGTGCGTGCCGAGCGCCTTGTGGACCTCGAAGAAGCCCTTGACCTCGTCCAGCACGTCGTCGAAGCGGCGGGTCTTGTGGCCCGAGGCCGCCTCGAAGGTGTTGCCGTGCATCGGGTCGGTGATCCAGGCGACCTGGGCGCCGGCGGCGGTGACCTTCTCCACCAGCTCGGGCAGCTTGTCGCGGATCTTGTCCGCTCCCATGCGGGTGATGAAGGTCAGCCGGCCCGGCTCGCGCTCCGGGTCGATCCGGTCGATCAGGGTGAGCGCGTCCGCCGCCGTCGTCGTCGGACCCAGCTTGACGCCGATCGGATTGCGGATGCGGGAGGCGAACTCGATGTGCGCGCCGTCCAGTTGACGGGTGCGCTCGCCGATCCAGACCATGTGGCCCGAGACGTCGTAGAGCTTGCCGGTGCGGGAGTCGGTGCGGGTCAGCGCCGACTCGTAGTCCAGGATCAGCGCCTCGTGCGAGGAGAAGAACTCCACCGTCTTGAACGCCTCCGGGTCCACCCCGCAGGCGTTCATGAAGTTCATCGCCCGGTCGATCTCGCGCGCCAACGCCTCGTACCGCTGGCCGGACGGCGAGGACTTCACGAAGTCCTGGTTCCAGGCGTGCACCTGGCGCAGGTCGGCGTAGCCACCGGTGGTGAAGGCCCGGACGAGGTTCAGCGTCGAGGCGGAGGCGTGGTACATCCGCTTCAGGCGCTCGGGGTCCGGGGTGCGGGCCTCGGGGGTGAACTCGAAGCCGTTGACGGAGTCGCCGCGGTAGGTCGGCAGGGTCACCCCGTCGCGGGTCTCGGTCGGCTTGGAGCGCGGCTTGCTGTACTGACCGGCGATCCGGCCGACCTTGACCACCGGGACGGAGCCGGCGTACGTCAGCACGGCGCCCATCTGGAGCAGGGTCTTGAGCTTGTTGCGGATGTGCTCGGCGGAGACGGCGTCGAACGCCTCCGCGCAGTCGCCGCCCTGAAGCAGGAACGCCTCACCTCGGGCGACCGCGGCGATCCGCTCGCGAAGCTGGTCGCACTCGCCCGCAAAGACGAGCGGCGGATAGGACGTGAGCTCAGCGATCACATCGCGCAGAGCCTCTTGGTCCGGCCAGTCAGGCTGCTGCGCCGCGGGCAGGTCTCGCCAGGTGTGGCCACCGGCGTGGGTTTCAGCGTTCACGGTCACATCCCCAACATTACGGGGTCCCCGGGGGGTGTCCGTCCGGCATCCGGACTGTGAGACGCGAGTGACCGGCGATCCGGTAGGGTTCCCGCCATGCAGACGCGACCGATCACGACCATGGACTGGTGGTGGACCGCCCAGCCGGCGGCCCACTGATTCGCGTACGCGCACAACGAACCGCGAAGGCCGCCCGAGGGGCGGCCTTCGGTGTTCCCGCGGCCGTTCCCTCCGCACCGGAAAGCATTCACCTCCCGGAAGGAACCGCCATGCACCCTCAGTCCCCGCCCGACGCCGCCGCGCTGGTCCAGCGGCTGCTCGACCCCGCCTGCCCGCCGTTCGCCCTGCTCCGCCGGCACGGTCCGGGCCGCGACGGCAGCGTCGTCGAGGTGCTGATCGGCGAGGTGACCGAGGTCGAGCGCCTGGCCGACATCCCGCTGGACACGGGGGTGCCCAACGCGCCGGTGACCGACGCGCTGGCCCTGGTCCCGTTCCGGCAGATCCGCGAGCGCGGCTTCCGGGCGCACGACGACGGCACCCCGCTGGCCGTGCTGCGGCCCGACGAGCACCACGAACTCCCGCTGCCCGCGCTGCTGTCGGCGCTGCCGGCGCACGAGGTGACGGTGGCCGGCGGAGCCTTCGACGTCTCCGACGCGGCCTACGCGGAGATCGTCGAGCGGGTGGTGCGGGAGGAGATCGGCACCGGCGAGGGCGCCAACTTCGTCGTCCGCCGCACCTTCGAGGGCGAGATCGCGGACTTCTCGGCGGCCGACGCGCTGGCGCTGTTCCGGCGGCTGCTGGCCGGCGAGCGCGGGGCGTACTGGACGTTCGTGGTGCACCGGCCGGGCGTGCGCACGCTGGTCGGCGCCAGCCCCGAGGTGCACGTCCGGATGAATACCGAGAGGGGCGAGCGCGAAGCGCTCTCATCCCGGGGCGGTGGCGGACGACGGATGGGCGGGACCGTCGTGATGAACCCCATCAGCGGGACCTACCGCTACCCCGCGCAAGGGCCCACCGCGGAGGGCCTGTTGGCGTTCCTCGGCGACCGCAAGGAGGTCGAGGAGCTGTCGATGGTGGTCGACGAGGAGCTGAAGATGATGTGCACCGTCGGCGACCGGGGCGGGGTGGTGGTCGGGCCCCGGCTCAAGGAGATGGCGCACCTGGCACACACCGAGTACGAGCTGCGCGGCCGCTCCACCCTGGACGCGCGCGAGGTCCTCAAGGAGACGATGTTCGCGGCGACGGTCACCGGGTCGCCGGTGCAGAACGCCTGCCGGGCCATCGAGCGGCACGAGCCGGTGGGTCCGGACGGCCGCGGCCGCGGCTACTACGCCGGCGCGCTGGCGCTGCTCGGCCGGGACGCGGGCGGCGCCCAGACACTGGACTCCCCGATCCTGATCCGCACCGCGGACATCGCCGCCGACGGCAGGCTGCGGGTGCCGGTCGGCGCCACCCTGGTGCGCGCCTCCGACCCGTACGGCGAGGTGGCCGAGACGCACGCCAAGGCGGCCGGGGTGCTGACCGCGCTGGGGGTCCGGCCGGCCCCCGCGCGGGCCGCGGCCGGCCCGGCGCCGCGGCTGGCCGACGACCCGCGGGTGCGGGCCGCGCTGGACGCCCGCCGCGCCGACCTGGCCCCGTTCTGGCTGCGGATGCAGACCACCGCTCCGGTCGCCGGGCTGCACGGCCACGCCCTGGTGATCGACGCCGAGGACACCTTCACCGCGATGCTGGCGCACCTGCTGCGCGCCGCCGGGCTGACGGTGACGGTCCACCGCTACGACGAGCCGGGGCTGCGCGCGGCCGCCCTGGCGCACCAGGGGCCGGTGGTGCTGGGCCCGGGCCCCGGCGACCCGACCGACACCGCCGACCCCAAGATGCGCTTCCTGCGCGCGCTCGCCGCCGACCTGGTCGCCGGCCACCGTCGCCCCACCGCCGTCCCGGAACCCACCCCCTCGGACCGCGCGCCCGGCCGTGCCTCGGCCTTCCCTAAGCGCTCGACCCCGTTCGAGCAGGGAACGCCCCGCTCCCCTCGTCGAGGCCCTTCGGGCCGCTCCCTTCTCGGCGTCTGCCTCGGCCACGAACTCATCGCCGCCGAGCTGGGGTTGGAGATCGTCCGCAAGGAGGTGCCGTTCCAGGGCGCCCAGGAGCGGATCGACTTCTTCGGGCGGCCCGAGACGGTCGGCTTCTACAACACCTTCACGGCCCGCTGCGACGACCGGACGGCGGTCGAACTGGCCATGCACCGCGTCGAGTTGAGCCGGGACGAGGCGAGTGGCGAGGTGCACGCGCTGCGCGGCCCCGGCTTCGCGGGGGTGCAGTTCCACCCCGAGTCGGTGCTGACGCTCAACGGCGCGGCGGTCACCGCACAGTTGCTGGCCGCTGTCCTCGTGTGACCAGCATGTTGCCGTTGGTGCGGCCGGCCAGATGGTCCTCGACGTTGACCACGGTGGTCTCGACGATCTGGCCGACCGCCTCCGCGGTGAAGTACGCCTGGTGCGAGGTGACCAGCACGTTCGCGAAGGTCATCAGCCGGGCCAGGGTGTCGTCGCCGATCACGTCCAGGGACTTGTCGTAGAAGAACAGCCCGGCCTCCTCCTCGTAGACATCCAGGCCGACGCCGGTGAGCCGGCCGGCCTTGAGCGCCTCCACCAGGGCCACGGTGTCGATCAGCCCGCCGCGGCTGGAGTTGACCAGGATCGCGTCGGCCTTCATGGCGGCCAGCGCGGCGGCGTCGACCAGGTGCCGGGTGTCCTCGGTCAACGGGACGTGCAGGCTGATCAGATCGGCCTCGGCGAACAACCGCTCCCGGGGGACGTAGCGCATGCCCAGCGCCAGGCACTCGGGGTTCTCGACGAGGTCCCAGCCGAGCAGTTCCATCCCGAAGCCGTGCGCGATCCTGGCGAAGGCGGCGCCGATCTTGCCGGTGCCGAGCACCCCGACGGTGCGGCCGTGCAGATCGCGGCCCATCAGGCCATCCAACCGGAAGTCGAAATTCCGGGTGCGGTTGGCGGCCGGGACCAGCCGCCGGTTCACCGCCAGCGCCAGCAGCCAGGCGAACTCCGCGACCGCGTACGGCGAGTAGGCGGAGACCCGGCCGATGGTCAGGCCGAGGTCGGCGGCGGCCTCCAGGTCGATGTTGTTGAAGCCGGTGGAGCGCTGGGCGACCATCTTGGTGCCGCCGGCCGCGAGGGTCTGCAGCACCTCGGCGGTCAGGTCGTCGTTGACACTGGTGGAGACGGCCTCGTAGCCGTGGGCGATGGGGGCGGTGTCGCGGTTGAGGAAGACGTCCAGACAGCGGACCTGATGACGGCCGGCGAACGCCTTCTCCAGGAGCGGCCGCTCGTCCGCCTGCACACCGAAGGCGACGATCTCCACGTTCTCTCCCGTTCTCCCCCGCCGGTGGCGGCGCGGCGGCGCCGGGCGGCGACGGTACGCACAAGCAATGGGCCGGACATATCGCGACATGGCGAATATACGGCCCATCGCCCGGCGGTGTCGCCCGGGGGGCGGGCGGCGGCGTCAGCCGAAGAAGACGCCGACCTCGGCGTAGAGCGCGGGGTCGACCGTCTTGAGCTTGGCGGTCGCCTCGGTCAGCGGCACCCGGACGATGTCGGTGCCGCGCAGCGCGACCATCTTGCCGAAGTCGCCGTCCCGCACCGCGTCGATGGCGTGCAACCCGAAGCGGGTGGCCAGCCAGCGGTCGAAGGCGCTGGGGGTGCCGCCGCGCTGGGTGTGGCCGAGGACCGTGGTGCGGGCCTCCTTGCCGGTGCGCCGCTCGATCTCCTTGGCCAGCCACTCGCCCACGCCGGAGAGCCGGACGTGGCCGAAGGAGTCGGTGCTGCCGTCCTTGAGGACCATGTCGCCGTCCTTGGGCATGGCGCCCTCGGCGACCACCACGATCGGCGCGTAGCTGGCCTTGAAGCGGGACTCGATCCAGCGACAGACCTCGTCGACGTCGAAGCGCTGCTCCGGGATGAGGATGACGTTGGCGCCGCCGGCCAGGCCGGAGTGCAGCGCGATCCAGCCGGCGTGCCGGCCCATCACCTCCACGACCAGCACCCGCATGTGCGACTCGGCGGTGGTGTGCAGCCGGTCGATGGCCTCGGTGGCGACGCCGACGGCGGTGTCGAAGCCGAAGGTGTAGTCCGTGGCCGACAGGTCGTTGTCGATGGTCTTGGGCACGCCGACGCAGGGCACGCCGTACTCCGAGCAGAGCCGGGCGGCGACGCCGAGGGTGTCCTCGCCGCCGATCGCGATCAGCGCCTCGGTCTCGTGCTTGGCGAGGGTCTCCTTGATCCGGCGGACGCCGTCCTCCTCCTTGAAGGGGTTGGTCCTGGACGAGCCGAGGACGGTCCCGCCGCGGGGCAGGATGCCGCGCACGGCCGGGATGTCCAGCCGCACCGTCCTGTCGCTGAGCGGTCCGCGCCAGCCGTCCCGGAAGCCGACGAAGTCGTATCCGTACTCCTGGGTGCCCTTGCGGACGATGCCCCTGATCACCGCGTTCAGACCCGGGCAGTCGCCGCCGCCGGTCAGTACTCCGACCCGCATCGCTTCACCTTCATCCCGTCCGTGGCCGCGTACGGCCGTCCGTGAACGTAACGACCGTCACGCTAATGGTGATCTGGGTCACCCAGGGATGGGGTGTGCGCCGATTCCCCTCCACGCCAAGGGAGTTGGCGCCCGCTCTTCACCCGTACGAGCGCAAGGGGCGGGGCACGGGCGGGCGCCGCCCCCGGGTCAGACGCCGTCCAGGCCGCGCTCGATGGCGTAGCGCACCAGCTCGACGCGGTTGTGGAGTTGGAGCTTGCCGAGGGTGTTCTGGACGTGGTTCTGCACCGTGCGGTGCGAGATGACCAGCCGCTCGGCGATCTGCTTGTACGAGAGCCCCTTGGCGACCAGGCGCAGCACCTCGGTCTCGCGCTCGGTCAGCCGGGGGGCGTCCGGTTCGTCGGCGGCCGCCGGGGTCGGCTCGGTCGCCAACCGGCGGTACTCGCCGAGGACCAGGCCGGCCAGGCCGGGAGTGAAGACGGGATCGCCGGCGGCGGTGCGGGTGACCGCGTCGAGCAGTTCCTCGGTGCTGGCGGACTTCAGCAGATAGCCGGTGGCGCCGGACTTCACCGCCTCCAGGACGTCGGCGTGCTCGCCGCTGGCGGAGAGCACCAGTACCCGCAACGACGGGTCGGCGCCGACCAGTTGCTTGCACACCTGGACGCCGGGCAGCCCCGGCAGATTGAGGTCCAGGACCAGCACGTCGGGCGCCGCCGCCTGGGCCCGGCGCACCGCCTGCGGCCCGTCACCGGCCGTCGCCACCACCTCGAACCCGGCCTCCGCCAGATCCCGGGCGACCGCGTCCCGCCACATCGGGTGGTCGTCGACCACCATGACCCGCAGGCCCGTCCCGTCACTCATGCCCCGCCTCGCTTCGCCCGCCCCGCCCGGCACGCACCGACGAGGGGCGGCGCCCACCGCGCTCGTTCACGCGCCGGTCCTCCCCCGTCGTCCGTCCCTGGGCGCGGCGCCCTTGGGAACCTTCAACTCCACTTCCGTGCCCTGGCCGGGGACCGAGAGCCACTCGGCGCCGCCGCCCAACTCCCGCAGCCGGCCGCGGATCGAGAGCGCCGCGCCGAGGCGGCCCTCGCGCTCGGCCGCGGCGAGCCGGCCCTCGGGGATGCCGGGGCCCTCGTCGCGCACCGTCACGACCACCGCGTCCGGCTCGTCCTCCACCAGGATCCACGCGCGGGCCTCGGCCCCCACGTGCACCCGGACATTGTCCAACGCGGCACCGACAGCAGCGGTCAACTCCCCCGCGGCGGCGGCCGGCAGCGCGACCGGGCCGCCGGGGCCGGACAGCGTCACCCCGGCCCCGGCATACGGGGCGAGCAGCGCCATCAGGTCGCAGGGACCGCCGCGGCCGGCCGGCGCCGGGCCGCGGGCCGCCGCGCCGACCGCCGTGGTGTCCGCCGGCGCCACCGCCACCCGTTGCCGGGGCACCAGTCCGCCGGCCACCAACGTGCGCAGCGCCACCTCCTGTTCGCCCGCCATCCGCCCCAGTTCGGCCGCCTCGCCGCCGATCGCGGTGCCGCGCCGCTGCACCATGGCGAGCACCTGGAGCACGCTGTCGTGGATGTCGCGGGCCAGCCGCTCCCGCTCGCGGGTGGCCGCCTCGATCTGGAGAGCGCGCGCCAGGGTGCGCTCACTGGCCCGCGCCACCTCGACGACGTAGCCGATGGCGACGCTGGCCACCCACACCAGGACCACGTTGTGGACGGTGTCCCGGGCCAGCTCCTGGCGCTCGACGAGGTTGGCCGCGGCCACGATGGTGGAGGCCACCGCCGCCCACCGCCAACCGCCCTTGATGGCGAAGCCCAACACGGCGCCCGCCGTCCAGATGGACGGGAGAGTCGGGCTGCCGTCCATGATGCGGGCCTGGGTGTCGATGACCGCGGTGAGCAGGATGCCGCCGACCGCGAAGCCGAGGTCGACGACGAGGAACCGGCGGGTGCAGCGCTCGGCGGAGGTCGTCCGGCGCCAGGTCAGCCCGGTCCAGAGGGTGAGCACGGCCATGTACGCGGCGGCGCCCAACGGGTGCGCGTAGTGCGGGTAGGCCACGGTGCACAGGCACAGCGCGTAGACCAGGGTCAGGATCCGGTAGCCGGTCAGCGCCCGCCACAGCGGCAGCTCGACGGACATCCGCAGCGCCTTCTGGCGGCCCCCGTCGGCCGCGCCCGATGCGTCACCGCCCGCGGTCCGGGCGTCCTGTATGTCGGCATCCGTCATGCGGGCCCCCACCCCTCACCGGGGGCCGCGCCGCCCCCGGTCTCGACTCGTCCTTCCGTCCGCCGCGGCGAACGGCCCCCACCGGCCCGGCGCCGCCCCGTGCGCTACGCCTTCTTCTGCGCCTCCGCGGCCTTGGCCGCCTCGGCGATCTGCCGCTTGGCGGCGGTCGCGTAGATGTCGACGTACTCCTGGCCGGAGAGCTTCATGATCTCGTACATCACCTCGTCGGTGATCGAGCGCAGGATGTACCGGTCGTTCTCCATGCCCTGGTAGCGGCTGAAGTCCAGCGGCTTGCCGATGCGGATGCCGGGCCGGACCATCTTCGGCAGCACCTTGCCCGGCGGCTGCACCTTCTCGGTGTCGATCATCGCCACCGGGATGACCGGTGCCCCCGTGGCCAGCGCCACCCGCGCCAGGCCGCCGGGCTTGCCGCGGTAGAGCCGGCCGTCCGGGGAGCGGGTCCCCTCGGGGTAGATGCCGAAGAGCTCCCCGCGCTCCAGCACCTCAATGCCGCTCTTGATCGCCGCCTCGCCCGCGCCGCGGGCGCCCGAGCGGTCCACCGGGAGCTGCCCCACGCCCTTGAAGAACGCGGCCGTCAACTTGCCCTTCACCCCTGGGGAGGTGAAGTACTCCGCCTTCGCGATGAAGGTCACCTTGCGGTCGAGCACCGCGGGCAGGAAGAACGAGTCCGAGAAGGACAAGTGGTTGCTCGCGAGGATCGCCGCACCCTCGGCGGGCACGTTCTCGATGCCTTCCACCCAGGGGCGGAACGCGAGCCGCAGCGAACCGCCGATGGAAAACTTCATTGCGCCGTAGATCAACCGACTGCCTCCTGTGTCTGACGCACTGACCTTAACCCCCGCGCGGCGCACCGGAGGCCGCGGCGGGCCATCGGGCCGCGCGCACGCCCGCCGGCGGGCCGCGCGCGGGTCCCGCCCGGGACGGCGCGCGCCCGGCGCACCGCGCTCCTCAGCCCACCGCTCCCACCGTCCACGGCCCTACCCCGCCGCGGTTACTTTGCGTACCCTGAAGTAACCCGCCAGCCCCTTCATCGATCGGAGTCCTCCGGTGCCGCTCCTCCCCGGAGCCGAGCCGTTCCGCCGTGACGGCGGAGACGTCGGCGTCCTCGTCTGCCACGGCTTCACCGGCTCCCCCCAGTCCGTCCGCCCCTGGGCCGAGTACCTCGCCGAGCGGGGTCTGAGCGTCACCGTCCCGCTGCTGCCCGGCCACGGCACCCGGTGGCAGGACATGCAGCTCACCACCTGGCAGGACTGGTACGCCGAGGTCGACCGGGAGCTGCGCGCGCTGACCGAGCGCTGCGGCACGGTCTTCGTCTGCGGCCTGTCGATGGGCGGCGCACTGGCGCTGCGGCTGGCCGCCCGGCACGGCGACACCATCAGCGGGGTGGCACTGGTCAATCCGGGCAACAAGGTCCACGAGCGGGCGGCGCCGCTGCTGCCGGCGCTGCGGCACGTCGTCCGGTCCACGAAGGGCATCGCCAGCGACATCGCCAAGCCCGGTGCGACCGAGGTCGGTTACGACCGGGTGCCACTGCACGCCGCGCACTCGCTACGGGCGTTCTTCCGGCTGGTCGACGACGAACTCCCGCGCGTCACCCAGCCGTTGCTGGTGATGACCAGCCCGCAGGACCACGTCGTCCGGCCCACCGACTCCGACCGCATCCTCAGCCGGGTCTCGTCCACCGACGTCCGGCACACCCGGCTGGAGCGCAGCTACCACGTCGCCACCCTCGACCACGACGCGGAGCGGATCTTCGCGGACACCCATGACTTCATCACCCGGCTCGCCCCCGAGGCCCGGCCGGACGCGGTCCAGGAAGGGACGGCGGCCAGTGGCGGAGCGTAGTCCCCGCGACCCCCGCGACCCGCTCGACGAGGACGCCGCCTGGGCGGAGATCGTGGCGGGCTACGGCGAGCGCCCGGAGTTCCCGGGCCCGGACGCCGACGAAGCGACCGGCGACGAGCGGCCGGAGGGCACCGCGCCGGCCGAGGGCGCAGCCGCCGCCCCGGACTCCCCCGCGCCGCGCCCCGCTGACGACGACCGGCCCGGCGCGGGCGCCCCGGCCCCGGACGCCCCCGGCGACGTCCCCCCGTCCCGCCCCGGCAGCTTCGTGGTCTTCGCCCCCGGCGTGGGCCCGCGCGACTGGTCGGCCCGCGAGCCCTCCGACGACGACTCCCACGAGGACGACGAGGGCCACTTCACGCCGCCCGAGCCGCCGCCGCTGCCGCAGGCCGACACCACCACCAAGTTCGCCTGGATCGCGGCGCTCGGCGGCCCGCTGCTGTTGGTCGCCATGGTCGTCCTCCAGCAGCCGCTCACCTGGTGGATCGTCGTCCTGGGCGTCGGCGGCTTCCTGGGCGGCCTGGTCACCCTCTTCGCCCGGATGAACAACGACCACGACGAGGACGACGACCTGCCGGGCGGCGGCGCGGTGGTCTGAGCGCGGGCGCCTGAACGCGGGGGTCTGAGCCGGCTGTTGCCGCGGGGCGGCCGGTCAGCCGTCGGCCGGCACCCGCAGGGCGGCCAGCACCGGCAGGTGGTCCGAGGCCGCCCGCAGGTCCGCCGGGCGCAGGCCGGGCAGTTCCCGCGGCACCCCGCACCCGAGCACCTCGACGCCCCCGGTGGCGAACACCGCGTCGATCCGCTGCCGGGGCTCGTGCGCGCCGGAGGTGAACTCGCCGCCGCACGGCGCCGCCGCCCAGCCGTCCCGGAGCTCCGCCGCGATCCGCCGGAAACTCCGGCCGTCCGGGCGGTCGTTGAGGTCCCCGCCGACCACCGCGTGCCGCACCCCCAGCCCGGCGACGCGCTCCAACAGCAGCCCGGCCTGCGCGTACCGCTCCCGCGCGGACAGGCTCAGATGGCAGCTCACGACGCCGAGCCGGGCCCCGCCGAAGCGGAGCACCGCGGTGGCCAGGCCCCGCTGGTGCAGCCCGGGGGTGCGGGGCAGCAGCACGTCCTCGGTGCGCTCGACATGGGCGCGGAGGGTGGCCAGCACCATCGGGCCGGCGGTCGTCGCGCCGCCGGTGACGTAGACCAGGCCGGCGGACCGGGCCAGCCGTTCGGCGGCCTTGCGCCAGCGGAAGAACCGCGGCGCCTCCTGGACGAGGACGACGTCGGGGGCGCAGGCCCGGATGACCCGGGCCAGCGCCGCCGTGTCGTCGCGCATCGAGCGGATGTTGTAGCTAAGCACCCGAACGACCCCGGAGCCGCTCCGCTCCGCCCCGCCTCGGCGCTGTCCCCCGACCTCAAAAGCAGCGCACGCCTCGGCGGCGGAGGCCGCAAGTCCGGTCGTGGGCACGGCCGTTGCGGTGTCGGGGCCGGGCCCCGCCGGGCCGGACGCGGGCCGTCCGGAGCGCTCGCCGCCCATCCGCGTCAGCCCTGGCGCGCCAGGTCGGCCGCGCCCACCAGCCCGGCCTTGCCGCCGAGTTGGGCGGCGAGCACCTGGGCGTGCGGCCGCCATTGGCTGCCGACCAGCCAGCGCCTGAAGGACTTGCGGATCGGGTCCAGGACCAGTTCGCCCTCGTCCGAGACCCCGCCGCCGACGATGAACGCCGACGGGTCGAAGAGCGAGGCCAGGTCGGCGAGGCCGGCGCCGGCCCAACGGGCCAGCTCGCGGAACGAGTCGATGGCGACCGGGTCGCCGTGCCGGGCGGCCTCGCTGATGTGCTTGCCCTGGATGCCCTCGGGGGTGCCGTCGCCGAGCGCGAGCAGCGCCGCGGCGCTCTCCGGGGTGGCGAAGGCGCGCTGTCGGGCGTAGCGCAGCAGGGCGCGGCCGGAGGCGTACTGCTCCCAGCAGCCCTGGCTGCCGCAGCCGCACAGCAGGCCGTCCGGGACGACCCGGATGTGGCCGAACTCCGCGGCGACGCCGAAGCGGCCGCGGCGCAGCTTGTTGCCGATGATGATGCCGCCGCCCAGGCCGGTGCCGAGGGTGATGCAGATGACGTCGCTGTGCCCCTTGCCGGCGCCGAACTTGTACTCGCCCCAGGCCGCGGCGTTGGCGTCGTTCTCGACCACCACGGGGAGGCCGACGCGCTGCTCGACCTTGTCCTTGAGCGGCTCGTGGCGCCAGTCGATGTTCGGGGCGAAGAGGACCGTGGCCCGCTTCTCGTCCACGTAGCCGGCGGCGCCGATGCCGACGGCCTCGACGTGGTGGCCGGCGCCGACCGTGCGGACGGCGTCGGCGATGGCCTCGGTCAGCTCATCGGTGGCTCGCGGGGTCGCTACCTTGCACGTCTCAAGGATCGAACCCTCTTCGTCGACCACGCCGGCCGCGATCTTCGTGCCGCCGATGTCAACGCCGATGGTGAGTCCCATGTGTCCCTCAGTTTTCGCTCGAACCCCGCCGTGACCCACGGTACCGGAGGCGGGGGGAGCGTCAGTCGAGGTCGATGCGTTCGGTGCCGGACGGGCCGTCGTCGCGCGGATCGTCGGACCGTCCCCCGGAGCCCTCGTCGGTGCGCGCCTCGCGGGTCCAGCGACGCTCGCTGCCCTCGACCGCCGAGCGGTAGGCGGCGAGGAGTTCGGAGCCGGCCGCGGCGAGGTGGTCGAAGACGTCGGGGTTGCGCTCGATGACCGGCTCGACGGCCGCCTTGGCCTGTCGCAGCAGCCCGCCCACCGCGCCACTGGCGGCCATCCCGCCGAGCGCGCCGGGCAGTTGGATGCCGGCCAGCTTGTCGGTGACCGCCTCGGCCAGCTTGCGCAGCTCGTCAGCGGCGCTGCCCGGCGGGGGGCCGTAGGCGGCCCGGCGGCGGGCCTGCTCCGCGGCGAGGTCCTCGGCGCAGGCCGTCTCCCAGGCGTCGGCGTCCGGCGCGGCGCTGTGGTCGGCGGGACGCTCGGTGGCATCACTCATGGCGGGCTCCGTGGGCTCCTCGGACGGTGCGGACCGGGACGGTGCGCTGCGGTGCGGGCACCGCGGGGCGGTGACCGCTTACGACGTTACCCGAACGGGGGTGCCCACTTCAGTCGCTCGGCGCGCTCCGCGGCCACAGTCCCGGGTCCGGGGTGAAGCGGATCTCCAGGGCGCCGTCGCGCAGCGCGGCGCCGGAGACGGTGCAGCGGCGCAGCGCCGAGGGCAGCGTCCTGATCCGCCGGAAGCGGCCGACGGTCACCACGATCTCGTCGCCGCGGCGCACCAGGCCCAGGCCGTCCCGTCGGGCGCCGGGCAGCGGTACCCGCCAGACGAGGATGCCGTCCGTGGCCAGCCGGTCCTCGACGGTCCAGGGGTCGGCGGGCGCGGCGGCCGGCTCCGTGACGTGCTCGGCGGGCGCGGGCAGCAGCGCGCCGAGCTCCGCCACGCCCTGCGGGTCGCGGCCCAGGTGCGGGACCTCGTGCACCGGGACGTCGGGGAACTCCTCGCGCAGCGCCTTGAGGGCGGTCTGTTGGCCGCCTGCGAGGCCGGCCAGGAAGGGGTCGGCGGAGCCGACCGGGAGCAGCCGGTTGACCAGGACGCCGTCGGTGCGGCGGCCGTGCAGCGCGAGCCCGACGCGCAGCGCGCGCAGGGTGGCGGTGGCGACCGGGCCGGCGTCGGTGACCAGCCGCACGGAGGTGCCGGGGGCGTCCACCACCCGCTGGACGGCGGCGAGTTCGTCCTCCCAGCGCTCGGCGGCCTCGTACAGTTTCTGGGCCGGCATGGGGACGCCGGCGAGCTGGGCGAGCACCGGGCGCAGCGCGCGGGCGGCCTGGCGCTCGGGCGGCAGCAGGCGGCGGAGGTAGCGGCGGACCTGCGCGGGCAGGGCCAGCAGCCGGATCGTTTCGGCGGCCGGTGGCGCGTCGACGACCAGCAGCTCCCAGTCGCCCGAGGCGTGCGCGGCGCGCAGCGCGTGCAGCAGCGCGAAGGACTCGGAGCCGGGGAGTTCGGTCAGTTCGTCCTCGTCGAGGGGGGCCGCGCCGAGCAGGTCGAGGGCGGCGCCGGCGCGCTCCTGGAAGGCGAGGAACTCCTGGCGGAAGCGGTCCGCGGGGTCGATCCGGCGGGCGTAGAGGCCGGGGGCCCCGGCTATCTCGGTCGGTTCGGCGGTGCCCGGGCGGGCGTCGAGGACCACCTCCGGGGCGCTCGCCTGGGTGGTGAGCAGGAGGGTCCGGGCGCCCCGGCGGGCACCGGCCAGGGCGGTCGCGGCGGCGAGCGTGGTGCGGCCCGCGCCGCCGGGGCCGGTGACGAGGACGGTCCGCACGCTCAGTGCTTCTCGGCCTCGTCGGCGGGGGCGGCGGCGGACGTCGCGGGGTCGCCCTCCACGCGCTTCTTCAGGCCGGCCAGCGCCCGGTCGATGATGACCTTCTCGGCCTTGCGCTTGATCATCCCGAGCATCGGGATCTTGACGTCGACGGTGAGCTGGTAGGTGACCTCGGTGCGGGCGCCGCCGTCCAGCGCGGCGAGCCGGTAGGACCCGTCCAGGACGCGCAGCATCTGCGACTTCACCAGCGACCAGCTCACCTCGTCCTCGCCGGTCCAGGTGTAGGCGAGGGTGTGGTCGTCCTTGATGGCGCCGGCGTCCAGCACCAGGCGCACCTTCTCCGCGCGGCCCCGGTCGTCGCTGGCGAGGATCTCGGCCTCCTTGACCTCTCCGGTCCACTCCGGATAGCGGTCGAAGTCGGCGATCACTCCCATCACCTCGGCCGGTGCCGCCTCGATCGTGATGTTCGAGCTGGTGTGTTCGGCCATCGCCGTGACTCCTCCATACCGATTCATGCCGGTCCGCCGACCCTGCGGGGAAGACCCCGTTCCCAACGGTGTCGCTGCTGCTGAAGGCTACCGCGCGGCGGGGGACGGACCGACACCAGCGGGCCGCCGCGACGGGCTCACCACTCCAGCACGTAGGGGGTGCCGGTCGCGTTGAAGTGCCCGACATTGACGCATTCCGTACCGCCGATCCGCACCCGGTGGGCGAGCGGCTGATGGACGTGGCCGAAGAGGGCGTAGCGCGGCCGGGTGGTGCGGATGGCGTCCAACAGGGCGGCGCTGCCCCGCTCGAAGCGGCGGGCGACGGTGTCGTAGCAGAGCTCGGGGACGTCCGGCGGGATGTGGGTGCACAGCACGTCCACCTCGCCGAGCGCCTCGACCTTGGCGGCGTACTCCTCGTCGCCGATCTCGTAGGGCGTCCGCATCGGGGTGGTCAGCCCGCCGCCGACGAACCCGAAGACCCGGCCGCCGATCTCCACCCGCTCGCCGTCGAGGACGGTGGTGCCGGGCCCGGCGTACTCGGGCCAGAGCCGCGGCATGTCGACGTTGCCGAAGGTGGCGTAGGTCGGGGTGGGGAAGGCGGCGAAGAGGTCGGTGTACTGGCGGCGGACCGCGGCCTCGATGACCTCCTCCCGGCTGGCGCCGCTCGCGTCCAACTCGGCCCAGAGCCGGCGGCCCAGCGCGCGGGCCTCGTCGAAGCGGCGGGCGGTGCGCAGTGCGACCAGGGCGTCGGCGTTGGCGGCGCCGAAGAGGTCGGGGAAGATGCCGCGCGAGTGGTCCGCGTAGTCGAGGAAGAGGACCAGGTCGCCGAGGCAGACCAGGGCGTCGGCCCCGTCCCCGGCCGCCGCCAGGTCCCGACTGTTGCCATGGACGTCACTGACCACATGCACGCGCATGGCGTCACCCTAGATCGCGTCGGGCGGCGGCGGGAGGCCGGTGCCGGCCCCGCGGTTACTTTCGGGTCACCTCTGGGCTGGTCTAGTCTGCGCGTGCAGTCCCCATGACGTGTCCCCAGCATGTGACGCATCGAACATCTGGCCGTAACCCCCTATCCCAACGCACTACCGATGGGTAACGTCCGGGCCGTCCAATCCCCCGCATGATCATGGACCGCAGCCGGTGCGCACACAGCGTCGTGGCGCCGGCGCTTTCAAGGAGCAGCAGTCTTGCGCGAGTTCAGCCTTCCGGCCCTGTACGAGGTCCCCGCGGACGGCAATCTGACGGACCTGATCCGCCGCAACGCCGCGCAGCACCCGGACGTCGCGGTCCTGGGGCGGAAGGTCAACGGCGCCTGGGAGGACGTCACCGCCACCGTCTTCCTCGCCGAGGTCCGGGCGGCCGCGAAGGGACTGATGGCCGCCGGGATCCAGCCCGGCGACCGGGTCGGCCTGATGTCGCGCACCCGTTACGAGTGGACGCTGCTGGACTTCGCCATCTGGAGCGCGGGCGCCATCACCGTCCCCGTATACGAGACCAGTTCCGCCGAGCAGATCCAGTGGATCCTCGGCGACTCCGGCGCGGTGGCCTGCCTGGTGGAGACGCCCGCCCACGAGGCGACGGTGGAGTCGGTCCGCGACCGGCTGCCGGATCTGGCGAACATCTGGCAGATCGAGCGGGACGCGATCGCCAGACTGCGGGCCGCCGGGGACGGGATCACCGACGCGGAGGTCGACGAGCGCAGCGCGCTGGCCGACGCGGACTCCCCCGCCACCATCGTCTACACCTCCGGCACCACCGGCCGCCCCAAGGGCTGCGTGCTCAGCCACCGCAGCTTCTTCGCCGAGTGCGGCAACGTCGTCGAGCGGCTGCGCCCCCTCTTCCGCACCGGCCACTCCTCCGTGCTGCTCTTCCTGCCCGTCGCGCACGTCTTCGGCCGGCTGGTGCAGGTCGCCTCCGTCATGGCCCCGATCAAGCTGGGCCACGCGCCGGACATCAAGCACCTCACCGACGACCTGGCCTCCTTCCGGCCGACGCTGATCCTGGGCGTCCCCCGGGTCTTCGAGAAGGTCTACAACGGCGCCCGGGCCAAGGCGCAGGCCGACGGCAAGGGCAAGATCTTCGACAAGGCCGCCGAGACCGCGATCGCCTACAGCCGCGCCCTGGACACCCCCGGCGGCGCCTCCTTCGGCCTCAAGCTCCGCTACAAGCTCTTCGACCGCCTCGTCTACGGCAAGCTGCGGGCGGTGCTGGGCGGCCGGGCCACCCACGCCATCTCCGGCGGCGCCCCGCTCGGCGAGCGGCTCGGCCACTTCTACCGCGGCATCGGCTTCACCGCCCTGGAGGGCTACGGCCTCACCGAGTCCTGCGCGGCCACCGCGTTCAACCCCTGGGACCGGCAGAAGATCGGCACCGTCGGGCAACCGCTGCCCGGCTCGGTGGTCCGGATCGCCGACGACGGCGAGGTGCTGCTGCACGGCGAGCACCTCTTCACCGAGTACTGGAACAACCCGACGGCCACCCAAGAGGCGCTCTCCGACGGCTGGTTCCACACCGGCGACCTCGGCACCCTCGACGAGGACGGCTACCTCGCCATCACCGGCCGCAAGAAGGAGATACTCGTCACCGCGGGCGGCAAGAACGTCGCTCCCGCGGTCATCGAGGACCGCATCCGCGCCCACGCGCTGATCGCCGAGTGCATGGTGGTCGGCGACGGCCGTCCGTTCATCGGCGCGCTGATCACCCTCGACGAGGAGTTCCTGCCCCGCTGGGCCGAGGAGCACGGCCGCCCGGCGGACGTCACGCCCGCCCAACTCGCCACCGACCCCGAGCTGTTGGCCGCCGTCCAGCGCGCCGTCGACGACGGCAACGCGGCGGTCTCCAAGGCCGAGTCGGTCCGCAAGTTCCGCATCCTGCCGACCCAGTTCACCGAGGAGTCCGGGCACGTGACGCCGTCGCTGAAGCTGAAGCGGAACGTCGTCGCCAAGGACTTCGCGGAGGAGATCGAGGCGATCTACCGCGCCTAGGGCGTGTCCGGTGGGCCGGGGCCGGGCCGGGGACGCGGCGTGCGGCTACAGCAACTCCCGCAGCCTCTCCGCCAGTAGGTCCCAGCGCCACTTCTCCTCCACCCAGGCGCGGCCGCGGGCGCCCATGGCGCGGCGCAGGTCGGGGTCCTTGAGGAGGGCGACGATGCGTTCGGCGGCGGCCGTCGGGGAGCCACCGGGCACCACCCAGCCGGTCTCGCCGTCCAGCACCGCGTCGGGGGCGCCGCCCGAGTCGCCCGCGACGACCGGGAGTCCGGTGGCGGACGCCTCCAGGTAGACGATGCCCAGGCCCTCGACGTCCAGGCCACCGCGCCGGGTGCGGCACGGCATCGCGAAGACGTCGCCCGCGCCGTAGTGGGCGGGCAGCTCCTCCCACGGGACGGCGCCGGTGAAGCGGACCGCGTCGGCGACGCCCTTCTCCCTCGCCAGCGCGTGCAGTTGCTCCTCGTACGGGCCGCCGCCGACGACCAGCAGCACCGCGTCCGGCACCTCGGCGAGGATCCTCGGCATCGCCTCGATCAGGGTGTCCTGCCCCTTGCGCGGGACGAGCCGGGAGACGCAGGCCACCACCGGCCGGTCGGCGAGCCCGAGCCGGGCCCGTACCGCGTCGCCGCCCGAGCCCGGGTGGAAGGTCTTCTCGTCGACGCCAGGCGGGAGTTGGGCCATGCGGGCGGCGGCGGCCGGGGTCAGCGCGGCGGCGATCCGCGAGCGGGTGTACTCGCCGAGGTAGGTGAGGGTGTCGGTGCCCTCGCCGATCCGGCGCAGCAGTTGGCGGGCGGCCGGGAGCTGCGCCCAGCCGGCCTCGTGGCCGTGGGTGGTCGCCACGATCCGCTCCGCGCCGGCCGCGCGCAGCGCCGGCGCCATCAGCCCCAGCGGCGCGGCGGCCCCGAACCACACCGAGGAACAGCCGTGTTCGCGCAGCAGCGAGACCGCCCGCCGGGTCACCCGGGGCGTCGGCAGCAGCATCGTCGTGGCGTCCCGGACCACCGGGAACGGCTGCTCGGCGTCGAAGGCGGCGGTGGCCGCCCGGCCCTCCTCGCTCCGTTTCCAGGTGGAGGCGTAGACGACGACCTGGGCCGGGTCCAGCCGCAGCGCCATGCTGTGCAGGAATGCCTGGATGCCGCCGGGCCGGGGCGGGAAGTCGTTGGTGACGATGAGGGTCTTGTGCACGGTGGTCTCTTTAGGCGGTCGCGGTCTCTCGGCGGGCGGGCCGCGGGGCGGCCAAGGGCTCCGGGGCCGACAGTACCGGGTGGCCGCTCCGCCCCGGGCGCCGCGCCCCGCCACGCCCGCACCCGGCCTGCCCGGCGGACGTCGCGCCCGCCCGGCATCATGCAGGCACCACGACCGACGGGGTGACGATGACGAGCACCGACAGCCAGGCGGACGCGACGACGGACCCGGCGGCGGACCGCCCCGGCCGACTCCCCCGGGCCGCCCGCTCGACCGCGGTGGCCTGGGCGACGTGGGCCGCGACCCGCGCGCTGCTCCTGCTGTGCGTGCTGGGGGTGTTGACGCTCCCCGGCCCGGACGTCACCACCGACGTCTCGGTGATCTACCGCGGCTGGGCCGACGTCCTGGCCTCCGGCACCTTCCCGCTCGACGACGTCACCTGGCAGTACCCCCCGGCCGCCGCGCTGCCGATCCTCGCCCCCCGCCTGCTGCCGTTCCTCCCGTACGCCACCGCGTTCTTCGCCCTGCTGCTGGCCGTGGACGCGGCGGCGCTGGCGGTGCTGCTGCGCGCCGGGCGCCGGCCGGGGCACCGCCGCGCGGGGGCCTGGGTGTGGATCGCCGGCGTCGCCCTGCTCGGCCCGACCGCATACGCCCGCTACGACCTGCTGGTGGCGGCGGTGGCCGCGGCGGCGCTGCTCGCGGCGGCCC